>JAWODN010000055.1:0-118327 GCA_046483285.1 Candidatus Aminicenantota bacterium | reverse complement strand
GAGATCATCACGCGCTTTGAACAGCTCTACCCCGTGTACGACTTCCTGCTGTGGCGACCGGATAACGACTTCCGATAGTCATCGCCAGCTCTCCAGGGCAGCATGTCATCTGACGGATATTTTTTTTGGCATTAACACGTATTCTATAGAAACGGGATATATCTGTCCACATCCCAAATCAGGAAAATGGCGCAGAGGCCGGGTGGTTTCGGCCCGCCCGAAGCAGGAAGGGATTGCCGCGGCGTGCCGGCGCAAGCCTCGCAAAGACAAGGGGGGTGTCGTCCCGGAGAGCGGAGCGCTTTTGGGTCTGTCATTCCGGGGCACGCCGTGCCTTTGATTGTGTCATCACGCGGTGCGAAGCCGGAATCAGAGCGGATATTCTCGCTGAGGATTTCCACGTGGCGGTGACCCATTTCCCGTCCCCACGGCCGAAAACAGAGGGCGAAGAATGGCCTTAAAAATCTGAAGGGAGCACAAGCCTAACCTGAATTCCATATGCCATAGGGAAATGATGTTCTAAGGTATAAGTCAGGCTAAGTGATTGGTCAGGCAGTTACAATTTGCTGATAATGAGCTTACTGGGATTGAATTTTATTCTTTTTTTGGCTGGAATAGGAATAATTTCTCCGGTTCGCGGATTGCGTCCCTTGCGTTTTTTGGTTTTTTTGACTTCGAAGCTTCCGAACCCGGAAAAAGTGACTTTTTCTCCTTTCTGCAGAGCCGTCTTGATTCCTGAAAAGAGCTGATTGAACGCTTTCTCTGCCTGCGCTGTGGTAATACCTGCGTCTTTCGACATTAATAAAAGAGCTTCTTTTTTATTCAAAATGACTCCTCCTTTTTTAAGACTCCATAACCCCATGATTTGAATGTTAGAAAAATGATTTAGGGAAGTCAAGAAAAAACAAGGCCTTTTGAATGTTGACACCGCGAAAACGACAAAATATAATGAACCTGAACACGTCATAAGAAAGATGGTGATGATTTTATGGTTGTTTTATTTGCGGGGGTGCGCACGGCGTGAATAAATCAGGTGAAGACATTTTAGGTAAAAAAATCCAGGCAGGGGGTGTATCGGTGAGAAGAAAAAATTTAGGTCTAAAACATTGGGTGTTTCAGGTTTTTATGGTTGTGTCTATGGTTGTGCTGACAGCCGGCTTCAGCCCGGCCAAATTATATGCTCAGGAACACCAGATTGAAAAAGCCGCCATTTATAAAGATGTATACCCGCTGATTTCAGAATCGGACCGGTATTGTTCTTTTTTTATTTGGGATGGCGATATCCCTCAGTTGCGGATCACCGGAGCGGAAAGAGAATATGAGCGGGAGATGTTCACTGACGGGAATACAGTCTATATCAATCAAGGCCGGAACCAAGGATTGGAAAAAGGGCAGGTCTTTATGATTGTGCAAATGAGAGACGACAGCCGATACAGCGAATTGATGGTGCAGAAGACCGTTCCCGGATACGGCCTCCTTGCGTACCGGAGAGGGCGTCTCAGAATCAAGGCTTTAGGAGAAAACCGGGCATCCGCCGAGATTGAAAAAGCCTGTGGAAATATCATGGTGGGGGATTATTTAGTTCCTTTTCAACCCCTTGAGACCGTTATGGGAAAAGATCTCGGTTATGACGTCTCCCCTTTCGAAACTCAAGGAAGCGGAGGAGAAATTATTTTTCTGGAAACCGAATTCAACCAGATCGGTGATGGGCATTTGGCTTTGATAAATCTGGGAAAAGAAGATAATGTTGAGCGGGGCCAGCAGTTCATTATTTTCCGGCAGGTTAAAAAAGGAGCTCCTTTGAAAATTTTTGGAAATTCCGTGGTCATAGATGTTCAGGAAAAAACCTCAACCATTAAAGTTTTGTCCAGCCGGGATGCCGTGGAAATAGGCGATCGAGTCGCTGTAAATCCAAAAGGATAGCCGGCGCTCTGTCCGCCTCATGACATCCGTACTCGCTCGGCACGGCCGGCGGGGGAAGCCGTGCCGAAACACGTCTCCGGGTTTCATCATGACCCCAGAAAAAGAGGGGGACCCTGGCCGGTGCGAGTTGACAGAAAAGCGTGATTCTGGTAGTTTAAATCCGGTTTTATGCCGAAATGAAGAGCGGGCGTAGTTCAGCGGTAGAACGTCTGCTTGCCAAGCAGAAGGTCGAGGGTTCAAGTCCCTTCGCCCGCTCCAAAAAAAAAGCAGAAGATTGAAACCATGGCGCGGTACCCAAGTGGCTAAGGGAGGGGTTTGCAAAACCTCGATTCGTCGGTTCGAATCCGACCCGCGCCTCCACCCCTGAGAATAATAAATTTGACACCGGCTTATAAAAAAGATATCTTTAAGCCTGGCTTATTCACGGGCCGGGGCTGACTCAGAGAAGGAGAGATCAGCCTCCTCCGAATCCTTATTTTACGAATAGGCCGGGTTAGAAAATTTTGTGGATGGAGGATGGAATGGAATTAGTTCCGCGTATAAAAGGAATTCTTATCAATCCAAAGGAAGAATGGGCTAAAATAAAAGAAGAATCAGCAACCACGGCTGAGTTGTTCACCGGATATGCCATGATTTTGGCGGCTATTCCGGCCGTGGCTCAGTTTATCGGCCGCGCTGTCATCGGATACAACATACCTTTTGTGGGGTGGGTTCGGTCCGGGATCGGGTCGGCCCTTTTATACGCCATTGTCTACTACATCTTTTCATTGGCCGTTGTTTTTGTGCTGGGAATCATCATCAATGCGCTGGCAACCGCTTTCGGCTCCCAACAGAATGCCGTGAATGCCATGAAACTGGCGGTTTTCAGTTTCACGCCCGCATGGGTGGCCGGGGTTCTTTATATCATTCCGCCTTTGTCTATACTTGCGGTACTGGCTTCGATTTACGGCCTTTATTTGATTTATCTGGGATTCAACCTCCCCATGATGGAGACGCCCAAGGATAAAGTTCTTCCTTATTTGATAGTGACCATTCTGGTCGCTATTGTTTTAACAGTGATCATGGGAGCTGTTCTGGGAACGATTTTCACTGTCGGCGCTGGTTTCCGGGCTTTTTGACGTCCAATTCCTGAATAATTTGTTCCAATGCCTCTTCCGGGGAGGCGGCCTGTATAACCGGGCGTCCCACCACCAAATAATCAGAGCCCGAACGTACGGCTTCAGCCGGAGTCAGAATCCGTTTCTGATCCCCGGCGGATGCCCATGCGGGACGGATGCCGGGTGTCACAATTTTGAAGCCCGGGCCGGCCTGTTTTCGAACGGCCGGTGTTTCCTTGGGCGAACAAACGATTCCGTCCATTCCGGCTTCCTGGGCCAGTGAAGCTAAAGTTAAAACCATATCCATAGGGGATGAGGGGATATTCATTTTTTTTAAATCACTGTCTTGCAAACTGGTCAAGATGGTGACTGCCAACAAATGAGGACGCTTCATGTTCTTTTTTGCTGTTTCTTCGGCTGCCTCCTCAACCGCCCTGGCCATCATTTCCACTCCGCCGGAAGCGTGCAGGGTCATCATGTCCACGCCCAAATCCACAGCGGCTTTGACCGCACCGGCGACGGTATTGGGAATATCATGAAATTTCAAGTCAAGAAAGATCCGTTTCCCCATCTGCGCGATTTCTTGAATAAAGCCGGGTCCTTCCGCGGTGTATAGACGCAGTCCGATTTTATAGCAGCGTGCGGAAGGGAGACGGCGGACCAGTTCCAGGGCTTTTTGCCTGGTATCCACATCCAGCGCCACGATGATCTTTTCAGCGTTGTTTTCAGCCATGGCTGTTCTCCTTAAGCCGGGGTGGTGTCAAGGCTTCCGATAAGAGATTCCAATGTGATCTTTTTCGCCCGGCAAGTCTTTTCAAGCTCCCGGATGATGTTCAATGTGGACCGGGGATCGATAAAATTAGCGGTTCCCACCTGCACAGCGGAAGCGCCGGCGATCATAAATTCCAGCACATCGCTGGGGCTTGAAATCCCTCCGATACCGATAACCGGAATGTGAACGCTGCGGGCAGCCTGATACACCATCCTGAGGGCGATGGGCTTTACAGCGGGACCGCTTAATCCCCCCATGACATTCGCCAGCCTCGGCCGGCGGGTTTCCGGGTCAACCGACATAGCCAGAATGGTGTTGATCAGGGACAGAGCGTCTGAGCCGGCCTCAGCCGCACTCACAGCGATATCTTCGATACGGGTGACATTGGGGGAAAGTTTAGTGATCACCGGCCGCCGGGATATTTTTTTGACATTTTTTACGATCCGGAAAGTGGATTCCGGATTCATGGCCGGGCAACGCCCCCCTTGCCGGACGTTGGGACAGGAAATATTGAGTTCATATGCCGCGATTCCTTCATGCGGGTTGAGATAGTCAGCAACCTGTGTGTATTCGTCTTCATCTGATCCGCATATATTGATGATCACCGCCGTATCATATAAAGTCAATTCCGGCAGTATTTCCCGGCAGAATCTTTTGACTCCTACTCCCTGCAGGCCGATGGCGTTAATCAGTCCTCCATGGGTTTCCACTAACCGGGGAGGGGGATTGCCTTCTTTGGGGGACATATACAGGCCTTTCACTACGAATCCTCCCAATTGATTGAGATCCACAAAGGGAGCGAATTCAATTCCATAACCGAAAGTTCCGCTGGCTCCGATGACAGGGTTTTTAAGGGTAAGGAATCCCAAGTCGATGGACAGATTCGTGCTCACGGTTGCCTCCCCACTAAGTCTTCGGCGTGAACGACCGGTCCTTTTTGACAAATTTTATACCATCCTTCACGTCCTTTTGTTTTCAGCCGCTTGACGCATCCCCAGCAAGCCCCGAAACCGCAGCCCATTACGGATTCAAGGGAAAGCTGGGCCGGAATTTGTAAGCGTTGGGACAACAGGGATACCTCTTCCAGCATAGCCTCGGGGCCGCAGGCATATATTCTTTCCGGAAGTTCTTTGTCACAATGATTTTCCAGAAGAGAGGTGACCAGGCCCGGGGTTCCGAATGTGCCGTCTTCGGTTGAGCAGAACAGGGTGAGATGGCTCAATTCATCTTTAAGGGGAAGTTGAATGCGGGAGTGGGCTCCGTAATAGATTCGAAAGGAATGGTTGAGGGATTGCATCCGTCGGGCGAGAAAAACCATGGGAGCGATCCCTCTTCCTCCCCCCACCAAGGCTGATTTTCCGGAGGCTTGGGGGGGGATTTCAAAACCTTTTCCCAAAGGACCCATAATATCCAGACAGTCGCCTTCCCTTTTCCGGCTGAGCATCAGGGTTCCTGTGCCGGTGATTTGAAAAAATATTGCGATGCTGTCCCGGGATTTGTCATGAATGCTTAAAGGCCTCCGGAGCAGCGGATGGAGCTGTTCTGTAACCCGGACCATGAGAAATTGCCCGGGATTCGCTTTTTCTGCGATTTCAAAAGATTTCAGTTTAAGCCGGACAAAATCCCCCCAAGTGGTTTTTTCAATTATTTCCGCGTGCGGGTCAATTTTTATGTCCTTCATGCTCAAACCCCATAATAAATATCAAAATATCATCTGGATGGCAACAGTTCAAAAAGGATTGTCATCGTTTGTGGTGTATTATAGGGGCACCTCGCATCTGCGGCAACCCCGTTCCGCTCATCATCCGGGACGATTCATGGGTCAAACTGTCATGGTTTTGGAGAGGCTGCGGCTTATTCACCGGGATATTGACATAAAGCCGTCGTTTTGAAATAATCAAAACCTTCTTGAAGATGTGCCGGAGGGAATCATAAATGAATATATCCAAAAGGGCCAAAGAAATACAAGAGTCTCCCATCCGCAAACTTAAACCCTATGCCGACCAGGCCGTCGCGGAAGGCGTTAAAGTCTATTACATCAATATCGGCCAGCCTGATATCGAGACCCCGCAAGCGGTCTGGGATGCGTTTAAAAATTTTGATGAGAAAGTCCTCAGCTACGGCCCGGCCCAGGGGCTGTCTGAACTGCAGCAGGCGATCGCCGATTACTTTATCAGTTATGATATTCCGTTGACCAAGGACGATGTCATTATCACTATCGGAGGCTCCGAAGCTATTCATTTTTCATTTAACGTGGTGGCGGATGTGGGAGAAAACATCATTATTCCTGAACCCTTTTATACCAATTACAACGGCTTTGCCAGTTTTGCCGATGTTGATATCGTTCCTCTTACCCTGGATGTTAAAAACAGGTTCCGGCTTCCGCCGGCAAAGGAAATCGAGGCTCGTATCAACCCAAAAACCCGTGCTTTTTTACTCTGTTCACCTAATAACCCTACCGGGACGGTTTACACTTCCGAGGAGATTGAGCGGGTGGTTGATATCGTAAAAAAACATGATCTCTTTCTTATCTCGGATGAAGTGTACAAGGAGTTTATCTATGACGGGGAGAAACACGTCAGCATTTTGGAGTATGATGAGATCAAGGACCGGGCGATCGTGGTTGACAGCATTTCCAAGCGATTCAGCAGCTGCGGCGCCCGGATCGGAGCGGTGATCACCCGCAATCCGGATATCTTTAAATCGGTCTTAAAGTTCGCCCAGGCCCGGTTGTGTCCGCCGACACTTGAGCAGAAAGCAGCGGTGGCCGCATACCGGATGGGCCGGGATTATTTTGCACCGGTCAAGCGCGAATATCAGAAGCGACGGGATGTGTTTTTTGAAGCCATGCAGGATATTCCCGGAGTGACGGTGTATAAACCGCAAGGTGCTTTTTATATGATGGCCCAGCTTCCGGTTGAGGACAGCGAGCATTTTGTCCGGTGGATGCTGACCGATTTTCGCTATGAGAATGAAACCGTCATGGTGGCCCCGGCTCAGGGTTTCTATTCCACTCCGGGAAAAGGGACCAATGAAGTCCGGATGGCGTATGTTTTAAAAGAGGATGATTTGAAAAGGGCCATCCAGGTATTAAAAGCGGGTTTAAAGGAATATCAAAGCCGTTATTCGCCCAGAGGAAAGCATTTGGCTTAAATTCAAGACGCCCGCCGCTTGCTTGTTTCTTTTTTTTTGCCTTGCCCGGGTAATATCCGGGCAGCGGCTGCCGCAGATGTGAGGCACGGGCGGGCGGGAGATCATCCCGTATCACCCATCCCTGCAGGCCGGCCATGAGTGTCATTTCTGAACGGCTCCCATGGCCACAAGGAAAGGTATAGGTCAGGCTGATTTTAAAAATGAGGAGTGAAAGACAATGAGTCAAAAATATGTTTATTTTTTCGCACAAAATGAAGCCGAAGGTCACAAGGGAATGAAAGACCTTCTGGGGGGCAAAGGCGCGAATCTGGCTGAAATGGGAGGGATCGGAATTCCCGTGCCTCCCGGTTTTACCATTTCCACGGAAGTTTGCAATCTCTTTTTGGAAGCCGGCAAGACTTTTCCTGAAGATGTCCGTGAAGAGATATTAAGCCATTTAGGCCGGCTGGAAGAGTCGGCCGGTCAAAAATTCGGAGATCAATCCAACCCCCTGCTGGTCTCAGTCCGCTCCGGTGCCAAATTTTCTATGCCGGGCATGATGGATACCATTTTGAATCTTGGATTGAATGATGAAACTGTGGAAGGATTAGCCCAAAAAAGCGGAGACAGGCGCTTCGCCCTGGACTGTTACCGGCGCTTGATCCAGATGTTCGGGGATGTGGTTCTGCGGATTCCCCATAAAAAATTTGATGTCATTTTCAAAGAAAAAAAACAAGAACACAACATCACCCACGATTTTCAAATCCCTGAAGAAATTCTGGAACAGATTGTTTCCGAATATAAAGATGTGGTTAAAGAAGAAACCGGAGCACCTTTTCCTCAGGATGTCATGGATCAATTGTTCAAATCGGTTTCCGCTGTTTTCAGTTCGTGGGACAACCCCCGGGCTGTCACCTACCGCAGACTGAACCATATTCCTGATGATTTAGGAACAGCGGTGAATGTCCAGTTGATGGTTTTCGGTAATTTTGGAGACACCTCCGGCACGGGGGTGGGATTCACCAGGAATCCCGCTACCGGTGAAAAGGAATTGTACGGGGAATATTTGATCAACGCCCAGGGAGAAGACGTGGTCGCCGGCATACGAACGCCTTCCCCCATACAAGAATTGAAGGACCAAATGGAGGAAGTTTTCCATCAACTGCAGGAGATAACCACCAAACTGGAAAACCATTATCATGATGTTCAGGATTTTGAATTCACTATTCAGGAAAAGAAACTGTATATGCTCCAGACCCGGAACGGCAAGAGAACCGGGTTGGCGGCGGTGAGAATCGCCGTGGATATGGTCGAGGAAAAAATCGCCGGTAAAGAAGAAGCCCTTCAGCAGGTTGAGCCGGGGGCCCTGGACCAACTGCTGCATCCGGTTTTCGACATGGAAGAAAAAGCCAAACACGAGGTGGTGGCCCAAGGATTGTCCGCCTCACCCGGCGCGGCTTCCGGCCTGGCCGTTTTCACTGCAGATGATGCGGTTGAATGGAAAGAGCAGGGGAAAAAGATCATTTTGGTGCGTGATGAAACCTCGCCTGATGATATTCACGGCATGAGCGCCTCTCAAGGGATTTTGACCGCCACTGGGGGCATGACGTCCCATGCCGCGATTGTGGGGCGTCAAATGGGCAAACCGGCGGTGGTGGGGTGCGGGGGAATCGCTATAAACGAAGAAGGCAAATTTTTTAAGGCCGGAGATAAGATGATCCGGGAAGGAGATCCGATTTCGATCGACGGCGCCACCGGTGAGCTGCTCGAAGGAGAATTGGCCACTCAGCCTTCTGAAGTCATTCAAGTTATCCGGGGGGAGCTTAAGCCGGAAGATTCTCAAATCTACCAGTACTTTTCCAAACTGCTTTCCTGGGCGGATGATGTGAGACGCCTGAATGTGCGGGCCAATGCGGATACCCCTGAAGATGCCGAAACAGCGGTAGCTTTCGGGGCTGAGGGAATCGGTTTGGCCCGGACGGAACATATGTTTTTTGAGCGGGAACGCCTGCCTATTATCAAAGAAATGATCCTGTCCGAAAACGAAGAAGACCGCCGACGGCACTTGAATCAGCTGCTTCCTTTTCAGAGAAAAGACTTTTATGAATTGTTCAAAGCCATGAAGGGGTATCCGGTCACCATTAGAACCTTGGATCCGCCTCTGCATGAATTTTTACCAAAAAAAGAAGACCTGATGGTCAAGTTAGCTGAGCTGAAGGCTTCCGGGGAAACCGGTTCGCCTAAAGTTAAGGAAATGGAAAAACTTTTAGACCGGGTGGTGGCTCTTTCTGAGTTCAACCCCATGCTGGGCCACCGCGGCTGCCGGCTGGGGGTGACTTTTCCCGAGATCATCGAAATGCAGGCCACAGCCATTTTTGAGGCGGCGTGCCAGCTGGCTGAAGAAGGCGGGAAAGTCTTTCCGGAAATTATGGTTCCCTTAATCGGCGGTGTCAACGAATTGGAGGATCAGAAAAAAATCATTGTGGGCGTGGCGGAAAAATTGATACAAAGTCACGGGGTAGATCTTGATTATACCGTAGGAACCATGATTGAAATTCCCCGGGCCGCCATCACCGCTGACCAGGTCGCCCGGGAAGCGGATTTCTTCTCCTTCGGAACCAATGACCTCACTCAAACCACCTTTGGTATTTCCCGGGATGACGGCGCTGCTTTCATCAATCATTATTTGACCCATGGGATTTGGAAAGATGATCCCTTCATGACCGTGGATATAGAAGGCGTGGGTGAATTGATGGAGTGGGCGGTGAAAAAGGGAAGGGGAATAAAACCTGATTTAAAAGTGGGGATTTGCGGTGTTCACGGAGGAGATCCCAGGTCTATTGTTTTCTGCGATGATTTAGAGCTGAATTATGTGAGCTGTTCCGCCTATCAGGTCCCCATCGCCCGGCTCACGGCTGCCCAGGCCACGCTGGCAAAGAAAAAATCCAGGTAACCGCCCCGGGGCCCGCACAGCCCTCCGGTTCCGGCCGGGAGGTATTTTCCCCGGCTGCTGCGTTTTCTGCGGAATTGGATGATTATGGCTGATTGGAGCAAAGTTAAAAATGTGATGAATCGCCGCCGCTTCCCTTTTCAATTTGTGTACAGTGATGCTTACTGGATGCTGGATTTGGGGGGGCATGTTTTTCCCATTAAAAAATACCGTTTGATTTATGAGAAATTGCTGAGCATGGGAGCCGGCCGCAGCCATTTTATTGAACCGCAGCCGGCTTCTGATGACAGTCTTCTTCTGGCTCATACCTCCAAATATTTGAAAAAGTTGAAGTCCGGGAAGCTTTCACCGGCGGAGGAAAGGGCTTTGGAACTGCCCTTTACTCCGGAAGGGATGTCGTTTTCTTTGCTGATGGTGGGCGGAACCATCCAGGCTTCCCAGAACGCTTTGGAGAATAAACGGATTTGCTTTCATATCGGCGGAGGATTTCATCATGCCTATTCCGACCACGGCGAGGGTTTTTGTGTTTTGAATGATGTGGCCGTGGCCTTGATGAAAATGAAAAAAGATGACAAATTGGAAAGGGCAATGGTGGTGGACTGTGATGTCCACCAGGGGAATGGCACCGCGTCCATCCTGGCGGATAAGGACTATGCTTTCACATTTTCAATTCATCAAATGGATATTTATCCGGCGGATAAGCCCTTCAGCACTCTGGATGTGGGGCTGTGGTCGGGGGACGGAGACAAGGAGTATATGAAGCAGCTGGCGAAGCATATCCCGCGGATTTATGATGAATTCCAGCCCGAGCTGATTTATTATCTGGCCGGCGTGGACCCGTATGCCAAAGACCAGTTGGGAGGTTTGGAACTGTCCCGGACCGGTTTGATGCAGCGGGATCACTTGATTATCGAAAGCGCCCGGATCCGTCGTATCCCCATGGTGGTTGTTTTAGCGGGAGGTTATGCTTTTGATATTGAAGACGTGGCGGATATTCATATCAATACGATTAAAGCCGCCAGAAAAATCGATCGAAAGCTCTGGCTCACATAACGGCTTTTCAATCTTTTTTTAAGTTTTAAGTGCTTGATCCGGATTCAGTTTCGGATTTTATCCATTCCAGGTAAGAGGCGGATCCGGCTGCCACCGGCAGGGCCACTATTTCGGGAACATCGTAAGGGTGAATGTTTTTGATGGTTTTTTCCAAATCAGCATAGAGGTCACGGCGGGTTTTTATGATCAGAAGCCGTTCTTTACCCTCTTCGATGTTTTGATTCCACCAATACATGGAATTCACATCTGAAACGGAGTTGACACAGGCCGCCAACCGGGATTTCAACAGAGCTTTGCTTATTTTGATTCCGCTTTCTTTATCAGGAACGGTGCAGAAAATTATCAAATATGGAGTCAATGGTCCCTCCTTGCGGTTCATCCATTAAGAAAGATATGGGCGTAAACTTTGGCATCGCCCACCATGTTTTCAATAACACAATACTCATTGGGCTGATGCGCGGTTTCATGGATTTTCGACCAGCCGGCGGCGGCATAATCAGCGTGGCGGAAGCAGGCGGCGACGGTTCCTCCTCCGATTCCGGTGGGCACGGCGTTCTTTCCGTAAACCCTCTTGACAGCGCGCTTTAGAGCATGAACGACCGGGGCATCGGGGGAGGTGGTGGGAGAGGCCGGGGTTTTTTCCAGCTCCACCAGCTCAATCTTCACTTGAAACAGGGATTCGACGGAGCGGGCGATCTTCCGGATTTCCTTTCCGACATTTTCCAGGGGAACACCGGGCAGAACGCGGCAGTCCATATAAAAAACATCTTCCCCCGGTATGGTGTTTATATTGGGGACGTTCGGTTCTTTGCGCGTGGGTTCAAAAGTTGAAACCGGTGGAGAAAAAATCGGATTATTCTGATTGAAAATTTTATACAGTTTGTCCAGCTTGGTAATGAGGTACGATGCCGCTTTAAAGCTGTTTTTTCCTTTTTCCGGAGTTGACCCATGGGTTTGAACGCCCAGAGTTTTGATTTTTATCCAGTAAATGCTTTTCTCAGCGATTTCAATCATAGTGCCGTCTTTGTTGCCGGCATCGGGAACGATGATTAAATCCTGGGGCTGAAAAGGGTTGGAGTTTTTTAAAATAAAATTTAATCCCTTTTCGTTCCCGGTTTCCTCATCAGCCACCAAAGCGATACCGATATTGAATTCAGGAGAAATCTTCAAGTCATGGAATGCTTTGACCGCATATAAGGAGGCCACCATATCCTGCTGATTGTCCTCGACGCCGCGTCCGAATATTTTGCCGCCTTCCACGTAGGCTTTAAAGGGGTTTCCGCTCCATAGAGATAATTCACCCGGGGGGACGACGTCCATGTGGGTCATGATCCATATGGTTTTAGACGAATCCAGGCCGGGATACCGGGCGATGATATTGGGACGAAAACCGCTGGGAGCATCCAGGTCGCTCACCTTGATCACATCGATATTGTCAAACCCCTTTTTTTCCAGAAATTGATGCAGGACTTCAGCTTTTTTAGCCTCGCCTTCCCCCCCGTATTCCGGCGAAAAAGCAGGATAGGAACAAAGCTCGATTTGCATATCGATCATATCATTGCGATACGATTCGATCCGGCGGCTGATTGTTTCCAATTTATCCATGTTTGTGTCCGGACGCATTCATAATAACATCAGGCCGGTCTGGAAAGCAAGGTCTCGCATTCAAACGGATCGCGGATCGCCGGCCCTGGCTTATTCATAAAAATCATGGTATTCTTTTTACTGTTTTCTTTCCCGTGATGTGTATGGTTATGACAAAATTGACACAAGAAACATTTTTGCCGGCCGCCCCGGTCCGCTCATCATACAGGCAGGCCTGAAATGAGGATAGGGCTGGATATCCGTCCGCTTCTAAAAGAAGCCACGGGTGTGGGCACATACTGGGGAAATCTTCTTTTTTCTCTGGCGGATATCGACCGTTCCAATGAATATTATTTGTTTTCCACGTCATTAAAAGACAGGTTCAACCGGAAGCATCTGCCTCCATTTCGCAGGTGTGAGTTTAAGGAATTCCGGTATCCTCAAAAATGGCTGAATTTTTTCTGGTCGAGATGGGGCGGGCCCCGGCTGGACAAGTTTTTTCACACGGATTTGGATTTAACCCATTCTCCTGTTCCTCTTATATGCCCGACCAAGGGAAAAAAGATAATCACGGTTCATGATCTTTTTTTCGCAGAACAACCGCAGCGGGCGGATAAGGAAGCCCGCAGATTGTTTCTGCCCGGGCTTTCCCGCGCGCTGCACCAGGCGGAGGGAATAGTGGCGGTGTCCTCTTATGTGAAAGATATGATAATGAAAAAATTCTCTCTTTCCGGACAAAAGATTGCCGTCATCCATCATGGGGTGGATACGGGATTTTTTCATCCCCGGAAAAACCGCAGTGATAAATCCATTCGGGAAAAATACAACCTGCCGGAGGAATATATCTTTTTTATCGGTACGGAGGAGCCCCGGAAAAACATACCCAGGTTGATTGAGGCATGTCACCTTCTGTTTCAACATGTCCCGGATACGGAGATGGTTATTGCCGGAAAACCGGGGCGGGACACCCCGGCGGTTCAGCAAAAAATAAAGGACTTCCGGATTTCTTCCCGGGTCAAACGGCTGCCCTACCTTCCCCGGGAAGAGGTTCCGGCGTTATACCGGGGAGCCCGGCTGTTCGTTTTCCCGTCTTTGTGCGAAGGTTTCGGACTACCTCTCTTGGAAGCCGCAGCTTGCCGGGTTCCGGTGGCGGCGTCCCGGGCCCCGGCTCTGCCTGAAATCGGGGGAGACGCCGCTTTGTATTTTGATCCCCGCTCCCCTGAGGATATGGCCCGGGTCATGAGGCGGGGATTGGAGGATGATGCTGTCAGGGAACAGCTGATACAGGCAGGCGGGAAACGCATAGGGCGGTTTTCATGGAACCGTGCGGCCCGCCTTACCCAAGCGTTTCACTTTAAAACAGCCGGAGCTGATCCGGCGGAGCTTTCGGGAAAACAATCATGATCATCGCTGTGGACGGATATGAAATCGGAGCGGTTTCCACCGGGGTGGGAAGAGTGATCCATAACCTGGTCATGGAAATGAGCTCATTCCTTCCCCACCAGTTTCTGGTGGTGACACGGCAAAGGATTTCAGATTTCGCGGACCGGCCCAATATCCGTTCCAAGGTCGTTCCCTGTCCAGGCGGTTATTTCCGCTGGCAGAACCTGACTTTGAGGCGAGAGCTCAAAAAAAGCAAGTGGGATTTGTTTATTGCTCCTAATTACACCCTGCCTTTAGGGTTCCGCGGCCCCGCTGTTCTGCTGGAGCATGACATTTCATTTGTGACTCACCCCGGATGGTTCACCCGAAAAGAGGCGGTGAAAAAAAAATTCTTAGTGGGCCGCAGCTTGAAAAACGCCTCCTTGATTATGACGGTGTCCCATTTTTCCCGGAGGGAAATCTTGGATTGTTTTCCGGTGGCGCCGGGTAAGATTCATGTGGTTCATCACGGTGTGGAGAATAAATTTCAGCCGGTTTCAAGAGGAGAGGTGCTGAAATGGAAAGCGGATAACGGCTTCGGGGATAAGAAAATGATCGGTTTTTTGGGCTCCATTTTTAACCGCCGTCGCCTCCCGCTTCTGGTTGAGGCGGTGGAAAAAGTCAGGGACCGCATTCCTGTGGGGCTGCATATCGTGGGAAAAGACATGACCTGTCCTCCTCAGGATATGAAGTCTCTTCTTAACCGGCCCTGGATCCGCTGGGATCAGGAACTTCCGGATCATCACCTGCCGGTTTTTTATTCCTCCCTGGATGTTTTTGCTTACTTGTCCGAGTATGAGGGTTTCGGGCTTCCCCCTTTGGAGGCCTTATCATGTGAAACGCTTCCGGTTTTGCTGAATCGAACCGCTCTTGCGGAAATTTACCCCGGGATCGCGGTTATGGTGGACCAGCCCAAGGTTGATCCGGTGGCCGCGGCGTTGATTTCAGCCTTGACGGATGAAAATATGCGCCGGTCCAAGATGGAATGTTTTCAGAGACGGAGAAACTATTTCACCTGGAAAAGGGCTGCGGAAGAATGGACGGCCTGCATGGAGCCGTTGCTGGAAGGCTGATCATGCCGGCTGCCGGACCTCCCTTGCTTTCCGTGGTTTTGGTCAATCACAACGGCCGGGATCAGCTTCGCCGCTGTCTTCCTTCTGTCGCCCCAGCGGCTCCTGAGGAGGGGATGGAAATTATTGTTGTGGATAATGACTCCCGGGATGGAAGCTGCGAATTCATACGGCGTTCTTTTCCGGAGGTTCATTTGATCGCCCTTTCCCGGAATATGGGATTCGGGGCGGCCAATAACCGTGGAGCCGCCGCCGCGCAGGGGGAATTTTTACTGTTTCTCAATACCGACACGGTGGTTTATCCCGGGTCTCTGGAGCGTCTCTTGAATGTGCTGCGGTTGAATGACCAGGCGGGCGCCGCCGGGCCGGCCTTGATTCAGGAGGGAGGACGTTTTCAAGTGTCATTTGGAGGACGGGTGAATTTTTTTTCTGAAATGTGGAAAAAATTTCTGGGAAATTTTTGTGCCCGGCTCCGGCTGAAGCGGATGAGGACTGAAAAAGATGTTGTTTGGCTGAGCGGGGCGTGTCTTTTGGTGAGGAGAACAGCCTGGGAGCAAACCGCCGGTTTTGATGAGAATTTTTTTCTTTATTTTGAAGATATTGACTTATGCCGCCGCTTGAGGCAGAAAGGATGGAGGCTGATTTATGTCCCCTCCGTCCGGTTTTTTCATGAAGGAGGAGCCAGCACGGCGTCCATGAAAATGGAGAGCCGTCTTCATTACCGAACCAGCCAGCTGCGTTTCTACCGCAAACACAACCGCGGTTGGTCCCGGGCATGTTTGAAGCTGTATTTGATGGCGGAGTATGTTTTGTTCACCTTGCGGGGAAAATGGCGGGGAAAAGAAACCCTGCGCGTTTGGTACCGCAAACGGCTCACGGGGTCAGCATGAAACGGATTAAAATTTTGGAGGTGATCGATAAAACTTTTCTGGGGGGAGGACAGATCAATCTGCTGTCTTTGGCGGATTCGCTTTCTGAAGAAGAGTTTGATATATCCATTTGCACAGCCGGATCCGGTCCGTTGGCGGAAGAAGCCCGCCGCCGGAAAATACCCCTCCATCCTTTGGATATGTCCCGCCGTTTCCGTTTTCAAACCGTTTCTCAAATGAAAGACCTTCTGCACGGACATGACTTTGACATTGTTCACACTCACGGGGGGGTGGCCGGCTTTTATGCCCGAAGCGCCGCTGGAAAGAGGCGCTCTTTCCGGATGGTTCATACCCAGCACGGAATCCATTATCTCTATTACCGGAATCCGGTTCTGAAAAACCTTTATATTCGTCTGGAAAGATGGCTGTCCAAATTCACGGATGCGGTTGTTTTTGTTTCCGGCGGCGACTGGGAGCAGGCGATGAAGCACACCTTGTGCCCCCCGGAGAAAGCCTGGGTGATAAAAAACGGCATCCCGGTTGAGAAGATGGCGGCGGCGGTGGAGCGAGCCCGGCTTCCGGCTGAGCTGACCGAACGGCCCAAGCCGGTTATAGGAACCGTGGCCCGGCTGCATTTCCAGAAGAACATACCTTTGCTTTTGGCTGCCGCTGTTAAACTCCGCCGTCATTTCCCCGGCTTGACGGTGGTTCTGGCGGGGGACGGCCCGCAGCGGTCCCGTTTGGAGAACATGTGCCGGCGGATGGGAATCGGCCGGCATGTTTTATTCCTGGGTGAGCGGCGGGATATTCCCGCTCTTCTGGCGGGAATGGATGTGTTTGTCCTTCCGTCCCGGTGGGAAGGCCTTCCTTATGCGCTGTTGGAAGCCGGAGCGGCTAAAAAGCCTGTGGCGGCCACCGATGTTGACGGGATACGTGAAGTGATTGTGCCGGAGAGGAACGGTCTTCTGGCCGGTTCAGGGGATCCGGAGGCTTTGGCGGAAAGCATTCAGCGGCTGCTGACCGATAAAAACTGGGCGTCGAAACTGGGGAAACAGCTGTATCAAGATGTGCTGAACCGGTTCACTTTGTCCGGCATGGCCGAACAGACCCGGAATTTGTATCTCCGCCTGCTGGTGCGGCCGGGCGTTCATTGACAAGTGAAACAGGCCTTTTTATAATCTTCCCATGAAGAATGCAAGAATCGCTCTGGTTCATGATTGGCTGACCGGGCAGCGCGGAGGCGAGAAGGTTCTTGAAGTTCTGGCTGAAATTTTCCCCGCTGCTCCCATATTCACGCTTTTTCATTTTAAAGGCAGCCAGAAAGAATCCCTGGAGAGGCGGGATATACGCAGCAGTTTTCTCCAGAATATGCCTTTTGCCCGCAGGCATTACCGCTGGTTTTTACCTCTTTATCCGGTGGCGGCCGAGCTGTTGAACTTGCAGGACTTCGATTTTGTGGTGTCCAGTTCCCACTGTGCGGCCAAAGGGGTCATTCCCGCTCCCGGTGCTCTGCATGTGAGCTACATCCATTCCCCCATGAGATATGCCTGGAATCAATATCATGCCTATTTTTCTCCGGACCGGTTGAATGTCTTCACCCGGATGCTCATTCCGCCCTTGATGCACGGGCTGAGGATTTGGGATGAGTCGTCCTCCAGGCGGGTGGATGGGTTTGTCGCCAATTCCCGGGCCGTGGCCCAGCGCATCCGCCGCTACTACCGGAGGCAGGCGCAGATCATCCATCCTCCGGTGGATACCGGTTTTTTTGTCCCGGGGGACCGTAAAGCGGATTATTTTCTGGTGGTTTCGGCGCTGGTTCCGTATAAACGCATTGACTTCGCCGTGGAGGCTTTCAACCGCACAGGCCTTCCCCTCAAAATAGTCGGAACGGGACCGGAATACAGGAAATTGAAAAAAGCCGCGAAAAGCCATATTCATTTTTCAGGAGAGGTGTCTTCAGAGGAACTGAAACGGATTTATCAGGAAGCCCGGGCGTTGATCATGCCGGGGGAGGAAGATTTCGGTATTAATGTTTTGGAATCCCAGGCCTGCGGCACCCCGGTGATTGCTTTAGGGCGGGGAGGGGCGCTTGAGACGGTTCAGCACGGAAAAACAGGTGTTTTATTCAACCAGGCGGGTGCGGCCGGATTAGCGGCTGCACTTGACAAGTTTGACCGGTTGACCTTTAATAAAAACCTTCTGCGAGAAAACGCGCTGAATTTTTCCCGGGAGTCTTTTAAAAATAAAATCGAAGATTATATGCAGCACAAATGGACGGATTTCATAAACCGACATGTTTAGAAAACAGCGGCAAAGGCTGATTGGATGGTATCTGGCCGGAGATATCATTGGAATCACACTGACTTATTTTTATGCTTATTTTTTCCGGTTTTACGGGTACGTTGTTCCGGTTAGTCCGGAGAAAGGCATTCCTCCCTTAAAGCCTTATATTATGGTTTTCCCCTTGTTTCTGATCACCCATTTGGTGATATTTTTTTTTCAGGGTTTCTATAAAACCCGGCTGAAGAGAACAGGGATAGATGATTTTCTGCACATTCTGATCAATGCCGGCTTAACAATACTGATCGTGCTGGGTGTTTTGAATTACCTCTATGCATACTCTCAAGGGCCGGCGCCTCTGTTTCAAATGACTTTCAAGATTTCGCATGGATTCCTCGGTGTCTATTTTGTGGGGCTGCCGCTTGTTTTGTTGTTTCTGCGCAATCAAATTTATCATTTCAAAAAGCGCCGGTACGCCCGCGGGCTGGATCTGCAGAATGCCCTTATTGTCGGTGCTGGCAAGATGGGGCGGACGGTTGCTCAGAAATTATTTAATTACAAGGACTTGGGGTTTAAGGTTAAAGGGTTTCTGGATGATGACGCCAGGCCCGGCGAGTGGATTGATGTCAACGGCGGAATAAAGGTTTTAGGTGCTTTGGATGCATTGGATTCGGCTATTGAAGAACATCAGATTTCCGATGTTTACGTGGCTTTGGATTTAAATAATTATTCTCGTATTCTCAAGACATTGAAGGTGGTGAATAAGCATGCCGTCAACGTCCGCTTGATTCCGGATTTATTTCAGTTTTTAACCCTGAGAGCCCGGCTGGAAAATTTGGATGGATTTCCGGTGATCAGTGTGGATGAACCTCCCATGCGGGGACCCATGCGGCTTGTGAAGCGGATAATGGATATTTCAATTTCCGCCTTGGTTTTGGTTTTGTTTTCACCTTTCTATATAATCATCGGCTTATTTATCAAGCTCACTTCAAAGGGGCCGGTTCTATATCACCAGGAGAGAGTGGGACTGGACGGCAAGAAGTTCATTATGCACAAATTTCGAACCATGGTCAGCGGAGCCGAACAAAAGAGCGGACCGGTTATGTGCCGGCCTAATGATCCCCGGATTACCAAAATCGGCCGGTTTCTGCGCCGGTTCAGCATAGATGAAGTCCCTCAGCTGTGGAATGTTTTGAAGGGGGAGATGAGCCTGGTCGGCCCCCGCCCCGAAAGAGAGGTGTTTGTCAAGCGGTTCCGGGAGAAATTACCTAAATATATGCTGCGCCATAAGGTCAATTCCGGATTGACGGGGTGGGCCCAGGTTCATGGCTTGCGGCAGGACTGTGATTTTGATAAACGCCTGGAATATGACTTTTATTATATCCAGAATTGGTCGCTGCTGCTGGACCTTCAGATTATATGGATGACTCTCCGCAAGGGATTTATCGACCCATCCGCATAGCCCGTCAAACTGAATAACTTATTATCCCCTCTTGTTTCCAGCGTTCTTGATCCAGGAAACCCCTATGGCGGCGTAATGGATCCCGGAAAAAACAGTCAGGGTAAAGGTAAGCAGATAGACCCATTGGAGAAGCGGCATCTCCCTGGAAAGAAAGTTATAATAAAGCACCAGAACCAGAGTAACCATCTGCATAATGGTGCTCATTTTTCCCAGCAGTGTGGGAGGGAAACGGGTCTGTCTGATTTTGTGATAAACCATGGCGGAACCGGTGACAATGAAAATATCCCGGCTGATGACTCCGACTGTCAGCCAAACCGGAAGATGATTCGGAGAGCTAATGGAAGGGATGGTCAGGAGAATAAAAGAAGTGGTCATGAGAAGTTTGTCCCCGGCCGGATCCAGCAAAGCTCCCCACTTTGATTTTTGATTCAATATTCTGGCGGCGGCGCCGTCGACAAAATCCGTACCAACAGCCAGCAAAAAGATGATGAAGGCCGTCTGAAGCTGTTTTTGGAGCATAAAATACAGAAAAAATGGAATCAGCAGTATCCGGGCCAAGGTGATGATATTGGGAATGGTAAAAAAAGAACTCCATCTTGCCATATATATTTAGCCCGGTTGGTGACTTTCATCCATTTGAGATAAGACGATGTTTATGAGCCGGATGGCTTCATTTCCCGTGACCGGCCTGTCGGGATGGAACCGTTGCCCCCGGGACAGGCTCATGAAATCATAAGATATCATCATTATTATGGGGTGGTAGTAAAAGTTGTCTGAAGAAACATCCGCAATTTCGATGTTTTGAGGCGATACCTGCTGGACAAAAGTGTGTCCCTGCTCTTTTAAATAACGAACCAAGCGGAAAAGAATTTCCGCCATCTGGGCCCGGGTCACAATTTTTTCAGGCTGGAAGGTGTGGTTGGGGTAAATGTCCAGCAAACCCAGGGCCGTGGTCTGCAAAATGAATTCAGTCGCCCAGGAAGTGGAAATGTCAATAAGGATGGGAGGATTTTTCCCGGTTTCTTCGAGATAAGCACCGAAATTAACTCCAATCAAACCCGCCACATCCTCTTTGCTGACAGCATCCCGGGCCGGTATGTTGTCATATTGGCTGGGGAGCTCGAAAATCCCCAGGCGGTTTTTCAATTGCTCAATCCTTTGCTCGGCCTGGGAATCTTCAGGGCGCAGGTCAGCCACTCGCTCATAGACCTCTAAACTTTGTTTGAATTGCTCCGTTTGAAACAGGGCTTCTCCATAGGATTTGAGAATACGGGGATCGTTTGGGCTTTCCGTGCGTGCGGCCTTGAGATGAACCAGGGCCTTTTCGGTTTCTTCTTCCTCAAGATAGATTTCCGCCAGGGACATATGGGCCTGGATATTGGCGGGGGAGTAATATAAAGCTTTTAAAAACGCCGCTTGCGCGGATTCCGTATCACCGCTTTCGCGGGCGTCCTGTGCGGCGTTCAAGGTTTCCTCTGTCCGTCTTTGCTGGATCTCATTATACCGCGGCCGGGCCCAGGGATGGTCAGGAGCTTGTTTTAATACCTCACGGTATTGGGCGAAAGCCAAGTCTTCGCGCTGGGTCTCCCCGTACAATTGTGCCAGCCCGATATGCTCCAGAATAAGATCAGGTTCCTGGGCGGCGGCGGCAGTGAGAAATTCCTCCGCTTTTTGCAAGTCCTCGAGCACGTAATGAGCATAGCCCATTCCCACCAGGTAAAAAGGATGATCCGGCCCCAATTTTGAAATGAGGTTGATTGCTTTTTCTCCCCGGCCCTGCTGGATGAGAGTCCAGGCATCTTCGACCAGAATTCTGGCATCCAGGGACAATTCCGCGGTTTCAGCGTGGGGAAGCGATCCGATGTGTATAGTGGGCGGAGGCACATGGCGGGGGGCGCAGGCTCCGGCGATCAAAAGCATTCCCATACTGACAATAAATATATTTTTTGCTCTCACCAATGGGTTTCTCCTTTTTGAATATAGGGTAAAAAATTCAGCATGTCTTTAGGCTCGGCCAGAATTTTTATTTTCACATTCCCGTCTGTTTCTACTCTTTTCAGCACAATGGACCATTTCGGAAAAGAATGAATTAAGTTTTTTTTCTTTCTCGGCACTTCAAGATAATAAACATTTTTTGACTTAAAAACAACCGCCCGGATTTTCTGTTTCAGTTGCTCCAGCCCGGTTCCATTGCGGGCGGATATATACACGGAGTCTTGGGCCAGGCGTCTGTTTATTTTGGAATAGTCCGGAGGGGATGAGACGGCATCTATCTTGTTGAAGACTTTTATTACCGGAATATCCATAACTTCCAGTTCAGCTAAAATAGATTCCACGGCATGGATATGCTCCCGGTAATGAGGTGATGTGATATCAATGATATGGCAGATGCAGTCAGCCTCGTGGATTTCTTCCAAAGTGGCACGGAAAGCGGTTTTCAATTCGGAAGGCAGTTCTCTGAGAAAGCCGACTGTATCGGTGAAAAAAACATAGGCTCCGTCGGAAAAACTCATTCTCCGGATGACCGGATCCAGCGTTGCGAATAATTTACTGGAAACGAATTTGTCATCTCCGGTTAAACGGTTGAACAGAGTGGATTTCCCTGCGTTGGTGTATCCCACCAGAGAGACGATCGGGACGGGACTCCGGCGGTGCCTTTGCCTCTGATCCATCCGCCGCTTTTGTGTTTTTTTGAGATCCTGTTTGATTTTGGATATCCGTTTCTGAATGCGTCTCCGGTCCACTTCTAATTTTTTTTCACCAGGCCCCCTGGTTCCGATTCCTCCTCCCAACCGTGACAGAGCCTGGCCTTTTCCAGTCAATCTGGGAAGAAGATAATTCAATTGAGCCAATTCAACTTGGAGTTTGCCTTCGTTGCTGTGGGCCCGCTGGGCAAAGATATCCAGAATCAACTGGGTTCGATCGATGACCTTGCTGTTGATTTTGTCTTCCAGGGCTCTTTGCTGTCCGGGAGTTAGATTATGATCGAAAACCACCAAATCGGCGTCCGTCTCGTCTTTCAAACGGGCGATTTCCTCAGCCTTTCCGGGGCCGATCAAAAATTTAGGATGAATGGAACCCCGTTTTTGATGTGATTCCCCCACTACTTTCCCTCCGGCGGATTCAACCAGGCCCTTGAGTTCCTGGAGAGAATCTTCCCTTTCCCTTTCCCCCTGCCGGTCTATGACCAGATGAACCAAAAATGCTTTCTCCATCTATTCCAGCCTCTCTTCCACATGTTTTTTTATGAGCGGAAAATCATAAGGAGAAAACCAATGGATTCCCCTCATTTTTTTAAACCATGTCATTTGACGCTTGGCATAGCGGCGGGTGTCTCTTTTGGTCAAGCGGACGGCTTCGGTCAAGGATATTTCGCCATGCAGGGAGGACAGGATATATTTATATCCCAGAGCCCGGAAAGAGGGGGCGCTTTCCGGAACTCCGCGGCCGATCAGGTTTTTTACTTCAGCCGTCAGTCCTTTTTCCATCATGGCCTCCACCCTGTTGTTTATCCGTTGGTATAAAGATTCGCGGTCCAGTTTCAATCCGATAATGACGAGGTTGTCATTTTTTATAAACGGTTCGGTCTTGGGGAAATGACGGGAGAGAGGGATACCTGTAGCCTGATGCACTTCCAAGGCCCGGATAATCCGGACTTTGTCATTGGGGCTGATTTTTTGGGCGTATTCCGGATCGACTTGCAGCAGCCGGGACCACAACTCATCCCAGCCTTTAGATGAGGCTTCTTTTTTTAAATTATTCCTGATAGAGAGGTCTTTGCTATCTTCCGGAAACAGGCCGTCCAGCAAGGCTTTCAGATACAACCCCGTCCCTCCGGTGATGATGGGAAGTTTTCCCCGGCCGCGGATCTCCTTCATCGCCTTGAGAGAGAGGCGGACGAAATCAGCCGCGGTGAATTGAGAAGCCGGGCTGGCCGCGTCCAGCAGATGGTGAGGGATTCCTTGCTTTTTCTCCTCTGAAATCTTATCGGTGCCGATATCAAAGCCGCGATAGACCTGCATGGAATCACAATTGATGATTTCTCCGGAAAAGCACCGGGCCAGTTTCACAGCGGTTGCGCTTTTCCCGACTCCGGTGGGGCCGAGAATGATGACCAGGTTTCTTTTTTCAGCAGCCAATTTTAAACAGAAGTCCTATGGTTAATAAAGTTAATAAAATCAATATTCCCAAAATTTGCTTGCGGTTTGCCTTCATGTTATCAAGGCGTTCAGGTTTTTGACCAGATTGGATTCGTGCTCGCTGCCGAGGGTTTTTTTCACGGCGAGAATTTCCGCGTTCAAAATTTCATTGAGGCCTTTCAAGAAATCATTCCGGTCCATCCCCCCGGGAAGTCCGGTGGGCGTGGCTGGGGTTGAACCCAAAGTGATCCGGCCGTTGGATTCAAAGCGCAGATTATGAAACCCGGACGGCAGATGTGATTTGACATCAAACAGGCATTTTTCCAAAATTTTGAAAGTCACCGGGCCGGTTTCTTTGGAAAGAAATTTAAAAATATAGATATAACATCGGTTGAAATGCTCAAATATCCGATGAATTTCCGGGCCGCTGATACCCGGTTTTTGAATGCTTTTTCGAAAATCTCCTGTCATTTCCAGCGCGTGCATAGCGAAAAGCACTCTATTGGTCTCCTCGATTCCTAATTCGCTGTTTTGGTGAATTTCAGCCAAGGAGGGCTCTTTCTGTAACAGGCGGAAAACGTAGGTTTCAGAAGGATGCCATCTCAAGGATTTTGTGTGCTCAGATGGAAGAAAGAGGCATTTATTTTCCGGGGAAGGAAGATGCGACGCCATCAATTGGAAGTGGGACATTTTTCTTATTCCGTCCAGAATAAATGCCGGGGTCTCGATGAAAAATAAAGGGGTGCGGTTTGTCGGTTCCAATTCAGTATCAAAAAAAAATTCAGCTTCCGTCCAGTCGAAAGCGGGAAACAGCTGACTCTCTATGTGTTTAGACATATCATCCCAAATTTGAAGTGGAGAAAACAATTTTTTTTGCAGAATACACCGGAGGGGTGAAGTTTCTTTTTCCCGGGCTGTTTTAAGGATGTTTCGTAATTGCGGCTCCGTGATCAATTTTCGCTTAGCCAGATCATGAAGAAAATCATCTCCGGGAAAGGAAAGGATCCCTGGAGCCAGATTTCCTTTTAGAAAACCGGCTCTCCTTTCCCTTCCATGATTCCGTATTTTTAGAATTCCTGAGCCTTTGGACTTCCAAATCCGGAAAAGCAGAAAAGCGAAAGGTGTTTGTTTGAGATTTCCATGCAGCCGGAGTTTTTCCATAACCTATCCTGACCTATTCATAAAAAAATGGCGATACTTTTGTCAATCCTTTGTTAGCTGCGATATTCATCATTTCTGTAAAACACACATATGTTATCCTGAATTATTCATAAAAAAATTGCGATTTTTTTGCAATCCTTTTTTTATCAGCAATTAACATGATTTTTATTGAAAGTTCAAATAGAAAGTTTTTCATTTTTATATTTTTATTTTAATCGCCATTTTTTTACCCTTCGGGCGGGCCGGATCTCACCGCATCTTCCGGCTTGAGGCTCGTCGCAGTGAAGTGACGACCTTTCATTAATTTAATGTCATCCTGAGCAGAGCGAAGGATCCCGGACTGCTTCGAATTGGCAACCCATTGTCCATACGGCCTGGCGAAAGCACTCACAGATCCCTCGTCACTCCGCTCCTCAGGACGACATTGAATTAAAGAATTGTCGTCGTCTGCAGCCATCCCGGCCCGTGAATAGGCCAGGCAAGCCTCACCTATATCTTAGAAAATGACAGCTTCGCTGTCATCCTGAGGCCTGCGAAGCAGGCCGTGAAGATCTTATTCGGATTCGTCTGATGAGCCGGTTCTGACTCATTAGCCGAGGCACTCTAAGATTCCTGTCGATCCGCTCTCCGGGAAGACATGCCACTTTGTCATTGCGAGGCTTGCGCCAGCAAGCCGTGGCAATCCCTTCCTGCCTCGTGAAAGCAGAACCCACCGGCCATACGAGGCAGTCAGGGATTCCGAGGCACTGCGTGCCTCGGAATGACAGACTCAAAAGCGCTCCGTTCCGGGAATGACATTGGGATCATTTTCATGGTTCACGGTGTGTTATACTCATGATGAATTCATAAAAAAATGGCGATATGCGGCCATCCCGGCCCGTTCATCATCCACATCTTAGTATACCAGATTTTACAAAGAGGGGTGAATGGCGGAGGGGGATTAAGAAATGTATTGAAGGGTCAGGAGCCCCAGTCCGGTATAAAGAAGGGCTTTTATAAGGAAAAACCCATAAGAAATAAAAAGAGCCTTTTTGATGGATATTTTCAGGACCGCAGCGAGCCCGTAAGCCAGAATGCCGAAAAGCCAGATTTGGAAAAGATCAAATTGGCTCAACACAATAAAAGCAGGGGAAATGATTTCCAGCTTCGGGAAAAACAGGGCCAGACTGGTGGTGGTTTGGACAACTGATTCCGTTGTATGGATCAAAGGTAGCTTGATGGCGCCGCCAAGGATTTTGTCGATAAAATTGGCATGCACATACACAGAAAATATCTGCACATAATGACCTTGCGTGGATGTCATTTTTCCAAGCAAGAGAAGGACTAATGAAGAAATCAGCAAACCGATTCCCAAGCTCACAGGCCCCAGGGTGGAAGATATGAGGCGCTGAGTTGACGATGGATTCCGCATAGATTCCATCATTTGATTGAAACGGTCCTCTCCGACACGTTCTCTAAGCTCAAAGTTGTTTTCAAATGCCCGCAAGTTGTCCTGTTGAGAAAAAGGAAAAGTCAGATAGGAAAAAACAGCGGAAAAAATCAACACCGCCACCAGGGCGTCTATCCAAACGGGTTTATGAGCCAGGAATTGGAAAGTGAGCTGAGGATTGAATATCACACCTGAAAACCGCTGAAAAAAATTCATATCATCCTCCCCTTTTTTCTTCTTTTTCCACTTTCCCGTCTTTGATGTGGATGATTCTCTGGGCCTGGCGGGAGATACCGGGATCATGAGTGACCATAATAATGGTGTTTCCGTCTTGATGGATTTTATGAAACAAGTTCAAAATTTCATTGCCTGTTTTTGAGTCCAGGTTGCCGGTCGGTTCATCTGCCAGAAGCAGGGAGGGGGAATTGACCAGGGCCCGGGCGATGGCGACCCGTTGTCTTTCGCCCCCGGACAATTCAGAAGGGAGGTGTCCGCGCCGCTGATATATTTCCACCAGTTTCAGGGCTTCATTCACCTTTTCTTCCCGCCGCCATTTTTTTTCCCCTTTATAGATAAGAGGAAGTTCCACATTATGAAACGCCGTAGCCCGGGAAAGCAGATTGAAGACCTGAAAAACAAATCCGATTTCCTGGTTGCGGATGAACGCTAAATCATTATCGTCCATGCTGCTGACCAAGCGTTGGTTTAAATAGTAATCTCCGCGGCTGGGAGTGTCCAAGCATCCCAAGAGGTTCATAAGCGTTGATTTTCCGGAGCCGGACGGCCCCATTATAGCCAGAAATTCATTCTTTTGCACCTTCAAATCCACTCCGCATAGAGCGTTCACTTCTTGTTGTCCCATGGGATATGTTTTCCATAGGTTGCGGGCGGTTATAATCGCAGAATTTTCGGATTTCATCACTGATTATGTCGTCTTTCTTCGGTTTTAACCCGGGTGCCTTCGCTCAGCTGCCTCAACACGCTGTAAGGTCCGTTAATCACGGTCTCCCCGTCTTTTAATCCGGAGATGATCTCAATGTTCAATTCCCCCATAATTCCTTTTTCGACTTTTCTGAAGCGGGCTTCTTCGTCTTGAACAATGAAAACACCTTCCTCCTCTTCTTCCCCGGCTTCATTGTCTTTCTGGCGCAGAACCAGGGCGGAAATAGGGACGGCCAAAACATTTTTCTTTTCGGCCGTGATAATATCGGCGGAGGCTGAAAGACCCGGTTTCAGGTTATCCGGGGGATCAGCCAGGGTGATGACGACTTTGAAATCCCTGGATTCTTCAGCGGCGGAAAGCTTCTGGATGGCGGAGCTGCCGATTTCCGTCACGTCCCCTCGGATGACCCGGCCGGGGAAAGCATCCACCCTCACCTCGGCGGTTTGGCCCCGTTCCACATTGACCACGTCTGTCTCATCCACCTTGACATCGACTTCCATGATGGAAAGGTCGGCGATGGTCATGAGCACGGTCCCTGGGTTGTTCATGGTTCCCACCAGGGCGATTTCCCCTTCTTCCACATTCAAGCTGGTGACGACACCTCCGATGGGGGCGTTATAGACAGTTTTTCCCAGATTATTAAGAGTGGCTTTCAATGTGGCCCGGGCCTGCTGAATTTGAAAGAGAATGGATTCATGATGGGCCTTGGAAATTTTGTATTGAGTGCGGGCCGCTTCCAAGTGTTCGCTGGATATAAGTTCCTGTTCATATAATTTTTGCTGGCGTTGGTAAACCGCCTTATCATTTTCAAGAGAGGTTTCTGCTTTGTTTTTTTCAGCTTCCAGGGATTGGATTCTGGCGCGGTCTCTTTCAGCGTCAGCTTCATACTGAATGGATTCCAGCTTCAAAAGAAAATCTTCTTTTTCCACTTCTTCTCCCTCTTCCACACCGATCTCAACGATGCGGCCGGGGATATGGGCGCTGATATTTACGCTTTTGCGGGGTTTCACTTCTCCGCTGGCGGAAATTTTCGAGATGAGATTACGGCGTTCAACCTTTTCTACTGTGACGGCGGCCGCTTTTTCCCTCTGAGCCTGGAGGTTGAAGAAGATAATCAACCCTAAAAGCACCACGGCGGCTGTTATGATCAAAGGTTTTTTTCTTTTGCGGCGTTTGCTTTTCGGGTTGCTCATTCCATCCTCTCTCAGGTTGAGTTTATCATACTTAAGCCAAATTAATCCATCAGCTTATCATTACGGATGGACTGGTAAAAGGTTTTAAGTTGCTGAAAAAGGCGAGAGTTGATAAGATGATAAACTCATTCATCTTGCCCGAAGGGTAAAAAAATTGCGATGACAATGACATGCCGGCAAGGAATAATGCGGCGTATGGGCTTTTTATAGAAACGCGGAAGGAGAAGATTGATTTATGAAGAGCGATGACACCTTGGAGGCGGCGATCGAGACCGCCCGAAAAGCGGGAAATTTGCTGAACCGCCGCCGGGGGAAAAAAAGAAAGATTTCATATAAAGGGGCGGTGGACCTGATTACGGATGTGGACAAAGAATCCCAAAGCCTGATCGCCGGGCATCTTCAGCGGATTTTCCCTTCCCATGATGTTCTGGCCGAGGAAGAGCTGACGTCCGAAAAAGGATCTGAATTCCTCTGGCTGGTTGATCCTCTGGACGGAACGACAAATTATGCCCACGGTTTCCCGGTATTTTGCATTTCCATTGCTTTGGAGCATAGAGGGGAGATCGTGACAGGAGTGGTGTATGATCCCGCCCGGGATGAGATGTTCTCCGCCCGGAAGGGAAAGGGAGCCGCCCTCAACGGGAAAGCTCTGGCTGTTTCCAAGGAAGGCCGGTTGGGCCGGAGTCTGATCGCCACGGGATTTCCTTATGACATAAGGGAGAGTGAAGTCAATAACCTTGATCATTTCGCCCGCATGGCTGTTCGGGCTCAGGCGATCCGCCGCTGCGGTTCGGCGGCCTTGGATCTTTGTTATACGGCATGCGGCCGGTTTGATGGTTTTTGGGAAATGAAACTGGCTCCATGGGACATGGCGGCGGGGGCTTTGATCGTGTCTGAAGCGGGAGGGCGAATAACCGATTTCGCCGGGAATCCTTTTCGTCATGACGGGAGCGAAATATTAGCCACCAACGGCCTTGTTCATGAACAAATGATATCGGTTTTGAAACAGGGAAAAAGGGAATAGCCATGGACCGGATCGCTGAGACTGAAAAAATATGTCCGGAAGCCGGACCGCACCTTTTCAGGCCGGGATTAAAAAAGATCTCTGTGCCGGTTTTGCTGTTGTTGGGGCTCGCTGCTTTTCTCTTGGGGGCTCAGGCCGTGAAAAGACTCGGTCTCATGCCCGGCAAGTCATATAACCTGGCGGTGCCGGCAGACCGGCATTGGATCGACACCGGATTTGACGTCAAGAGAGATCAGGTGCTGCACGTCCGCGCCTCCGGGATGATATCTTTGCAGAGGGGAAATCCAATGGCCTACTGCGGACCCGATGGATATAAAGATCTCAAGACAGTTCAGCAGCCTCTCCAAAAACATAATATCGGCGCCTTGATAGGAAAGGTGGTTCTGCTTCTCTCGGTCGAGGAAGACGAGGAAACCGGTGAGGAAATAAGGCACGAGCTGATTGAATTTTTTTATGTCGGGGAGGAAAACCGGATCCAAATGCCCATTGACGGTCAATTGTTTCTCGGGATTAACGAACTTGTGACGGAAGACAACGGGGGTCGTTTCCAGGTGGAAATGCGGCTGGACCCGGAATAGTTATTTCCCGGAGGCGAGGAGCTTCTCCAGGAATTGAATATGGTAATCGCCATGTCTGAAGTGGGAATTGCCCAATATTTTCAGATGCAGCGGAATATTGGTTTTGACTCCAACCACCGTGGTCATCTCCAGGGCGGTTTCGATTTTTTTCAGGGCTTCTTCCCGGGTGGGCGCATGGGCAATGATTTTGGCCAGAAGGGAATCATAATGTGGAGGGATTTTCCACCCTTGATAAGCTGCGGAATCGACCCGGATGCCTTGTCCGCCTGGAAAAACCAAAAAATCAATTTTCCCCGGCGAAGGAATGAAGGTCTGGGAATCTTCCGCATTGATCCGGCATTCAACACTGTGGCCCCGGTAATCCATATTCCGGTTAAGAGACAACGGCTCACCGGCCGCCAGCTTAATTTGCTCCTTGACCAGATCGATTCCATATAAAAATTCTGTTATGGGGTGCTCCACCTGAATTCGGGTGTTGGCTTCCATGAAGTAAAAATTTTTTTCTTTATCCACCAAAAATTCAAAGGTTCCCAGGCTGGTGTAGTCAAGATAATCGGCGGCGGCTTCGACCGATTTGATCATTTTTTTCCTTAATTTATCATCAATGAAAGGGGAGGGGGATTCTTCGATGACTTTTTGATGCTTGCGCTGCACCGAACATTCCCGCTCAGCTAATGCCAGACTGTTTCCTTTGTGGTCCCGGACAACTTGTATTTCAATATGCCGGGATTCTTGAATGTATTTCTCCATATACAGGGCCGGGTTGCCGAATGCGGAATGTGATTCATTGCGGGCGATAATGAATTGATCGGATAAACTGGATTCCGTCTTGACGATCCGCATGCCTTTTCCGCCTCCCCCGGCCGCGGCCTTCAAGATAACCGGATAGCCAATTTTTTTGGCCTGATTCGCGGCTTCTTCCAAATCTTCGATGATCTGATCTGATCCCGGTATCACCGGAAGCTTGGCTTTTTTCATTTCCTGCCTGGCTTTGTTCTTATCCCCCATAAGGCGGATGACGGAGGACGAAGGGCCGATAAAAGTGATCCCTTCCTGGCCGCAGACCTCGGGGAAACGGGGATTTTCCGCCAGAAACCCATAGCCGGGATGAATGGCGTCGGATTTGGTTATGTTGGCGGTGGAAATGATATTGGGAATATTTAAATAACTCTCGCTGGATTTCGCCGGGCCGATGCATACTTTTTCATCCGCCATCACGGTGTGCAGGGCGTCTTTGTCTGCTTCGGAATAAACCGCGACGGTCTTTATTCCCATTTCCGCGGCGGCCCTGATGATTCTAAGGGCGATTTCTCCTCGGTTGGCGATCAGGATTTTCGAAAACATGGGAATGAATCACTTGGGTTTGACGGCGAACAGCTTCTGCCCGTATTCAACCGGTTCTCCATTTTTTACCAGGATGTCCTCCACAACTCCGGAAACATCGGCTTCTATTTCATTCATCAGCTTCATGGCTTCGATAATGCACATGGTTTGATTAGGCTGTACCGGTTCGCCTATTTCAATGAAAGGTTCAGAAGAAGGATCCGGGGCCCGGTAGAATGTCCCCACCATGGGAGAGACGACATAATGAAGATTATTGCCAGGCGTTTCTTCCGTTGAAGGCTCTTCCGGAATGGCCTCGCCGGCAGGAGGAGGAGCCGTCTCATGAACAGGGATTCCTTTCTGGATGACAGCTTGGGGCTGATTCCGCCCGATGCGGATTTTAAAACCTTCCGTTTCCAGCTCAAAGTGGTAAAGTTTTTTTTCTTCCAAAAGATCTATAAGCTTAATGATTTCTTTATAATCAATTTTGGGCTTCATGATGACTCTCCTCGGTAAACGATTATTAACTTAAACATAAAAGCGGGAAAAGTCAAGGCGGGGGCCCTTCATCAGCTGTGCCGTCCTTCGCGCGGATTTTGAATGTGGGTTTCACATACGCTATAATTTATTCACGGGCCGGGATGAAAGGATTAATGACATGCTGAATCAACTGTCAGACCGTTTCCAAAAAATAGTGAAATTTCTTCGTGGTGAAGGCAAAATCACGGAAAAAAACATGGAACAAGCCTTGAAAATGATGAGGATGGCTTTTTTGGAAGCGGACGTGAATTATCAGGTGGTGAAAAGTTTTGAAGCCGGGGTCAAGCAAAAAGCCCTGGACAGCCATGTTCTGGAGAGTTTGACTCCGGCACAGCAGGTTATCAAGATAATCAAAGATGAGATGACGTCCATCCTGGGACAGGAAAAACAAGAACTCGAGTATACCTCCTCTCCGGCTGTGTTTATGCTGGTCGGGCTGCAGGGAACAGGAAAAACCACCACCTGCGGAAAATTAGCGAAAATGGAATCGGACCGGGGGCGGAAACCCCTGTTGGTTTCATTTGACCTGAAAAGGCCGGCAGCGCAGGAGCAATTGGAGACCATCGCACAATCCATTTCCATCCCGTTTTTCAAACTTTCCCCAAGACACATGGCGTCTCCTCAGAAGGCGTTAAGAGAAGTCAAACAGTATGCCCGGGAGCAGGGGCATAATCCCTTGATTGTGGATACGGCGGGACGTTTGCACATTGACACTGAACTTATGGAGGAATTGAAACTGGCCGGGAAGATATTGGAACCGGATGAAATCATTTATGTGGGAGATGCTTTGACAGGGCAGGATGCGGTGAAAAGCGCAGCCCGGTTCGAAGAAAAAATCGGATTGACCTCGATTATCCTGACCAAATTGGATGCGGACGCCAGGGGAGGAGCGGCTTTGTCGATTGTGTATATCACCGGGAAACCGGTGAAATTCATAGGCACCGGAGAAAAATTTGACCGCCTGGAGCTGTTTCATCCTGACCGCATGGCTTCCCGGATTTTGGGGATGGGAGATATGTTGAGCTTGATAGAGAAAGCGGAAAAAGAAACGGATATCAAGCAGGCGGAAGAACTGGCCAGGAAATTAAAAAAGCAGGAATTCACCCTGGAAGATTTTCAAAAACAATTGAATCAGATAAAAAAAATGGGGTCTTTGTCCCAAATTATGAGCGGTTTGCCTGCCGGAGGCATCTTTAAGAACATGAACAAACTGACGGTGGATGATAAAAAACTGGTTTATTATGAGGCGGTCATTAATTCAATGACTCCGGAAGAGAGAAGAAATCCCAAAATTATCAACGGAAGCCGGCGCCGCCGGATCGCCCGTGGAAGCGGACGCCCCGTGTCTGAAGTCAACCAACTGCTGAAGCAGTTTTTTGAAATGAAAAAAATGATGAAAAGCCCGGGCTTTAAAAAAATGATGTCGTCTTCTTTACCCCATTAGCCCTCCGGTCCCGCAAAAAGCGTAACACAAAATAATATTCCGGAGCCGGGCCTCTGCGGCAGCCCCGGGTTGCGCATCATCAAGAGTTGACTTGTTTTATTAATTTCGGTATTATCAAAATTTATCTAATAATGCTGGAGAAATAGACTCAAAATGGTTGCCATCAGACTCAAAAGACTCGGTGCAAAAAAAAGGCCTTTTTATCGAATCATCGTTATGGATTCCCGTAAACCCAGAGAAGGCCGGACAAATGAAATCCTGGGGTATTATGATCCATTGAAGGAGCCCCCGGAAATAAAAGTGAATATGGAAAGAGCAAACTATTGGCTGGAACAAGGAGCACAGCCTTCTCAAACTGTCCAATCTCTTTTACATAAATTTTCTAAAAGAGAAAAGCAAACCGATTAACTGACTTTAAGGAGGTTACAGTGAAAGAACTCGTAGAAATGATTGCTAAATCATTAGTAGACAGTCCGGATCAAGTGGTGGTTTCCCAATTAGAGGGAGAGCAAACCACAATTCTTGAACTTAAAGTTGCTCAGGAAGATTTGGGTAAAGTCATTGGAAAACAGGGGAGAACCGCAAGAGCCATCCGGGTGATTCTTGGCGCCGCCGGCATGAAATTAAAGAGAAGATTCAATTTAGAAATTATTGAAAGAGGATAATTTAGTCAGCATAGGGCGAATTGCTAAAGCCCGGGGGGTGAAGGGTGAGCTGAAAATTCATCCTTTTATCCATTCGCCTGAGCCGCTTTTTTTATCAAAAGTATTTATAAAAAAAAGAAACTCGATCGAAAAATATCGAGTGGAGTCTTTACGCGCCGCAAAAGATTACTTTCTGCTGAAATTAGAGGGAGTGAACTCTATTGAAGAGGCCGGTCTTTTGGCGGGCGCGGAAGTGCTGGTACCCGAAAGCGTGCTTTTTCCAACCGAACCGGGAGAATACTATCACTTTCAACTGATTGGATGCGCTGTACTAACAGTTGAGGGAAGCGAAGCCGGTGAAGTTACCGGGATCATCCCGGCCGGCGGGAATGATTTGCTTCAGGTAAGGCAAGATCAACGGGAGGTCTTGATTCCTTTCAGCGAAAACATCTGCGTGGAAGTGGATATTCCCGGGAAGCGGATCATTATAGACCCCCCGGAAGGGCTTTTGGATTTGAATGAGGTTTGATATAATTACCATTTTCCCGGATATGTTCTCGGGATTTTTTTCGGCGGGCGTATTGAAGAAAGCTTTGGAAAAAGGGCTTATCCAAGTGGGGATTCATGACCTGCGGGACTACACACGGGATAAGCACAGGCAGGTGGACGACCGGCCTTATGGAGGCAGTCCGGGAATGGTTTTGAAGCCGGAACCCATATTTCGTGCCGTGGATGCCCTTAAAAAGAGTGAAAAGGCGTCTGTTTGTTTGCTGTCCCCTCAAGGAAAACGTTTCAGCAGTAAAATGGCCGAAAATTTAGCCGCTCAGGAACAGGTTATTTTAATCTGCGGGCGCTATGAAGGTGTGGATGAAAGAGTGGCGGAAAAAGCAGCCACGGAAGAAATTTCAATCGGAGACTATGTGGTGACCGGAGGGGAGCCTGCCGCCATGGTTGTTATTGATGCTGTTTCCCGGTTTGTGGCCGGGGTGGTCGGTAAAGCGGAATCTGTGGAAAATGAATCCTTCAGTCACGGAAGGTTGGATTACCCGCAATACACCCGGCCGCGTGAGTACCGGGGCTTAAAGGTCCCTGAGGTGCTGTTCTCAGGGGATCATAAAAAAATCGATCATTGGCGGAGGAAGAAATCGTTGGAAAAGACCAAACGGTTTCGCCCGGAATTGCTGAAAAAGAGCTTTCTGACTCTGGAAGATAAAGATATTTTGAATAAGATAAATAAAGAGAGGAAAACCAATGAATATCATGGAGACTGTTGAAAAAAAACATATGAAAAAAGAAGTTGACTCTTTTGATGTGGGTGATACTGTCAGCGTTCATGTTTTAATCAGGGAGGGGGAAAAAGAAAGAATTCAGGTTTTCAAAGGAGTTGTTATCGCCCGGCGGAGTTCCGGCATAAATGAGACCTTCACGGTGAGAAAAGTGTCTTTCGGGATTGGGGTGGAAAGGATTTTACCCCTTCATTCCACCATGATCAAGAAGATTAAATTTGAAAGGAAGGGCCGGGTCAGGCGTGCCAAGCTGTATTATCTGCGGGATTTAAAAGGCAAAGCCGCCCGGTTAAAAGAAGTCCGCCCGCGTTGACGAAAACCACCGGCATTGAGTTTCTTCCGGACGCCCGTCATTTTTCCCCTCAACCCGGCATCACCTTGCGGCTGCCCCTTATCATCCTCCTCACCCGCCCTGAAAAAAAAGAGACGGCGTGCCCTGCCTGGTGTTGACGGCATCAATAAAAATGATGTAAAGTGTTTTTAGCCTGTGTGATGAACGGGCCGAACATTGCCCCCACCCATGGCCGCGAGGGATCGATTTTTTTAAACAGAGGTAAGGCTAAGGTATAGGTCAGAATGAAATGATCAGCCAAAAAGAAAGACAAAAAATCGAATCTCAGGCTGAAAAATTCATAAAAAAGGGAAAATTTTCCGAGGCCGTAACGGAATATCAGAAGCTTTTAACCGGAGAAGAACAGGACATATCCATCCGGAATATTATCGGCGACCTCTATGTCAAATCCAACCAGAAAGAAAAAGCCGTCTCTGAATTCAAAAAAATTGCGGGGATTTATGAAGAGAAAGGATTATATTCAAAGACCATCGCTTGTCTCAAACGGGTCATAAGAATGGATCCGGATGACTTTGAAACCTCTCTCCGCTTGGCTGAATTATATGAAGATCAGGGTTTTCCCAGTGAAGCCAGAGTGGAATATCAAAAATCGGCGCGCACATTGGCCGGTAAGAATAAAACCGGAAAAGCTATTGAGGCTTATGAATCTCTTCTTAAATTAGGGCCCGGGGATATGGAATCCCGAATTGTTTTGGCCCGGTTATATCAAAAAGAAGAAAAAATGGATAAAGCGGTTGAAGAATTGAATAAGGTTGCTGAATTCAGAATGAGCCGGAACGACCTCAAAGGCGTGGACGAAATTTTAGAGGAAGCGAAACGCCTTAAGGAAGATCATTCGCGCACTTTAACGAATTTGATCAACCTGTATAAGAAACAAAACAAAAAGAAGGAATCGCTTGATCTTATAAATGAAATTTTAAAAAAAGATCCGGAAAATTCTCGGGCTTTAACGATTTTTGGGAATTTTCATCTCGAGGAAGGGAAAATCGATAAGGCCGAAGAAATTTTTTCAAAAATCGTATCGGTTGATCAAAAAGAAGTGGAAGCCAAAGTCAAGTTAGGGAAGATATATGTCCAAAAAGACCGCTTGGATGACACATTCAATCTTTTTGAACCGCTGGTCGATAAGCTGGTAAGGAAACGGAAAACCGATCAGGCCATTGGTTTGTTGGGCTTGATTATCTCCCGCAGGGTTCCACATCTGCGGACCATGGAAAAATTAGCGGATATTTACAGGGGGAATGGGCAAAAAAGCTGTTTGGAAATGGTTCTTAAAATTCTGTTGAATCTATATAAGGAGAAAGATCTCAAAGATAAATGCTTTGCCGTTTCCGGCGAGCTTTTAAATTTATTTCCGGAGAATGAGCAATATTACCGAATTCATAATGAACTGAAAAATGAATTGGGGGACGCCGGCGAGGAAAGTGAATCATCGTCTCTCCCGCTGAATGAATCCGAGGAGGTCATTGATTCAGCCTTGGCTAAAGTTGATCTTTACCTGAAACAAAAATTGATGAAAAACGCAAAACGGATGCTTAGCGAATTACGGGCGAAATATCCGGGGCATCCCAAGATTGAAAACAAAGTCGAAGAGTTAAATAAATATATTGAAGCCGGTCAGGAAGAAGATGTGGCCGAAAGGGTGAAGGATGCGCACGAAAAAGAAACGGAAATTTTCAGATCGTTCACACCTCAGCCGCCTCCGAGACGGAGTCCTCCCCCCAGGGAACACCAAGAGACGGCTGAAGAGAAATTAACCGCCGCCGATATTTTCGCGGAAACGGACATTGTTCCGGAAGCGGCGGAGGAACCGGATGCCAAACGATTTTATGATCTTTCTGACAGGATCAAAGACGAACTGGAAGCGATCAAAGCTGTCTATAATTATCAGCTTAAGGGGGATACCACGGTTATTGAGAAAGCTCTTACGGATATTGTTTCAGAATTTCGACAGGCTCTGGTTGAGAAAGTGGACCAAAAAGATTATGACAGCCATTATAATTTAGGAATTGCGTTCTTGGAGCAGGGGCTTATGAATGAAGCTATTGAAGAATGCAAACTGGCGGCTCAAAGTGAAGATTTGTTTGTTGAAAGTTCAAGCATCATCGGTTTTTGTTACCGGCAAAAAAAAGAATTTGATGAAGCGATGAAGTGGATAAGCAAAGCTCTTGATTTTGTCAAGAAGGGAACCGAACAATACTATGCTTTGAAATATGAATTGGCAGCTCTGCATGAAGATAGAGGTGAGACTGAAAAATCATTGGCGTTGTACCAGGAAATAATGGATTGGAAAAAGAATTACCGCGACGCCGCAAAAAAAGTGGAAGAATTGAGCAAGTAGAGTCACCGTTTTCCCGAAATTTCAATATTTCTTGAGAAAATAATCTAATTTCGCCGTCCTTTTTAAATGCATGCGGCATTGAACCGGCGGCGGCCGGACAGCAGATGACCCAGGGAGGAAAGAGTGAAGAACGAGTCCGGTACGAATTCTTTTAAGATGATCGGTTTCAGTTCGGCCATTAAGGAGATCAATGCCTTTATAGAGAAGGTTAAAGACAGTGACGCCCCGGTTTTTATCGGCGGAGAAAGCGGCACCGGAAAGGAACTTGTGGCCAGAAACATCCATCATTGCGGCCACAGGAATAGCGGTCCTTTCGTGGCCTTGAATTGCGGTGCCATCCCTGAGCATTTGTTGGAGAGTGAATTATTCGGTTATATGAGGGGAGCTTTCACCGGTGCCTATCAGGACAGAAAAGGCCTTATTGAAGAGGCCCAGGGGGGAACTTTGTTTTTAGATGAAATCGGCGACCTTTCTCCGCGGCTTCAGGCTAAACTGCTGCGTCTGCTGCAGGAAAAAGAAATCCGGAGAATAGGCGAAAACCGCCGGCGGTATGTTGATGTCCGGTTCATCAGCGCGACCAATAAATGTATCGAAAATGAAATCGAAGCAGAAAGATTCCGCGAAGATCTGTACTACAGACTGAAAATTATCTCTTTGGAAATTCCGCCTTTGAGAGAAAGACGCAGTGATATTAAAGAATTGGCGCTCTATTTTTTAACCAAGTTCAGCCGGGAAAACGGCCGGCCGGGGATCACCATATCTCCACGGGCCTTGGCGGTTTTGTCGGCTTATTCCTGGCCGGGAAATGTTCGTGAACTCCAGAACGAAATGCAAAGATGCTTGATTTTTTCCGGCGATGAGAATGAAATAGAAAAACATCATCTTTCATCGCGGATTCAGCAAACGGTCGACCGGCAGATTCCTTCCCATAATGATTTTTTTAAAGCGAGAAATGAATTTGAAAAAATTTATCTCCACCGCGCCCTGGTAAAATGCAACTATAACCGTTCTCAAACGGCTGAGGAGATTGGAATGAGCCGGCAGGGCTTGTTTAAATTGATAAAAAAGCACCGCATCGACATTCCCTCCTCCTGACCCGGAAAGGCATTCCCCCCGCCCTTGAAAGAACTTGCCCCTCTTTTTCATTTTTGATACATTGCTTTTTATGAAAAAAATGGATGAAAAGTCAGCATCGGCGGGGTGCGTGACGTGTCCAATCTGCCGGTCCCGGATATGGGTGGAGCGTCATACCCTGGATGTCATCAAATCGGAAAAATCACAGAAAATAAAAGAAAGCCTGGATGAGTTATTGGAAAAGGAACGGTCAAAAAAAACCCAAATGGAAAACAAGCTTGCCTCCACCGCGGCCATGACCAGAGAAAGAAAGAAACAAGCCGAAGATAAATTCAGCCGGGTTTTTTCCAAGCTTAAGGATTCCGAATAGGCTGAGGGGTGTCCGGTTAACTTCCGATTTGAGTTTCATCTTCCCGGATTTTCGGAGCCATGGAGAATCCGGTGAAGCCGAATAAAATAAGAAAAAGAACAGAGATATAATTCATGAAGGCCCAAGGGAGGTAAGTGAAGGTTGACACTCCTATGGTCCCGGTTATATAGACTCCGGCCATGCTCCACGGAATAAGGGGAACGATGATGGCTCCGCTTTCTTGTGCGATACGGGAGAGGTTTTTCGCTGCGAGTTTTTTGCGGCGGTAAACCGGGGCCAGAAGCTCTTCCGGGATGATCATGGAAAGATACGAACTGCCTGTGACCAGGGCAGTCATCACACATGCGGAGACGGTGGTCAAGACGATGCTGGAAACTTTTCGGGCGAAAGTCATCACACGGTCCAGGATGACGGAAAGCATTCCGGTGGATTGCATGATTCCGCCGAAACTGAAGGCGGTGAAGGCGACCAGGAGGGTTTCCATCATGCTCATCATGCCGCCCTGGGAAATCAGTTGATCCACCTGAACCACTCCGGTATCGGCTTGATATCCCGTGTTAACAGCGGTCGCGATTTCCTGGACGGAAGCTCCCTGCAGGACCACCCCCAGGACGCCGGCGACGAATGAGGACAGCAGCATGCCGGGAATGGTCGGTTTTTTTGTAACCGCGAAGTAAAAAACCACCACCATGGGCAAGAGCAGAAGAATGTTGAATTGAAAGTTGTCTTTGATGGTGGCTGTGATCATTCGCATTTCTTCGGATTCAACAGTGGTGCCGCTGTATCCCAGCCCCACAAAAAAGTAAATGAGCAAACCGATAAGCCAGGCCGGTACGGCGGACCATATCATATGTTTGATGTGATCAAACAAATTGGCCCCGGCAGCCACGGGGGCCAGGTTGGTGACATCTGAAAATGGAGACATTTTGTCACCAAAATAGGCACCTGCAACCACAGCTCCCGCCGCCGGCCCCAAGGGAATATTCAGGCCCATGGCGATGCCCATAAAGGCCACCCCCAAGGTCCCTATGGTTCCCCAGGAGGTTCCGGTGGCCAGGGAAGTCAGCGAACAGACAAAGCAAGCCGTGACCAGGAAAAATTTCGGGGATATCAATTTGAGCCCGTAATATATAATCATGGGAATGGTTCCTGAAGCAATCCAGGCTCCGACGAGAATGCCCACACACAGCATGATCAGAATCGCGGGCATGGCCTTGTGAATGCTGTCCACGATCCCTCTTTCCATTTCCTTCCATTTGAATTTCAGGAAAAACCCTAATATTCCGGTGAGAAAAGCCGCGGCTACCAGAAGCACCTGGGGACGTATTTGATAGACCCCATATCCGACTCCCAGCAGCAGGCCCATGGAGATTAAAGGTATCAGGGCGGTTCCCAGCGAAGGCCGTCTGGCCGGAGTTTTTGAACCGGGGCGGTCAGGTGCGGTCATGATGGGGCGTCCTTTTTTGAAGTTGAGAAGGTTCCTTTTGCTTTGACGGAACCGTTCTCGACCATAACCCGGCCGCCAGCCAGAACATGCCTGAGCTGAAGGTCCTTGTCCAGCATGATCACATCTCCGTCCATTCCTTCATGAATCCGCCCTTTTCCATGCAGTTTATAACAGCGGGCGGGATTGGAGGAGAAAAATTTAAGGGCTTGAGGGAGACCCGTGATTTTATTTTTGACCAGAAACCGGAAATTGATGAGAAGGCTTTTTTCCGAAGCGACGGTGAGCCCGGTCAGGTCTCCCTTTTGATTGAAGACGGGCAGGCTTCCGTTTCCGTCGGAACTCACGGTTATATGTTCGAGGCCGGCATTTTTTTCCAGGCAGCGTTCTATGGCGGAGGCCACACTGAGCTGACGGCTCCCGGCAGGATCCGGATCAAGGTCGGCGGTCAAGTCGATGGTCCCGCCTTGGTGAATAAATGCGATGGCTTCTTCCATCAGCTCGGGATTCCGGTTAGCATGAGTGGGAACGATCTGGGCGGCCGGGATTTCGGTTTTCTGCAGCAGGCGGAATATCATATCCAGCCGGCGGCCGCCGTCACCCATGTGGCAATGAAGGATCCCGGCTTTTCCTCCGATCATGCCGCCCACGCGGCACTCGGCTGCCAACCTGGCGAATTCATGGAAATCCGGCTGGGAGGAACGGTGGTCTGACACGGCGATTTCCCCCGCTCCGATAACTTTTTCAATCAATATCAAATCGGACCTGACGCTTCCGGTCAGGGTTTGAACGGGGATTTCATAGGATCCGGTGAATATGTAAGTGGACACGCCTTCTTTTTCCAGGCCGAAGGCTTTTGCCAGAAGGGATTCCATATGACGGGTGACGCCGTCGGTTCCCAAACATCCGACCACTGTGGTGACTCCGCTGGAAATGATATCTTCCAGGCTGATTTCCGGAGCCCGGGTGGCCGGACCTCCTTCACCGCCGCCGCCTGTGATGTGCACGTGGCTGTCGATGAAACCCGGGCAGACGACAAGTCCGGTGGCATCCATAACCGTGCAGGGAAAACCCTGAATGCGGATCTCACCCGGATCCGCGACAGCAAGAATTTTGGAACCGGCGATAAGGATATCTTTTACCCCCAGGGGATCCGGAGAGAAAACCTCCCCGCCCCGTATAAGAACGGCCATGGTGTCCTCCTTAATTCCGATTTTCATGGTTCGTGGCGTATTACACACATGCCTCGCATTTGCGGACATCCCGGCTGGCTTATCCGCCGGGGTGGAAAATCAGGTTAGCATTGTTTGTGATCTGTTTCAAGAAGAAAGCCCATCCCTCTTTGCGGGGTTTTTTCCCGTTCGGGAATCCGTGCTGCGGTGATCCATCGTCCGTTTCCATGCCCGTTTTCACGGGTCAGGACAGAAAAGCCCGGGATAAATTATGTTTTGACAAGACCAAAAGAAACGTTTTTAATAATCCATAACAAGTAAAATGGATTATGAAAAAGAACTGATGAGGCTGCAGCCGGTTATTGATCGGCTGCGGCGAATTTCTTTGTTAGGCAAAAAAGTTGTTGTTTCCGGAGAAGATCATTTTGTGAAATCCGGACCGAATATCATGGTGGGGAATCATGTGGGCAGTTTCAAGGACATCGCGGTGCTGTTTAAAATAACACCCCGGTTTCTTTTTTTCACCGCAAACCGGATGATTTTTAATAGAAAAGATTTCAATTCCTTAATCCGGAATTACTTCAATTACAATCTGAAAGAATTTGGATTATTTCTAGATCTTCTGTTGAAGCCGTGGAAAGCGCCTTTAGTGGATTATATCTCCCGGAATATTTCAAGAATCGGCACCGTTCCGGTTGATATATACAGCAAAAAGAAATCTGCAATCGGATATTGTGAAGACCGTTTGCGTGAAAACCGTGTGGTTGTCCTTTTGCAGGGCTGGGGGAAATTAAAAACCCCTTCTTCCAATCCTTATATGATTGCTTTCAAGCGGGGGCCTGCCGTGATCTGTTATAATCTTATGCAGGAGGGGCTGGAAGTCCCTGTTACTCCCGTAGCCATGTTCGGAACCCACTGGCCGGTCTTTGTCCCGTGCACCATCCAAGTCAAAGTCGGGGCTCCGATGACCATCAAAAAACATATGTCTGCTGTTCCCGCCAAGACTATTGCCTCATTCAGACAGGCCATGGAGGACAGGGTTCGTGATATGTTATTGGAGGCGATCAGGGAGAAATATCAGTCCTGACCATCCTGCCTCAGCTTATCCGTTCATCTTTTATAATGAGAATCATTGTTCCGTGCTGTAGCGTGCCAGGATTTCCGAATTGATGCGGCTGATAAGGTTGAAATTGGGCTTAACCTCAAGCTGTTCCCGCTGCTGAATATAAAAGGAATGAAAGAATTTGTTGGTCTTGGTATTCAGTAAGTTTTCCCGGACTTCTTCCCTGTTTTGTTCAAAATCTTTTTCCGTCACTTCGGTCCTGTCCAGAACGCGAAGAAGCACATATCCGTCATTCATTTCAATCGGCTGACTGAGTTCTTGTAAAGGCAGGGAGAAGGCGGCCGCATCCACTTCCGGATCATCTCCGATGGTGCTGAGGTATTGCCCCCGCATATGCTCTTCGGCTGTCTGGTATTCCAGGTCATGTTGTTTTGATGCTGTTTCCAATTCTTTGTTTTTATATTCTTCTTGTATGGAGAGGGCTTTTTCCAGGGCCCGCTGTTTTTTCTGCTGGAGCAGCCAATCCTTTTGAACCTCTTCTTTGATTTCTTCGAACTCGGCGGGGCGGGAGGTTTCTATCTTGTTGAGCTGGATCACAGACATTCCCCTCATTGTCTGAATAACTGGGGAAATATCCCCTGCGTCTTCCAGCATAAAAAGAGAACGGCTGATGTTTCCGGCCGGGTCGATATCATCCAGGCTGTCTTCTTCCTTAATGAGACCGGTGCTTTTGATTTTATAGCCTGACTTTTGAGCTGCGACATCCAGGCTGTTTTCCTTCTCCGCTTCTTTTTGAAGGCGGGCCATGGTTTCTTCGGCGTATTCTCTGGCTTTCTGGTCTTTCAGAATACTGATTATCCTGTCCCGGACTTCGTCCAGGGAAAGTTGTTTGGCGGGGATTTTTTCGGTCACTTTGAGAATGGAATAACCATCTTCAAGTTCCAGGGGTTCGGAAAAGGCGCCTTCCTCCAGTGATTGAATGATCTCCTGTTCTTGGGGCGTCAGCCGCTTCCATTCCATTTGTCCCCAGTTCCCCTGTTCTTCTGCTTTGTCGTCATCGGAATATCGGGCTGCCAGTTTCCCGAAGTCAGCGCCTGCTTCCAGTTCTTCAATAAGGCTATGAATGCTTTCTTGAGGGGATTCATTTTTTTCCGAAGAAATGAAAATCCGGCTGACGGTGATTTCCTCGGGTTCGGAAAAGCGGCTTTGGTTGGCTTCATAATAATCTTCAATACGGCTTTCCTCGATTTCCATGGTTTCTTTCAAGTCCTGGAAACTCAGAAAAATATAATCGCCTTCCCGCATGGGGGGCAGAATGTACTTTTCACGGTGGCTGAGATAATATTCCTTCAGGTCTTCATCTGAAGGTTCCATCTCCAATTCCATTTCAGCCGAATCGATGATCAGATATTCGAGTTTGGCGCTTTCATTGTTATTTTTATAATATTCCCAGAGTTCATCTTCGGTTACGGTGATTCCCGCGGTTATCAGGTCGACGGTTTTTTGGGCCAGCACATCCTCCCGGAGCCCTTCTTCAAATGTGGCCAGGGGGATCCGGTTCCATTTCAAAATTCTTTCATATTCATCATATCCGACGAATTGGCCTTCCCGTTGAAAAACCGGGAGATTCATGATTTGATCTCTTATCTCTTCATCTATGACACGCAGGCCCATGCGGTCCGCCACTTCAAGCAAGACGGCCTTTTGAATTAATTGCTCCTGCACTTGCTGGGGAATATTCATTTGCTGGATGAATTCGGCATTGAGTTCTTGGAATTGCTCCTGCATGTTTTGCAGCTGCATCCGAAGAGTCTCAATATACTCTCCAGTAGAGATTTTTTTATTTCCGACTTTAATGAGAGTGTCTTCCGCGCGCGATTCCCCCAGCCGGCCTGCGCCGCCCCAAACCGCGAAGATGGAAATGATAAAAGCGACGATGACGAACCATAGAGCCGGAGATAATGATTTCAGATTTTTCCGCATTGATTTAAGCATGGGTGCACCTCATATTACTGATTTTATTCAACTTAACCTATCCTGACTTATACCTTAGCCTGAATTATTCATAAAAAAATTGCGATGTTTTTGCAATCCCTTTTTTATCAGCGATTAACATGATTTTTATTGAAAGTTCAAATGGAAAGTTTTTCATTTTCATATTTTTATTTTAATCGCAATTTTTTTACCCTTCGGGCGGGCCGACTCTCACCGCATCTGCTTTGTTGCAGGGCATTCGCAGTGAAGTGACGACCTTTCATTAATTTAATGTCATCCTGAGCGGAGCGAAGGATCCCGGACTGCTTCGAATTGGCAACCCGTTATCAATATGGCCTGACGAAAGCACTCACAGATCCCTCGTCGCTCCGCTCCTCGGGACGACATTGAATTAAAGAATTGTCGTCGTCTGCGGCAATCTCGACCCGTGAATAATTCAGGTTAGAAAATCTATTATACACATCCTGAATCCATAAAAAAATGGCGATAAACAGCACTCCCCTTTCCGGCGGCTCCCGCCCGCTCTTCATTCAGTCTGTATAACTTACAACTTAGAAAACCGGTCTCTCGTTGCAAAGAGTGCAGTCGGCGGATAACGCCCCGCATCTCCGGCCGCTCCCTCCCGTTCCTCATCCAGGCTGGATTAAACAGCGAAAGAAACCACCGGATTCATTGCGAGGGGCCTTCATTCAAAAGATGCCGGGAGATGATGACTCTTTGTATTTCGGATGTGCCCTCGTAAATTGGAAGTACTCTCGCATCCCGGTAGAGCTGTTCGATAAAGAATTCTTTGGAATACCCATATCCTCCGTGAACCTGCAAAGCCTTGTATGCGATTTTATTAGCGGCTTCGGAAGCAAAAAGCTTGGCCATGGCGGACTCTTGAGCATAGGGAAGGCCTTTATCAAACCGGCAAGCGGCCCGGTGAGTGAGAAGCCGTGCCGCTTCCGCCAATACGGCGATATCCGCGAGCATAAATTGGACGGCCTGGAATTGAGAGATGTTTTTTCCAAAGGCCTTCCTTTGCCGGGCGTATTCCACAGCTTCTTCAAGGGATCGCTGGGCCAGTCCAACGGATTGAGCTGCGATGCCGATACGGGACAAATCCAGACCATGAAGAGCGATATGAAGTCCCTCTCCTTCTTGTCCCAGCCGGTTTTCTTCAGGGACTTCGCAGTCTTCCAAAGTGATCTCTGCGGTTAAAGAAGAATTCAGGCCCATTTTGTCTTCTATTTTTGAAACCTGAAAACCGGATGAATCTTTATCCACGATGAACGCGCTGATTTTTTTGTCCTTAACGGTTTCGGTTTGGGTGAAAATGATAACAGCCCCGGCGGTTTTTCCGCTGGTGACCCAGGCTTTGGTTCCATTGAGAACATAGCGGTCTCCCTTTTTCCGGGCGACGGACTTAAGGTTGGCCGCATCAGAGCCCGCTTCAGGTTCGGTTAAACTGAAAGCTCCGATAATATCACCCCGGGCAGCAGCCGGAAGATAACGTTTTTTTTGAAACTCGGTTCCGAAGTTGTTTATGGAATAACAAAACAAACTGGTATGAACGGAAAGAATAACCGCAAGAGAAGGCAGGGCCCGGCTTATTTCTTCTAAAGCCAAAGCCACGGAAAGGGTGTCGACTTGATACCCTTCATATTCTGAAGGGACCGTCATTCCCAGAATTCCTAAATCAGCCATCTTCTTGAGCAGTTCTTCCGGAAAAGTCCGGCTTTCTTCCAGAATCCGTGCTTGGGGGCGGATTTCATTTTCAGCGAATTCACGAACCATTTCCCGAAGCATGTTTTGCTCTTCAGTCAGCTGGAAATTCATTTTCACCTCACGATGATTTGAATTGTTTTCCCGGTATATTCTGGTTCTTCCGGATTTTTTGAAATAATGGAGCCAGCCTTTGGAAAGACGTATCCAAGTCTTCGATAGTCACCCGGGTTTTTCCTATAATCGGCATGAAATTGGAATCACCTGTCCATCTTGGAATGATATGAAGATGATAGTGACCGGCAACCCCCGCACCCGCACTTTGACCTAAATTCATACCTGTATTGAAACCGTGCGGTTTATAAGAATCACGCAGGATTTTCAGGCTTATTTTCAGAAAATCCGACATTTCATCGGAAACCGTTTTATCCGCTTTTTCTATGGAATCGAGATGCTGCAGCGGAGCGATCATCAGATGACCCGGTGAATAGGGAAACTTGTTGAGAATGATAAAATTAAACCGGCCCCGGTGAAGGATATAGGCATCCCTGTCATGATTTGATTTCAGCGCCCGGCAGAAGATGCATTCTTTCATTTTACCCGAGTTCCTGACGTAATCCGCTCGCCAAACAGCAGCAATATATTCCATCTGTTATTTATTGATCATATTTTTCAAAATTTTGCTGGGTTTGAAGTAAAGCACTTTTTTGGAAGGGACCTGAACCGGTTCCCCTGTACGCGGATTGCGTCCCGAGCGGGCGTTTCTTTGTCTGAACCGGAAACTTCCGAAACCCCTGAGTTCGATTTCTTCTCCCTGCTGGATAGCGTCTTTGATGGCTTTGAAAAAAAAGTTGACTCCGTCTTCCGCTTCCTGCTTGGGAATATTCATCTCTTCGGCTAATTTGTTGACTAAATCTGCTTTGATCATCTTTTCCCTCCTTTATTTGTTCGTGTCCTTCTCTTTTTTGCCGGTTTTAGGAGTTTCGATGTTTTTAAGTTGATCTTTAATCAGATCTCCCAAAGTATGCCGGGAATCCTGACTTTGCATGTATTTTTTATATTCACGTTTTTGCAGTTCCATTTGGGCTTTTTTGAAACTGAGGGATATCTTTTTGTCCTTTTTGTCCAGTTTGATCAATTTGGCGGTTTTTTCTTCACCGGCGGAAAATTCATCCGCAGGATTCTCTATTTTTTTATCATCGAGTTCGGAGAGGAAGACCACGCCCTCAATCCCTGGGGTGATTTCAACGAACACACCAAAATCAGCGGTACGGACGATCCGGACATTGACCAAATCCCCGGTTTTATGCCGGGAGAAGAAGTCTTCCCAAATATCCCCCTCAAGCTGTTTGATACCCAAGGATAATTTTTCTTTATCCACATCGATATTCAATATAACGGCTTCCACTTCATCTCCGGTTTTAACCACTTCGGAAGGATGTTTTATTTTTTTCCAGCTCAGATCGGATATATGAATGAGTCCCTCAACTCCTTTTTCGACTTCCATAAACGCGCCGAAAGCAGTCACATTGGTGATTTTGCCTTTAACCCGGTCGCCGGGTTTATGTTTTTCATCCAGGGTTTCCAGCGGATGAGGCTCCACTTGTTTGAGTCCCAGGGAGATGCGCTTGTCCTCCGGATTTATATCCAGGATACTCACTGTCACTTTTTCCCCCGGTTCGAGGATCTTTTTAGGATGGACCATCTTTCGAGACCATGTCAGATCGGAAACATGAACTAAGCCTTCCACACCGGGTTCAAGCTCTATAAAAGCTCCGAAATCGGTTAAATTAACCACTTTTCCGGTTATTTTCTGGCCGGACATGTATTTTTCTTCTATATTTTCCCAGGGATCCTGAGTGAGCTGCTTGTATCCAAGAGAGATTTTTTCGTTCTTTTCGTCGTAATTCAAAATAACCACTTCGATCTTATCGCCGGGCTTGAATAAATCTGAAGTGCGCCCCACTTTCCCCCAAGACATGTCGGAGATGTGGAGGAGCCCTTCCACTCCTCCCAAGTCGACGAATGCGCCGAAGTTGGTGAGGGATTTGACGGTTCCTGTGAAACTTTTTCCCCGTTCCAACTGGCTGAACACCTGTTTTTTCCTGTTTTCTTTTTCATCCTGAAGCAGCAGTTTTCTGGATAAGACCGCGTTTTCGCTGCGCCGGTCGAATTTAATGACCTTGAATTTGAAACGCTTGCCGATAAACTGCTGAGGATCTTTAACCGGTCTTATATCCGCATGGGAATCAGGAAGAAAGGTATTGATGCCGACATTGACTGAATAGCCGTTTTTCACTTTATCGGTCACTTTGCCGATGATCCAATTATTGTGAGCATACGCTTTCTCTAGATTGTTTAGAGCCTTGACCGCACGGGCCTGCCGGACGGAAAGCTGAAGATATCCTTCCCGGGGTTTGTTTTTTTCCAGAACGGCTTCGATTTCATCTCCTGGATTCAGCTGTTTCATTTCATCGGAATCCGGAAAGTCTTCCGCCGGAATAATACCTTCGGACTTGGACCCGATATCGACGATAACGAAAGAGGGTTTCACCCGGATAACCGTTCCCTTGACCAATTTACCGGGAGTCAGTTCCGTGGCTTTGAATTGGTATTTATCCAGAAGCTCTTCATAGTCCTTGGATGAGAGGTTTTGATCTTTTTTTTGAGTTTTAGTTAGCTCTGACATTGGATATTTTCTCCCTATCGATTTGATATTTGGAAATGGATTTGATTTTTTTCTCGGCTTCTTGAATAGCTTCAGGAGGAGTGGAGGCTCCTCCGGTCAGCCCGATTTTTCCGGCCCCCTTTATCATCTCAAGCGAAATCCGGTCGGCGCTTTCAATGAAAAAAGTCCGCGGAAGGATTTTCCTGGCAAGAGAGTAAAGCTTGGTTGTGTTGGAGCTGTTTTTTCCTCCGATGACAAAAAGAACATCCACCTGAGAAGCCAATTCGCATGTGGATCTCTGGCGAATAAGGGTTGACGGGCAAATTGTGTTATAAACTTTAAGTTCTCTGGTTTTTTCCAGAATAACGGCGACGATCTTCTTGAACATGGTTATGTCCTGAGTGGATTGAGCTAATATAGCCCGTTTTTTTCTCTGGGACAGCCGGGCCGCCTGGGTTTCATTTTCAATGATAACAGCGCTTCCCCGGCTGTAGCCTTTCAAAGCCCTGGTTTCAGGGTGAGAGGAACCGCCGAAAATAACGATTTCATTCCCTTCTTCCGAGAGGGATCGCACCAGGTCCTGAATTTTTTTAACCATGGGACAGGTGGCGTCGATAATATGGTTCCCATTGCGTCTCAAAAGACGGTAAATTTCCGGCCCCACTCCGTGGCTTCGAACGATAACCGTGCTGTTGCGGATTTCACCGGGATTTTCAACCGGGCTGATTCCTTGTCTTTTCAGATCGGCTATGACTTGGGGGTTATGAATCAATTCACCCAAGGAATAAACCGGACCGCTCTTCGGCTCCAGGGTTTTACGCGCTATCTTGAGGGCCCGTTTCACCCCGAAGCACAATCCGGAATTTTTTGCCGTTTGTATGCTCATTATCTTTATCGGCCTGATCATCCGAGGAAAAAATGCCGTTTTAAGGCTGTGAAGCACAGCAATGAATGCCTGGTGAATCAGCTTCTGTGCCGCGTTTGGATTCGCCGGCGGCCTCAAATTGTGAATGACTCAGGTTGATGAAACATACTATAGGAGAATGCGGTTTTTGTCAATCCTAAATATAGGTGAAATATTGACTTAGCCTAAAGTTTATTGTTTTTATATTCATTGGCGCCGTTTTGTTCAATGATTTTTTCTATTTCCTCTTGGGTGGGGAGATCATCCAGGCTGTCCAGGCCGAAATAAATCAGGAATCTTTTGGTTGTGCGGTAAATCAAGGGATTTCCCGGGCTTTTTTTCCGGCCGACGATTTTAACCAGTTTCGTGTGCAGAAGGGTTCTCAAGGAGCTGGAGGCATCCACACCCCGGATAGCGGATATTTCGGCCTGGGTTATGGGCTGGTGGTAGGCCACGATGGAAAGGGTTTCCAGTGAGGCGCGGGAAAGCCGGGATTTTTTTTCGTCCCGTAAGAGCCTTTTCACATATTCATCAAAACCGGGGTTGGTGGAGAAAAAATATCCTCCGGAAGCCTGGCTTATTTGAATGCCCTTTCCGGCGGCCGAATAATGGTTTTGAAGTTCTTTCAGTGCGGCGCGGATGTCTTCTTCTGTGAATTCATGTAAAATGCCTTTTAATGAAGAAAGGGGAAGAGGCTCGCTGGAAACCAGCAGCAAAGATTCGATTATATCCTTAAGTTGAGCCTTATTCATGCGGCGGTTTTTCCTCCCTCCCAAACTTTTATGGTATGAAAAAGATTGTCTTGAACAGCCGCCGCCGTCTTTTTTTTAATCATTTCCAGCAGGCAAAAAAACGCCAGCAACGCTTCTTCGAGGGTTTCCTGGCGGTTGAAGTATTCATGGAAATCCAAAAAGGATTTCTCCCGCAGAATATTCATGATTTCCAGGGTTTTTTCTTTTGCCGACAGGCTGCGGCCCCGGATGATTCGGACTGGCTCTTTTTCCTTTTTTTTCATTAACTTAAAAAAGATTTCGGCCAGATCAAAAAGAGAGACCTCTAAAAATTCCAGCTCCTCCGGAGCCACAGCGGGCGGCTGGAAGCGTTTCCATTTTTTGAGTTCCTCTCCTTCTTTATCCCTCAAAATGGAACAAGCGGCTTTTATGTTTTGATAATCAAGCAGCCGGTCGACCAGTGTGCGGCGGGGATCCTCGGCTTCCGGTTCTGTTTCCCGGGGAAGGAGCATTTGGGATTTGATGTGGATGAGAAGAGCGGCAATGAGGAGGAATTCAGATTCTCTCTCCAGGTTTATTTGATCCTTTTTCTCTAAGTACTGAAGGTATTCCCGTGTGATGACGGCTATGGGAATATTATGAATGTCAATTTTTTTCTTTCTTATTAAGAACAACAGCAGGTCCATGGGGCCTTGAAAAATTTTCAAATTGACCTGGTATGTCTTTTCCATTTAACCTGATCTCATTTCATGAAATCGCGGAACGCCCGCTGTCCGTTGTCAACTGTCTCCTCTAAAAAAAGATGATGGTATATAAAAGAATCTGAATAGGCCGGAGAATCAAGCGCAGAAATCCCAGGTAAACCAGCCCGATAATGATGATGAATCCGAAAGGCCGGATTTGATCGTATTTTCGAGCGGCTTCATCGGATAGAACTCCCATCAGCACTCCGCTGCCATCCAGAGGGGGAACGGGAATCATGTTAAAGACGGCCAGCAGGAGATTCAAGAAAACAGCATAAAAAAGAATCAGGGAAAACCCTTCCAGAAAATGGAATCCCGGAGCCATTCCTCTTCCGGTCAAAAAAGACCGGAGAAATTGATCCACCCCCGGATTGAAGGATTTTATTATTAAAAGGAGAACTAAAGAAACCAAAGCCACCGACACATTGGATAACGGCCCGGCGGCTGATACCAAAAGATTATCACGTTTGGGGTTTCTAAGATTCACGGGATTGACCGGGACGGGCTTGGCCCAGCCGAAAGGAGGCGCTCCCATCAAAACCAGCATGAGAGGGAGGAGTACGGTTCCGACGGGATCAATATGGACCACCGGATTCAGACTCACCCTTCCCATGATATGCGCAGTGGGATCCCCTAATTTGTAAGCCGCCCAGCCGTGGGCGGCTTCATGCACTGTTATCGCGAATAAGATGACAAACAAACTGATGACAATTGAAAAAATATCCATTTTATTATTATCTGGTCAGGGAAATAATCCTGAGCTCTTTTATAACATACCTTCCGGATGCGGTAAAGGGATTCGCCTTGGAAAGGGAGAGGATTTGCTTTCACAGTACCGGAAGATACCGTTTTGTTTCATATCCGGAAACCTGTTTGTCGTATTCCCGGGAGACATGTTTAGTGTATTCTTTGATTTCAAACCGTTTATTTGAGATGAATTTATGAAAAACATGTTTTCCCAGGCAATTCCGCAGCCAATCGCATTTTTCCATTTTATCCAGCGCTTTGTTTAAATTCGAGGGGAGTGTTTTGATGTGGAGTTGTTTCTGGCGGTTGCGGCTCATTTCATAGATGTTTTCTTCCACCGGATCGGGAAGGGAGGCATTCTCTGCGATGCCTTTATGTCCTGCTGTCAGCATTACCGCGAAGGTTAAGTAAAGATTGCAGGCGGGATCAGGAGTCCTCAATTCGATTCGGGTCGCCTGTTCCTTTCCCTCCTGGTACTGGGGAACTCTTATATAGGCTGACCGGTTCCTTTGCCCCCATGCCACATAAACCGGGGCTTCATATCCTTCAATCAGGCGTTTATAGGAGTTAATCCACTGGCAGAAGACCGGCGATATATCATCGGCATGACGCATGAGGCCCGCCATATACCGCCGGGCGGTATCGGACAGGTGATAAGGCGATCCCTTGTCGAAAAAAAGATTTTTCTCTTTTTTCCAGAGAGATTGATGGACATGCATGCCGTTTCCATTTTGGCCGTTAAGGGGTTTGGGCATAAAGGTGGCATAGAGGCCGTGCATGCGGGCCACTTTTTTCACCATGTACCGGAACAGCATGCAGACATCGGCCATCTCCAATGCGCTCAGATAACGCAGATCGATTTCATGCTGGCCGTTCGCCACTTCATGATGGTCATATTCTGAATGGATACCCATCATTTTCAAGAGAAGCTGGATTTCCTTGCGGATTTCGCCGTGTTTTCCGCCGAAGAAATATCCGCCTTCATCCATTGGAGAGGGGGTTTTTTCGTCCGGAAAAAGAAAAAATTCCAATTCCGGGCCGACTTTGAAATCATCCACCTCCAAGGCGGACTTGACCTGATTGATATTCCTTTTTAAAACGTACCGGGTGTCTCCCTCATAAGGTTTCCCGTCCGAGGTTAAAACATCCCCAAACATGACGGCCTCTCTCCACTGGATTTTTTCATAAAATCCTTGATATACCCAGGGCAGAATGCGAAAAGTGGAAGCATCCGGTTTAATGACCAGATCGCTTTCCTCAATCCGCACGAAGCCTTCCACTGATGAGCCGTCGAAGCCTTTGCCGTCTTCAAAAGCCTTTCCCAGTTCATGGCTGGGAATGGAAAAATCCATATGACGGCCGAGAATGTCCGGGAAAATAACCCGGATGAAAGCGATGCGGTTTTCCGGATCAAGAACGGTTTTTAAAACATCTTCCGGAGAGGAATACCCGAATTTTTTCAAAGATTTTTCCATGGCTGTTTCCCTTTCGGGCCTTTCCGGCCCCTTCCTCATTCATTTTGTATTGATTGTAGTGAAAAAATGATGTTTGTCAACATAAATGTTGTTTTTGGTGACAATTATATCTTTTTTTATTATAATATGTGATGCTTAAGCCTGACTTGGCATCCAGCGGGCCTGGATTGCCGGTTAATTTTTTTATGAATTCATCATGAGTATAATACACCGTGTACCATGACAATCACTTTTGAACTGTGCCCATGGGAGCGGGAGATGGATCGCCGCCACGCGGATGTCCCCAGCGAGGACATCCGCTCCGATTCCGGCTTCGCTCTCCTCTCCTGCGGAGAGGAACCCTGCCCGCTCAGCCTTCATACGGGCCGGCTTATCCATCATCCCGCCCCCATGGGCACAAAGAAACGATTTTCTAACCTGACCTATTCACGGGCCGAGATTGCCGCAGACGACGACAATTCTTTAATTCAATGTCGCCCCGGGGAGCGAAGCGACCAGGGATCCCTGACTGCCTCGTATGGGCGGTGGGTTCCGCTTTCACGAGGCAGAAACGGATTGCCACGGCTTGCTGGCGCAAGCCTCGCAATGACAAAGTGGCATGCCCGCCCGAAGGGTAAAAAAATTGCGATTAAAATAACAATTGAAAAATGAAAAACGTTCTATTTGATCTTTCATTAAAAACCATGCTTATCGCTGATAAAAAAGGGATTGCAAAAACATCGCAATTTTTTTATGAATAGGTCAGGCCAAGCAATATGGCAGAATAGCTCAGGTATAAGAGAGGTGTAAAAATGACGGATAATACGTTTTTCAGAAGCCCGAAGAAAAAAGGAAAAATCGGCGTTTTACTGTCCGGAAGGGGATCAAATTTTCTGGCAATTCACCGGGCTGTGCAAAGAGGTCAAATCAACGCCGATATCTCCCTGGTGCTCAGCAACAAAAAAGACCCCTCCGGAATTATCCGGGCCCAGGAATTCAATCTGGACACCGTTTTTTTAAATCCCAAACAATTTGAAACCAGGGAAGCTTTTGATGAAGCCGCCGCAGCTGAAATTGATAAACGCCGCATCGATTTGATATGCCTTGCAGGCTATATGCGCATTCTCACCCCCGGATTCTGCCGGAAATTTCAAAACCGCATCATGAACATTCATCCCGCTCTTCTGCCTGCTTTTCCCGGCCTTCATGTGCAGAAAAAGGCTCTGGAATGGGGAGTCAAATATTCAGGCGCCACCGTTCACTTTGTGGTTCCGGACGTGGATATGGGTCCCATTATCCTCCAGGCAGTGGTTCCGGTTTATCAGGAAGACACCGAAGAAACTCTCTCCCGGAGAATTTTGGCTGAAGAGCACCGTATTTATCCCGAAGCCGTTCAGCATTATTTTGAAGGCCGGCTGGAAATCCGCGGCCGGAGAGTCTTTATTTTAGACTGATCCGTCCCGGAGCATCGCACCCCGGCACATCAGCGGCCAAAAACTCATATCCTGGGTGCCGGCCTGTTTAATGTCAGATTGGACTGGAATAAGCGAACAGAATAAAATACAATGAAACACCATTGCCGCAACAGAAGCCCCGGTCATCTCTGGATTTAAAATGCGGCCAAGAGCGACAGGATATAAAAATGACATTGAAAAAAGACGTTGAGCAACAATTTGAGCACATCCAGAAAGGCAGCATGGAAATCATTCAGGAAGGGGAGCTTAAAGCGAAACTTGAACGTTCTCTCGAAAAAAACCAGCCCCTGCGGGTTAAGGCGGGATTCGATCCCACGGCTCCGGACATTCATCTCGGACACACCGTCTTGCTGCGTAAAATGAAACATTTCCAGGATTTGGGTCATAATGTTATTTTTTTGATTGGAGATTTCACCGGATTGATCGGCGATCCCTCCGGCCGCTCGAAAACCCGTCCACCGATGACCAGGAAAGAAATAGAAAAGAACGCGGACACATATAAAGATCAGGTTTTTAAGATTCTGGACCCGGCAAAAACCATCATTGACTTCAACTCCCGCTGGCTGGGAAAATTATCCTCTTTCGATGTGGTCAAGCTGACCGCCAAGTATACGGTGGCCCGGATTTTGGAAAGGGACGACTTCGCCAACCGGATGCAGGCCAAGCAGCCGATATCCGTCCATGAAATTTTATATCCCTTGATGCAGGCCTACGATTCCGTCGCGCTCCAGGCTGACGTTGAATTAGGGGGAACCGATCAAAAATTCAACCTGCTGGTGGGACGGGATTTTCAGAGGGAATACGGCCAGGAGCCCCAAATCGTGCTCACCATGCCCCTGCTGGAAGGACTGGACGGAGCGGAAAAAATGAGCAAGTCTTTGGGAAACTATGTCGGAATAACCGAACCTCCGGATCAAATATTCGGCAAAATCATGTCTGTTTCCGATGAATTGATGTTCCGCTACTATGAACTTCTCACCGATGTCTCTGTCCGGGAAATCCGGGAGCTGCAAAGACAGGTGGAAAAACAAGAGGCCAATCCCCGGGATATTAAAGCCCGGCTGGCACGGATGATCACGGCTGATTTCTGGGGGAAAAAGACGGCTGAACAGGCCGCCGGGGAATTCGAAAAAGTCTTCAAGCAGGGGAAAGATCCTTCCGATATGCCGGCAATAAAGGTGGAACAGGACCGGATCAATATTATCGACTTGTTATTCGAACACAAGCTGATGCCTTCAAGGAAAGAAGCCAAACGAACCGTCCAGCAAGGCGGAGTTTATTTAAACCATGAGCGCATCCGGAATATCGACACCATGGTGACTTTATCAGGAAAAGACGACGGTATATTGAAAATCGGCAAAAAGCGGTTTTATAAAATATGCAAATCATAAAGCCCGGAGGCCGGCGACAAATATCCAGTCTGGATGATGAGCGGACCGAGGTTTCCCCGGATGCGAAGCCTCTTTTGTGGTCATTTTTCATGAAAGCTTCATACTCGTAATCCGGGCAAAGGAAGGCGGATATGATATCGGAGACCGGCGGATGTTTCCAGGAAAAAGAATTTGGGGATTTGCTGCTAAAACTGAAAAGATATTTTGATTCTCATTATCTGGTCTCAGAGATTCCTCAAATCCTCAGTCAAATACACCGATCCAAGTTTATCATCCGGCATGATGTCAGCAGGTGTCTCGACACGGCTGTGCGAATGGCGGAACTTGAACATTCTTTGGATATCCGCGCCACCTACCATTTCAATCCCGTTTCTCCTGAAATTCATCCTGAAAGGCAGCAAGTCAGAAATTCAATTCAAGCCATCCGGAATTTCAAGCATGAGGTGGGACTGCATCTTCCCGGGAAAAACCCCCAGGCGCTTAAAGACGTGGTCCTCTTAAGCCGCAAGCTGGAAAAATACCTATCCATTCCCATTCTATCGGTGTCATTTGCCGAAACACACCGGGAACTTCCTCCGGGTTCGTTTTTTATCCGCGGGAAAATCAGCGCCTCTTCCCGCATCATGATGGGATGGCACGTTTCCGACAAAACGTCCAGTTTGACCGGGCTCAACCCCCGGCCTTCGGAAAGCCGTCCCATGCTGCAGGTGATCATCCATCCGGAAAACTGGATGAAAAGCGAAAAGAGATAATCCCCTCCTTATTCCCTGGTTTCAGCGTTGTGCGGGTATGGATGATTATAAATCCGGCGGCAAAATGTCCGGGGGATGACCAAAAACTTTTTGATAGATTCCGGCATAATCGTCTTTGCCTCCGAGAAGCAGAAAGGTTAAAGGCATTCTTTCCCGGGCCTGCCGGCTCATTTCAGCGGCAATCCTTCTTATCTCCCACTGAGCGGTTCCATCTTCACGCAGCCGGGAAATGTGATAAAGCTCACGGGCATTGATTTTCATGAGAACCCTTCGCCTATGCGCATTGGTCAAAATATAATCAGCTCCCACTGCCGTCTTTTCCTTGATTTTTTTATAAGCCCTGTTCGTTCTTTCCATCAATCCGTAAAAAGAATCCCTTTCCGCCGACGCCTCAATGGAAGGCGGAACGGTCACCCCCAGTTCAGGTTGGTAATCCTGAACCGTCAGAGTGGCCATCCGGTGACGCTTCAATTGGGCGAAGCAGGAAGCTGAGACAAGCAATTCAAAAGTCAAGTCCGGATATTCAAATTCACGCATGGGGGAATCAAAAAACTGCATATGACGCACCGCGGTCTTAATCAGACTCTCCAGCTGCGCGGAATTCATTTTCCGGGCATACGTTTTGCAATCTTCATAAGAAACAGCGGAAACGGAGTGAAGCAAAGCGGCCGCGAGACAGGTATCACCTCCGGAAGTGAATTCCACCAATTTGACCGGTCCGGATGAATCGCCGCTGATAGAAGCAGGAACGCGTTCAGTAAGCGATTCCAATTCCGGGCAGGTCAGGGAATCAAAATCATTGGCTTCCGTGAACAGGATGATGGACGGAGCGATTTTTTCCACCGCGGAGTAAATCCGCCGGTTCAATTCCCTGATTTCATCTTTTTTTGCGGAAGCGAATCTGCGGATCATTAATTCTAAATTCCGGGCATTCAAGGTCATTCCCAATTGCCCTTGGGTGGCCAGACTGACCACATAACGAGCGTCTTCTTTTGCCCAGCCTTCCAGAACGGTGCGTTTTTTTTGGTTTTCAGCCATCCGGGGATACTTTTCAAAAAAATAGGGCCGAAGCTTCCGGAATAAATGCTTATAGACCCTGAATTGGTCCTTTATGATTACCTGAAATAAATCCGTCAATCCCGCTTTCTTGATTTCCCCGGGAATCACATAGTCATCCCCTAATTTAATATAGCGTTGTGATTTTTCCGTAAAAGAACACAGCCTGAAATGCTCGATATCCTCAATCGCCATGCGGCTGACCCCGATAATATCAAAATTAAAAACCGCATGCTCCGCGACCGAATGATGACCCATTTCAAAAATGATGGTGCGGTTGGATTTCCTGGCCCGGTCGACTTGCCGCCGGGCATCCGCCCGGAGCTTTTCCACGGAACGGGGATCCCGGGAAATTCGGGCATAAGAAGCAGATAACGTTTCCGGAGTGACATCATTCCGTTCAGGGCATGTCTCCTTGAGGGAACGGATCACATCACTGTCAATATTATAACCGGCCAATATGACTTTCATGATGACATCAACAATATAAACCCGGATTGGATTTGTCAATGAAAAAGACGGTCCGTTCGGGCTATATATAACCCAGATCTTTAAGCCTTTGCCGGATCATCTTCTCTTCTTCCTCGGTCAAAACACGCCGCTTCTGTTTTGCAATATACCCCAGCACCTCCAGGGTGGCGATGATCTTGTTCAGCCCCTGTTCCGGCGACTCGCGATCCGGTTGATAAAGGGTCTCGGGTTTATCAGGGGGCTCAAAAGGGGCGGAAATTCCGGCGACATCCCGAATCAGGCCCTTTTCCGCTTTCTCGAAAAGACCTGCGGTGTCCCGGCTTTTCAAAAACGAAATCGGGGCATCACAAAAAACCTCTATATACCGCTGGATTTTCCTGCGGCATTCATCCCGCAGTTCTTTATAAGGAGAAACGGTGACGGCGATGGCGACCACGTTATTTTCAGTCAGCATCCGGCATTCGAAACACAGCCGTTTGATATTCCGGTAAACCTCCTCCTTGGAATATCCCAGCTCCCGGCTGTATTCCCGTCTTATCTTGCCGCTGTCCAAGACCTCGGTTTTAAACCCGAGGCTTTCCAGCTTTGCAGAAAGCATCCCGGCCAGCTGCTTTTTTCCTGAAAAAGGCAGCCCCGTGAACCAGACCGTGAAGCCTTTTTTTTCCACTTTTTCTTCTCCCTACACACTGAAGTTTAACAGCGGCCAAATCAATCTGGCCATGATGAAAAAAACAACCATGGCAATGGATTTCACCACTATTCCCAAACCTAAAGAATCCCTTAAACTGTAGTAACCGGAAGATAAGGCTATGGCATTGGGCGGAGTTCCCACCGGCAGGCAGAAGGCCAGTCCGGCCGGAACCGTCACCACCAGGACGAAAATTTCCGGCGGAATTCCGGTTTGTGCCGCAAATCCAAAGGATATGGGAACCAGAATCACCACCGCCGCGGCATTGGATATGGCTTCCGTGGTCAGGGTGGCCAGAATGGCCAAAGTCACCAGTAAAACCCAAGGAGACACCTCCGCCCCTCCAATCACCCGGAGAACCACCCATTCCACGGCCTGAGTCTCATGAAGAGCTTTACCCAAAGCTATGGCCCCGCCGTACATGACGATGACCCCCCAATTGATGTAATCCGAGACATCATGCCAATTGGCTATCCTCAATATAAAAACTGATACCGCTGCGGCAATCGAAATAACAGCCAAGCCTATCTGATGCCCTCCCGCAATCCATCCCAGCACAGCCAGTCCCACCAGACACGCGGTCTTCAATTCATTCCCGGAAATCCGCCCCATCCGTTTCAACTCGCTGGTCAGGAAGATTTTGGCTCCGGAGACATCCCTGATTTCAGAAGGGAAACGTTTTGCCAGAGCCAGAAAAACCACTCCGGTCAAAACCAGAGCTATAGGTGTGGCGGCGGCGGCCCAGGCGAGAAAATCTATTCTCCGAGAATAGGTCTCCCTCAAAAATTCCACCGCCAGAGGCACCCGCGCCCCCCCCAAATAAGTCCCGATTCCTCCCACCACCGCCCCCCAAGCCAAAGCCAAAAACAAGGATTTTCCCAAAGGGCTCCGTCCCTTTTCCAGGCGGAGAACGGCGGCCAGCTCCAGCACCACCGGAAACATCATGGCCGCCACGGCATGCTCGGGCATAAAAAGCGCAAACAGAGAAGATGTGGCGGTCACACCGAATAAAAGACCCAGGGGGCTGCGTCCGAACCGGTTTATGAACCAAAACGCCAGCCGCTTGGACAAACCGGTGTGGATGATCGCCCCGGAAAGAATGAAAACCCCCAGCAAAAAGAAAACCGCGCTGTTGCCGAAATAAGAAAAAACCTCAGCCCGGCCCAGAATGTTAAAAACCGGAAGCAGAATGATGGCCAGCAAACTGGTGGCCGCCAGGGGAATGGTCTGCAGCACCCACAGGCTGAAACATATCACCGCCACACCCAGACACCGGGTGCCGGCGGCGGTCAAGCCTTCGGGAGGAGGAACAACCAGCAGAAAAACCCCGGCCGACAGGCCTGTCCACAAAAGAATCTTTTTCAGGGCTGACTGGGTCATAAGCTCACCGCGGAAAAAACAATTCAGCCTTTCATTACGCTCAACGGCTCCAGCTCGGCGACGATCCGGCCGATTCCCAGTTCGTGGGAAACTTTAACCACTTCTTTGACGTCCTTATAAACTCCGGAAGCCTCTTCCGCCACCCCTTTCATACCGCTGGATTTCAATTCTATTCCTTTATCTTCCAATTCTTTTTTTATTTTTTCCCCGCGGAATTTTTTGCGGGCGTGACTCCGTGACATCACCCGCCCGGATCCATGAGCGGTGGAACCGAAACTGATTTTTTCGGCCTGCGGCGTTCCGGCCAGCACGTAAGACGAAGTCCCCATACTGCCGGGAATGAATACCGGCTGGCCCACATCCCGGTAGGCACTTGGGATTTCTCTCCGGCCGGGCCCGAAGCTGCGGGTGGCTCCTTTACGGTGAACACAGACTTTTCTTGTTTTCCCTTCGATCTTATGAGTTTCATACTTGGCGACATTGTGACAAACGTCGTAAACTTGATCCATGCCTTTGGAGTCCCCCAGAACTTTCCGGAAAACCTCCCGGATCCAGTGGGCGATCATCTGACGGTTGGCAAACGCGAAATTAACCGCCGCGCTCATGGCTTTATAGTACTTTTGGCCCAACTCCGAACGGAGGGGGGCATTCACCAGCTGCCGGTCCGGAAGGCCCTTGGTCCCGAATGTGTTCTCCATGGCACGGATATAATCCGAAGCAATCTGGTGGCCCAGCCCCCGGCTCCCGCAGTGGATCATAACCATGGCCTGGTCTTCGGATTCAATTCCAAAAGCCCGGGCGGTTTTTTGGTCGTAAATTTTTCCCACCCGCTGAATCTCGATAAAATGATTTCCGGACCCCAAGGTTCCCAGCTGGGGGATCCCCCTTTCCACAGCACGGGAAGAAACCTCCTCCGGATCGGCTTGACTCAAGCGGCCGTTTTCCTCGGTGCGGTCTAAATCGTCCTCGGTTCCATACCCGTTCCGGACCGCCCATTCCGCCCCGCAGCGGCAAACATCCTTGAGCTGATGGGGCTTCAACCGGGTGACTCCGCCTTTCCCCAGTCCAGCCGGCACTTCCTCATAGACGGCATCAATCAATTCCCGTTTCTTGGATTTTATGTCTTGGGAGGAAAAACCGGTGCGAAGCAGTCTCACCCCGCAGTTGATATCATAACCCACACCGCCCGGAGAAATGATTCCGTCTTCCAAGTCGAAAGCCGCAACCCCGCCTATGGGAAACCCATATCCTTGATGGGCATCAGGCATGGCATAAGCCGCGGTTTGGATCCCGGGAAGACAGGCGACGTTTCGAATCTGCTTTAAAGTTAAATCTTTTTCAGCGGCCTGCATCAATTCATCCGAAGCATATATAACGGCGGGCACCCGCATGTCTCCCTCCTGCGGAATTTCCCATATATATTTTTCTTTCCGGTTCAATTTGATTTCCATTTCCTCCTCCTTGGAAGATCAGGTTTCAGACATCCACCACCACCTGCACAGTCCAGCGATTGTTTTGTTTGATCTCCATATCATGATAGGTCACCGCTTTGACATCCCCGCTGACCTCATAACGTTCAGGCCGGGTGTCTCCTGACAATACCGCCTTCAATCGATATCCGCCGGCACTTTTTTTTATGGAAAGCCGTCGGCATCCGCTCAGCATGAACTGTTGGCTTTCCCATAAAAAAATGACTTCTTCCAGAAAAGCCACCAAGAGCTGTTCCCGGTCTCTGCCGGAAATTTTCACGGTTTTTTCGTCTTTATTCTCAATCAGGTCCGGTTCCCACATCAAAGAGGCCAGAGCCGCCGCGGCGTTTTGGAAAGCTTCTTCCAGAGTTTCTCCGTAAGCCTGAAACTCGGCGTCTCCGGTATGGCTGAGAAATTTGTATCTCACGGCCCGGCCCCTCTCATTCAAACACACCGGCCACAGGATGTGCGCAATAACCGCATTGCCCGCCGTGGATGCGGTTTTCCTGCAGAGAAAATCCCGCGCGGCTCAACACTGTTTTTCCGCAGTTGGGACAGGCCGTGTCCATGGATTCCCCAAGAACATTTCCTATATATATAAATTTCAGGCCGGCCTCGCGGCCGATCCGGGCCGCTTTCCGCAAAACCTCAACCGGAGTCGGAGCGGCGTCTTGACATTCATAATCCGGATGAAACCGGCTGAGATGCCAGGGAATATCCGGATCCACCTCCACAAGGAAACGCGCGATCCGCTCCAGCTCTTCCACCGAATCATTTTGTCCCGGAACCACCAGAGTGGTCGCCTCAACCCAAATTTCCATTTCCTTCATCAACCGGATGGAGTCCAGAACGGGTTTCAGGCGGGCCTTGCAGACAGTCCGGTAGAATTCATCCCGGAAAGATTTCAAATCCACATTGCAAGCGTCCAAATGAGGCTTGATTTTTTCCAGGGCCTCCGGGGTCATATAGCCATTGGTGACAAAAACATTGGCCATGTTTTCTTTTTTGGCCAGAACGGCTGTATCATAAGCATATTCAAAAAAAACCGTCGGTTCCGTGTAGGTGTAACTTATACTCCGGCATCCGCTTTTTTTCGCTTCTCTGACAATGTCTTGCGGCATTAGCATTTTCTCTGAAAAAAACGGGCCGTCTTTTTTATTCGCCTGGGATATCTGCCAATTCTGACAGAAAGCACAATGAAAATTGCACCCGATGGTGGCGATGGAATAAGAGCGGGATCCCGGCAGGAAATGATACAAAGGTTTTTTCTCAATGGGGTCCACATGAAGAGCGATGGGATTGCCGTAAACATGGGTCACCAGCTTTCCGGACCGGTTTTCCCGGACCCCGCAAAAACCAAATTCGGAAGGCTGAATCCGGCACCGGTGGTGGCAAAGATGACAGTCAACTATATGGTCCTCTTTTCTCCGGTAAAGGAAGGCCTCTTTAAGAGTGTTCTTTATTTTGGATTCCAAATGAAATTCCCTCTATGAATAGAATAATTCATAACATGGTGTAATTCAAATTAAATCCGGAAACCTTGAATTCTATTTGTGCTCATCCGGTAATCTTGAAGGACAGAGATGACTCAGCGGACAGGCTCCGCAGCGGGGACGGCGGGCCTGGCAGATATCCCGTCCGAAATTCACCAGCATGAAATTGAAATGAAGCCAATTTTTCCGCGGGACAAGAACCATCAGGTCTTTCTCAATCTTATCCGGGTTTTTTCCCCGGGTAAACCCCAGCCTCCGGGACAGCCGCATGACATGAGTGTCCACAGCTATTCCCGAGGCTTTGTGAAACGCACTGGAGAGAACGATATTAGCGGTTTTCCGCGCCACCCCGGGAAGGGTCAAAAGCTCCTCCATGGTTGAAGGGACTTCGCCTTCATACCGGTCCCTTATTCTGCATGCGGATCCTAAAATACTTTTGGTTTTATTCCGGAAAAATCCTGTGGGACGGATAATGTCCTCCACCTCTTCGGGGGATGCTTCCGCCAGCCGTTCGGCCGTTGGATATTTTTTAAACAGAACAGGTGTTATTTCATTGACTTTTTTATCCGTTGACTGGGCTGATAAGATCGTCGCCACTAATATCTGCAATGGATTTTCATAATTCAGGGCCGTCCGGCTGCGTGGATATTTTGTTTGTAATATATCTATGGTTTCTTTAATTCTCTCTTCTTTTGACGGCACGGCCTTTTCCACGGCATCCCCGGATGGATCAGTCAAAGCCGCCCCCGTTTTTATCCTTGTTCATAAAGCACCACGGCTTCAAGCCCCGCAGCTTGCACCTGAGACAGCCTGGATTCGCTCATGGCACAGATTAGAATTCCTGGTTCACGGTGTATTATACCTGAATTATTCACGGGCCGGGATTGCCGCACATGCGAGGCGCATCACTAAAAACCATGCTTATCGCGGATAAGAAAGAGATTACAAAAACATCGCAATTTTTTTATGAATAGGTCAGGTTATACATAATGAATTCATACGGCGATCATTTTTTGGATGGCCTGGCGGGCACGGGCTGCGATATCGCCGGGAACCTTGACCACCGGGCCTGAATTTTTGAGGGCCCGGTGAAGTTTTGTCAGATTATTCTTTTTCATGTTGACACATATCGCCTGGTCCCTGGCAGGAAAAAATTTAACGGCGGAATTTTCTTTTTCCAAACGATATATCATTCCGGATTCAGTGCCGATAATGACAGCGGGCGAAGCGGTTCTGCCGGCTTCTCTCACCATGCCCCCGGTGGATAAAACCTTATCGGCGGTGTCAATCACCGCGGGCGGACACTCAGGATGAACCCATACTTCCGCATCCGGATGCTCCTGTTTTTTTTTCAAAACATCCTGCAGATGAATTTGGTCATGAACATAGCAGCACCCTTCCCAGGGAATAATTTTTTTGAAGGTATGACGGCTTACCCAGGAGGCTAAATTTTTATCCGGTGCAAATAAGATGGTTTCCCCTTCCACCGCCTCCACCACGGCAACAGCATTGGAAGAAGTGCAGCATATGTCGCATTCCGCTTTGACGTCCGCCGTGCTGTTGACATAACAGACCGCCACGGCTCCAGGATGCTCGGCCTTCCACCGCCTCATCTGATCCGCGGTGATCATATCCGCCATGGGGCAGCCGGCTTTCGGCTCCGGAATGATCACGGTCTTTTCCGGGGCCAGAATCGCGGCCGTTTCCGCCATGAAATGGACCCCGCAAAAAACAATGACCTGCTCCTCACGCCGGGAAGCTTCGATACTCAAACCCAGTGAATCACCCACAAAATCCGAAGCTTCCTGCACTTCACCGATCTGGTAATTATGCGCAATGACAACCGCGTCATGCTCTTTCTTTAAACTTTCAATCTCTTGGTAAATTTTTTTATTCCCGGTGTTTTTCATTTCGCCTATACCTTATCCTGACCTATACCTTAGAAAATGACAGCTCCGCTGTCATCCTGAGGCCTGCGAAGCAGGCCGTAAGGATCTTATTCGGCTTCGTCTGATGAGCCGGTTCCGAATCATTAGCCGAGGCACTCTAAGATTCCCGCTGCTCCGCTCCCCGGGACGACATGCCCCTTGTCATCGCGAAGCTTGCGCCAGCAAGCCGTGGCAATCTCTTCCTGCCTCGTGAAAGCGGAACCCACCGCTCATACGAAGCAGTCAGGGATTCCGAGGCACTGCGTGTCTCGGAATGACAGACTCAAAAGTGCTCCGCTCCGGGAATGACATTGGAATCATTTTCATCCTTCACGGTGTATTATACTCATAATGAACTCATAAAAAAATAATTCATCCGGGCCGGATCTCACCGCATCTTGCGGCCATGGGGGCGGCGATCCATCTCCCGCTCCCATGGCTGCAGAGCCAGAAATACTCAGACAGACACCACTTCCTTGACTTCCGGAATTTCCTTTTTCAGTAATTTCTCAATTCCCATCTTTAAAGTCATCTGGGACATGGGGCAACCAGCGCAGGCTCCGGTCAATTTCACCTTCACCACTCCGTCTTCCATCCCCACGAATTCCACGTCGCCTCCGTCCGCTTTCAGAGAAGGCCGGATTTTATCCAATACAGCTTGAACTTTTTCTTTCATTTTCATGACTCCTTTAAATTCAAATAAATTTATGTTGATTACAGATCAGCTTCCGGTACTTTTGAAGCATCGAAAATCTGAGTTTTAAGCATATCATTTCCCTGGAAATGAGTCAATTTTCCTATAGTTTTAGTAGACATTACTCAAATCAATACCCGGGGTATCCCGGGATGAATCCGGGCTACAAACTCATAATTGATGGTTTCCATCAAATCTGCCAGCGAATCCACGGTGATCTTTTCATTCCGGCTCCCGCCGACCAGAACGGCTTCATCCTCCAGGCGGACTCCTTCAATATCCGATATATCCGCCATCATAAAATTCATGCAGATTCTCCCCCGCACCGGCGCCCGCCGGCCGTTAATCAGCACATAAGACCGGCCGGATAAAGCCCGGCCGTAACCGTCTCTGTATCCCACCGGTAAAACCGCCAGGCGCGTCTCCCGGGTGGTTTTATAGGTGCAGCCGTACCCGACAAACGCATCTTTAGGAACATGCTTGACCTGGACGACTTTGGATTTCCAGGATAAAACCGGCCTTAACCGGACCGGTTCTTGACGGCGGAGAAGATTGGACACATACACCTCCCGTGACGGCCAAAGACCATAGGCCCCGATTCCCACCCGGACCATATCAAAATAAGTTTCCGGAAAAAGAATAGCCGCGGCCGAACAAGTGAAATGTTTCAACGGAATTTCATAGCCATGCTCTTTCAAGCGGCGGCCGATGCGCTGGAAATTTCCCAATTGAAATTCGGCATACGCAGGGTCGGTGGTGTCTTCGATATTGGCGAAATGCGACGAGAGGCCTTCCAGGACCAGCCCCGGAAGATTGCGGATCTTTCGGACAAAATCAAAAACCTCATGCTCTCTGATGCCCTGCCGGTGGGTCCCGGTCTCCACTTTGAGATGCACCCGGGCCCTTCGGTTAAGGCCCCGGCAGACTTCGGATAACCGGTCGACGGTTTCCATATTATAAACAGTTAAACGGAGATCGGAGTCGACTGCTGTTTTCAGGTCCGGCAGAGGAACATACCCCACCACCAAAATAGGACAGGTGAACCCATTCCGGCGCAGGAGCAATCCTTCCTCCAAGTCATTGACTCCCAGCCAATCAGCACCCTCGTCCAAAACGATACGGGAAACCGGAAGGATACCGTGTCCATAGGCATTGGACTTCACCACCACCAAAAGTTTGCGTGCGGCGCCGATCAGGGACCGGAATTGGCGGATATTAAAGCGCAAGGCCTGCGCGTCGATTTCAATCCATTGAAGAGAGGCTGACATCATTGGGGCTGTTTTTCAAGATGAGCATGAACGGCTTTAAGATTCATGAATTCTCCCATTTCTTCCAGGATAATGGTATCATTCCGCTCAGCTCCCGTAGAAACAAGCGTGACTCCGGCGCCGATAAAATCCTCAATTAAAGCGATATAATCCCTGAATCCCGCAGGAAGACTCTGAAAATCCCTTAAACCCCGGACCGGCTGTTCCCATCCCTTCACGGAGCTGTAAACAGGTTTGACATGTTCTAAAACGTGCGTTTCCAGGGGAAATTCCGAGATTTTCTCTCCTTTATAGTCATAAGCTTGGCATATTTTGATTTCAGGAAGTCCGTCCAGCACATCCGGCTTTGTCAGAGCGATATGCCGGACGCCGTTTATCCTCACGGCATATTTCAGAGCCACCAGGTCCAGCCAACCGCACCTGCGGGGCCTTCCGGTGGTGGCTCCGAATTCACGGCCTTTTTCCAATATATATGTGCCTTTTTCCCCGCTGATTTCCGTGGGAAAGGGGCCTTCTCCCACCCGTGTGGTGTAGGCCTTGGCGACACCCAGGACTTGATTGACTTGATCCGGCCCGATTCCCAAGCCGGAACAAATCCCCCCGGCACTGGAATTGGATGAGGTGACATAAGGATAGGTCCCGTGGTCTATATCCAGCAAAGTTCCCTGGGCGCCTTCCAGTAAAACCGTCCGCCCTCTTCCAATCTCCCGGTTTAAAACCAGGGACACATCCTGAACATAGGGTTTCAGTTTTTCAGCGCACTCCATGAATTGATCAAAGACCTCGTTTTCATTGATTTGAGGAAGCCCGTAATGTTCGAGGATGACGTTTTTTTCCGTGACATTGCGGCTGATTTTCTTTTTCAATTCCGAATGATGGAAAATATCTCCGGCCCTTATCCCCTGACGGCCGAATTTATCCACATAAGCCGGCCCGATGCCCCGGCAGGTGGTGCCGATGGGGCGGTCCCGGTGGGTTTCCAAAGCGGCTTCAATGCGGGAATGATAGGGTAAAATGAGATGGGCGCACCGGCTTATCATGATATTTTTTTCGTTCTCAATTCCATTGCTTTTCAGCTCTTCCAATTCCTGAAAAAACGCTTGGGGATCCACCACCACTCCGTTTCCGATGAGACACAACTTATCCTGGTGAAGGATACCTGAGGGAATAAGATGCAGAACAATTTTCTTTCCGTTGATAAAAACCGTATGCCCCGCGTTATTTCCGCCTTGATAACGGGCGACAATCTCAAATCCCGGAGTCAACAAGTCCGTGACCTTGCCTTTGCCTTCATCGCCCCATTGCATTCCGACAATCGCTGTGTTCGCCATTTCTGTTCTCTCTTTTTTTCTTTGGCTCAAAAACTCAAAGCCGCCTGCAAAAGAAGAACCCGGCCCTCTTCGGCCTGAGATTCATCTTCGTCAAATTGATATTCCAGTTTTAAAATCACTTTCTCTGATAAAACAGCATTTATCCCCAAAGTCCACCGCGACCTGTTGATATCAATCCCGGCCCCGGCATGACCCGGGCTTGTGAAGCCCGGACCATGAAAAGGATCGGTATAGACCAGGCTCTGGTAGCTCCCCACCGGTCTGAATCCCCCCAGATTCACTTTCAACTGAACATAATATCCCTCGGCTTTTCCGGAGTCAAAATCCCCGGGATTGTCCATATCCGTCCGGTAATATTCCCCTGTGATTTGAAATCCTTCGGTTCTCCAGCCCCCGCTCACCGCATGCATGGCCAGGATCCTGGAATGATCCTGGTCATATTTCTCCCGGTAGAAAGAGTAGGAAACATTCAGCCTCGAGTCCAAAGGAATATTCAAACGAAACCCCACGCTTTTGTTGGAATTTTGATCCTCAAACTGCTGGCCCCCGGTTAAATATTCAGCTTCGCGAGTCCCGTTTCCCGTATAGGCGGAATAATTCAAGCCGAAAAGCCGGCCCTCCAGCACTAAGCCGAGATCCCGCCAATCCCGGGGATAAAGATACTTCACGGGCAAAGGAAAATCGACAAGTGCCGTCTGATGAGGCCGGTTAGTCTGATTATAAGATCCGAACGGAACCAGATATAATCCGATTTTGGGGCGGATTAAAGAAGAAGCCGCCAGCTGGATCCATGCTTGCTGTAAAGAAAATTCTTTATCCGCCGCCGCCCTGATTTCTGACAGCCAATTGACATTTTCAGTCACAATCCCGGAAAAAACCAATCCTGTCTGTCCATTGGAAAACGACCCCTCCGTAAAACTGGAAGTGCGGCTTTTCACGTAATCAAGAGCTATGAATCCGGATATTTTTGTCTGCGCGGAAATTTTGCCTCCCCCGCTTATCAAGAACACAGCCATGACCACCGGAAGCAATAGTTTTCTCATCTCAAACCTTATATGCCTGACTTATACCCCAGAAAATCGTTTCTTTGCGGCAATTCCTTCCTGACACACCCCTTGTCATTGCGAGGCTTGCGCCAGCAAGCCGTGGCAATCCCTTCCTGCCTCGTGAAGGCGGGACCCGCCGCCCAGACGAGGCCGCCAGAAATCCCTCGCCGCATCGCACCTCGGAATGACATTGGATTAAAGAATTGTCGCCGTCTGCGGCAATCCCGGCCCGTGTGTTATTCAGCTTAAGAATGCGCTTAATCTTTTATTCCAACTGACACAGGAATCAATCCCATTCCAGGACGTGGTCGTCATACTCTTTTTCTATTTTCAACTTATGTGATTTTTCCTGCTGGACTAAAAAATCAAATAATTTTTTCAGCTCCGGATCTTCTGAACGTTCAGACAATTGAGAATAAAGATCAGCCGCTTTTTTTTCCTTCTTGGCCGCATAAATCAGCAAATCCTGAAAATTCATATCCTGGCCGGTGGGCTCTTCCACCAGGTAATCACTGATTTTCAGATCCGTGACATCTTTAATTTTCAAAGTTTCTATTTTTTCCGAACTGATATTCTGAAGAAGCTTTTTATGCTTTTTTTCTTCTTCGCGAAGTTCAGAAAGCAGTTCTTTCAGCCCCGGCATGCGGGTTTGCTCCAGCATATCTCCATATGACTCTATAGCCTCTTCCTCCCTTTTGATAGCAAAATCAATAACATCCCGAAAATTGGAAAAATTCATTTGTTCTCCTCTCGTGGTTAATCTTTTTTGACTGTCATGGGCTGATTGCAGCAGACAAGTGTCCCCATACCTGACTTAACCACCTTAACTTGCTGCCCGCAAACCGAGCACACATAAATCTTATCCTGTTCAGCCATGTTTCCCTCCTTATTAATTGAAACATTACTTCGCCTGGCTTATTCATAAAAAAACGTCCTTGCGGGCGGGCCGGATCTCACCACATCTGCCGGATCATTCATCGCGCCGGTCTATTGAATCTCTCCGCGGCGGGTAAAGTCGATATATTTATGAAAGTCGATTTCATTGGCATTCAGGCCGAGAGAATACACATACCGGCTGGCCAGGCGGGAAGCAAAAGCCGCCCTGAGATAGGCATCCGGAACCCGCTTTAAAACTTGATCAAAATCCACCGTCTCCATTAAAACCGATGGGCAGCAGCCCTTGACAGCATTTTCAAACAACTTCTTGTCTTTATGCAAATCAGATGCGTAGACGGCGTCCGTCACCTGGTTGATTTTCTGGCTCACTAAATCCGTCAACACCACCCTTGGCGTGGATTTCTTTTCTCTTTCTTTTTCGATGACCTCGAATTCAAGCCGGGCATTGTCGCGGATCAGTTCGATAATTTCTTCAACATAGCGCCGCCGGAACTCAGGGATATTCCCGTTCTTAACCATCATGTATTGTTCATACTCCTCATCACTCAAAGCCAGGCTGGCAAAAACTTCCATAGAAGAAGAGGTGACGCCCCCTTTATTGGCAGAAGCATCTTTAAAAACAATGATCCCATTTTCTTCCAGACGCAGCCGGGCTTCCTGAGTGATAAACAAATTGGCGCCTTCAGAAATCATTTTAAAACGCGGATGCCCTTCTTTGTCAATAAACTTATTCCAATTGTTGATATTGATGGAGGCGGGCCGCCCTCCGCAAGGGACAAAAAGATCAGCCTGGAACTTGGGATTCAGGTGGAAAAAGTTGCGGAATTCCATCCCGCTCTCCACTTTTTCTCCTCCGGGGAGAACCACGTCTTTTTCTTCAATGGTGACGAGAAATCCGTTTTCGGATATAAGCTCTTTATTGAAATTTTCCACCATTATTCTTTCACCGGCCAGCCGGGTCAGTTCCTTGCGGTTGATGCCTTCCGGATCATAAAGCACTCCCGACCCATCCACAATAGCCAAAATCTTATCCTTGGAAATCAAAATCTCATTGCTTCCCAGATCGCCGTCAGGACCTCCGGTCATGACTTTGGTTACGTCTTCTTCTTTCAATCCCAGCTTTTCCAAAGATTTCAGCACATATTGATGAACCGAATTGGTGGTCATGCCGTACAGGTCATGAGGGATGCCTCCTCTCCTCACCGGTTTTCCAGTGGAAAAGCCTTTCCAGTAAGGGTATCCCAGTTTGCGGGCCCGCAGGGACGCCCATTCCATCAATTCAGCGGTTCCTTCATCCGGTCCCAGAAACAAAATCACTTCTTTTCCATAGTGATCGAGGATCTGTTCCTTCGGGAGAAGAAGGTCCAAAAGGCCGTTGATATACTTTTTAAAGGCCATCTCGCCTTTATCCTGATAGCCCCAGCGCAGAAGGATGGTTCCTTTTGAGCCTCCTTCAGGAATATCTTTATTCTTTTTTTGTTGGGTCAAGGCCAGATTGTAATTTTCATCAAAAATAAAATCCGAATTGTTGATGAAAGATTGATAATCATTGGATCTGACCAAGCGGATTCCTCCCCGGGCGACATCCCTGAAACGGATGTGGAAGCCCCGAAATTCTATCCCCAAAACATGAAAGATCTGGTACGGTTTCTCCGGATAATCCACTTCATTTAAAAATGAGGGCTCAAACATAAAAGAAATCGATGTCTTTTCGCACTTGTAGAAATTGGTTCTCTGAGTGACTTTGATGAATTGGATTATCGCCTTAAAAATGTTCTTTTCTAAATCGACGGGCAGGCGCTTCAGTTCTTTTTCCAATTCTTCCATTTCTTTTTGAATATCGTGATCTTCATGGTGGGGACAAAATTTTTTTTCAAAAACAAAAAATAATCTTTTGAGGAATAAATAGTTTTGGACCAGACTGTTCCAGACCGCAGATTCAGTATAAGTGTCCTTTACCAGTTTGGTTTTAAGATTGCGGAGAATTCCCAGCATTTCCGGGGAATCCTTCAGCACTTCAGCCAGCTTCACGTATTCCTCATTGTATCCACTGAGAAATTGATAAGCAAAACTCCAGGCGGATACCCCGAAGACCGTCTCTTGCGCCGTCAGTTTTCCCTCCCGGAACAAATCGGAAAGGGGACTTTGAGGTATGACATAAAGCAGGCTGAGGTCAGCGATCAAATCCTTGACTTTGTGTTCATCTTCGATATTTTTAGTATAAATGGCATAAACCGTCTTTCCATTAAGAAACTGCTCGGTATACTTCCGGTTTGAAACCAGTCCCTGCGAGTTGAGCACATCGGAGACATTGGAAAAGAACCGGGAGCTGGAATCTCTGGGTGTGACGATGATGATTCTGAGTTCATTGGTTTCCTCTTTATGGCTGACCTCTATCAAAGGGGTTTCCCACCCCACCGTCTTTTTCAAAACCCTGTCATATCTTTCCTTGGCCTCAGGGGTTGCGGTATCTAAAAAACGCCGGCATGCGATTTTATTCAGGTCGGTTTCCTCGGGTGATAGCCGGCTCATATCGATCTGGGGGCGGTACACAAGGTATATCCGCAAATGCTCGCGTCCCAGAGCCTTGCCCGAAGTCCGGTAGGAATGGATGCGGAAATTAGGATATTTCTGCTCAATCCGCCTTTCCACCTCCAAGGCGTGGTCATGCTCATCATCCACCAGGTAAATGGCTTCGTCTTCCGACTCCGTGCGCATGTCAATAATAAGGTCTTTATCCGCGCTGACAGAGGCCATCACCTCGCTGGATTTGACCGCCTCTATGTGCATGGCGATGGTTTTTAAAGGCGTGGTTTGAAAATAATAATCCGGCATTCCCAACTGCGTAAAAAACCACTCCATCTCTTTCCTCACCGATTTCTGAGAAAAATGTTCGTGGCTGAGGATGATATCTTCGATTTCCTTTAAATCTTGCAAACTTAATGAGGATTGTTCGGCAATTTCTTGCAGGCTTTTCATTGCGTTCTCCTTTTTTTTCCCAGGCGGATGAAAGCCTGGATATTAAAAAATATTATTATAATGCGAAAGAGCCCCCAGGGGGATGAGTGAAAGAAGGAGGGACGGGAGACATCCCGTGACAGGCCGCCTTCCTCCCTCATCCATAACTGCCGTTCAGAAGTGATTGTCATCGTTCAGGTTAAATAAACAAATACATAAACCAACCGAATAGTATAGCGCCTGCGGTCATAATAAGGAACAGAAAAACGGCGTAGCGTATCCTTTCTCTTTTCCCGTTTCTCCGGATCAGAGCCAGGACAATGGAAACTAAAGCGGCATAGAGGATCATAGTGAAAAGATGACTTTGAAAAATCATGGTTTTTTCCCGGCGATGATATCAAAAGCATCTAATGCGACCAGATAATTGAGAAGCCCGGCTCCTGCGATATAAGTGGTGCCGAATTCAAAGGTGGTTTTATCCAACTGTCCGGCTCCGAAAGACATTAGCTTTGAAAAAAAGTAAAGAATTCCGTATCCGAGGTCGGCAAAAAAAGCAAGCATGGTTAAGGGATTCTCGGTTTGAAAAGAATAGATTTTCCCCCCCATATATAGCCCCATAGCCGCCATCGCTGTGATGCACAAAAAAAAGACCGCGGCTCGCTTATATTTTCCAGCCAAAATGTGTCCCAAACCGGGGACAAACCAACCCGCCGCCACTGCGGAAACCGCTTTCATGTTCATAGCACCTGCATAATAATAAAAACCTCAGGCAAAAGCAAGGCTGGAAAAAGAAAGATATGCCATCAGGCTTTTCATGAGAGCTTTGGAAAGCTATAATGAAAATTCCTGCTGAAAGGAAACAGAAGCCAGGCAAGAGAATAATGATTGAAGTCTATCATCTGTGGAAACAGTACCAAAAACCCAAATGGGCTTTATCCGATGTGACCTTTAAAATTGAAAAAGGCGACTTTTGTTTCGTCACCGGACCCAGCGGCTCCGGAAAAACCACCCTCTTGAAAATTCTTTTCCGGCAGCTCCTGCCGACCCAGGGACAAATCATCATAGACCAGAGAAACATTCTCCGCATTCCGGATTATAAAATTTATGCCTTGCGGAGAATTATTGGAATCGTGTTCCAGGATTTTCGGCTGATTTTCCATAAAAAAGTCTTTGAAAACGTGGCGGTGGTGCTGCAGATTTTAGGAATCCCCCGAAAAGAAATCCGCAGGCGGGTGTTCAATGCGCTGCGGATGGTCAATTTGCAGCACAAAATGTGGGACTATCCGTTTCAGCTCTCCTATGGCGAACAGCAGCGTGTGGCCATAGCCCGGGCCGTGGTCAACCACCCCAAAATCATCCTGGCTGATGAACCAACCGGCAACCTGGATACGGAATTGGCTTTCGAAATCATGAGCCTGTTCAAAGAAATCAACCGGAACGGCGCGACGGTGGTTATATGCACCCACGACCGGGAACTGATCAGGAATTTCGGGGAAAAAATTCTGTTTTTGTATAAAGGCAAACTTCTGAGAAAGGAAATACTCTGATCATTCAATTTTTAAAATACTTTATCAGAGAAACCCTGAATAACATTTGGCAATTCAGGGTCAGGAATATATTTTCCATCACCATCATTTCCCTGTCCTTTCTCATTCTGGGTGTTTTTTTATCTCTTTCCAATAATTTTCAATATCTGGCGGAACAGGTGTCACAAGACATGGCGGCGGTTATTTTTTTGAAACAGGACTCTTCCCGGGAGGAAATCAATTCGATCCGCACCCTCTTGGAAAACAGCGAAAAAATAGAAACCGTCCGTTTCATCGGTAAAACCCAGGCCATGAATCAATTCAAGGAAAAATTTCCGGAACTTCAAGATATCATTGACAGTCTGGAAGACAATCCCTTTCCTCCTGCTTTTGAAGCCGTTATTAAAGATGAATTCATCGGTGCGGAATCCACATTAGGCTTTCTGCGCCATCTTCAGTCTTTTCCAGGTATAGATGAGGTGCAATTTCATCGCGACTGGGTGGAAAAAGTTCAATCTTTCGGAAAGCTGACCCGCGCCGTAGGTTTGTTTCTAGGGGGCATATTGGTTATGGCTTCTTTTTTTATCATTTCCAATGTCATCAGGCTGAACGTCTTAGCCCGGAAAGATGAAATCGAGATTCTCCGTTTGACCGGCGCATCCAACATGTTCATCCGGGTGCCCTTTTTGATGGAAGGGATAATGATAGGGGCATTGGGAGGCATATTATCCTTGTTGGCCCTTTTTCTGTTGATCCAAATATTTCCGGTTTACCTGGGCACTTCTCTCGGCGCCCTTTCCGAATTCATTAAATTCCGCCATCTGACGCTCGTTCAAGCCTGCTTGATTTTACTGGTGGGGGGCGGGATAGGATTTTTGGGAAGCCTTTCCTCTTTATCAAAATTTCTGAAGACCTGAAGCCTTTTTGTTTCACGGCATCAGAGATGCTTTCACTTCCGGGGCGCAATTGACAACATTGGGGACTTGACTTACAATTCCAGCGTGATGGCGACAGCAGGGCAAGAACTCAAAAGAGAGCGCGAATTGAGAGGCATTTCACTTAAAGAAATCGCGGATTCGACCAAAATCAACATGAGATTTCTGCGGGCTCTCGAAAATGACCAGATGGATTTCCTTCCCGGGGAATTTTTCACTAAAGGAATTATCCGGACCTACGCCGATTATATCGGCCTTGAAGCTGATAAAATTCTCAATATTTATTACGAAACCCTCCGCAGGAAAAAAGAGGAAGAAGAAACGGAGGAAAACTCACATTCCTCCGAAGCAGACGACACCAAAAACCGCAGCCGCATTCAATCCGCCGCCTGGATCATTTTCGTATTGGCTGTGTTTCTGATTGTTTTTTTTATTTTCAAGGACCGGTTGATCCCCCGGGAAAATGAACACGTTGTCATTTTCTCACGGACAGCAATCCCGCCCCCCCATCCGCCTGATTTTCTGGCCCTGATTGAAACGGAACGCATTCACCTGGATATCCTTTTTGAAGAATTAACCTGGCTCCGTGTTTACGCCGACGGCAAACTGGTTCTGGATGGACTGCAGACGGCTGGGAAAAAAACGGCGGTTTTTGCTTCCAGCCGTTTGGTTATCAACACGGGTAATGCCGGCGGAATGGTTTATTCCATAAACGGCCAGCCGGGCAGGCGGCTGGGGAAATCCGGAGAAGTAGTCAACAACATCCGCATGACCCCGGATAACTGGAAGGACTTTATACAAAACAGGAAATAAACCCATATTTCACTTGTCTGAATGATAACCTGGATGATGAACGGGCCGGGCTGGCCGTTTTTTTATGAATAGGTCAGGCTAAGCGAATTTAATAAAACAGATGCAGATACCATGAACGAATCCAAGAAAAAAGGATCCCGGGTTATCGGGACCATAATTCTTTTACTCATTGTTCTTTTTTTCGCCATCGAATCCATCATCCGGCAAACCCGCCAAATTTCCCCCACTTCGGTCATGAATATCCTGCTGTCCTCCCTTCAGATTATTGTGTTGCTGCTGTTTTTGATTCTTCTTTTCGTTTTGGGCCGCAACCTTGTCAAACTGTACTTGGAAAGAAAACACAAAGTGGTGGGTTCCAAGTTCAAAACCAAACTCCTGCTGTTTTTCATTTCCCTTTCCCTGATTCCCACTCTTCTTCTCTATGTCTTCGCCAGTGATTTGATCAGCCGGAATATCGAACAGTGGTTTAAGACCCCTATAGACAGAATTCTGGCCGACACCAAAAGTCTTACCGACGGATTCTATAAAAACAGCGAGGATATCACTCTCCATTACGCCCGCCAGCTGAGCCGGACCATTCAAGCCCAAGAGCTGGCTGATCCCAATGAAAGAGGACCATTAATTGACTTTATCCGCGGCAAGCTTAAAGAATACCAGCTGGATGAAATCAGCATATTTCTGGATGAGGAAGAACTTTTTTCTCTGATGAATCCTGACCTCCCCCTTCAATACTACCGGAATATGAACCGGAATTATGTTAAAAGAGCGCATTTGGGTGAAGTTTTCAGCACAACTGATTCCATGGGAACCGGCGAGATGATCCGCCGGGGGATTTCCTTTTCCCTGCCGGAAAAAGGAAATCTTCTGGTGGTTTCCGGTAAATTCCTTCCCCAGAATTATTCCCGAAAAATCAACAATATCACTGCCTATGTCAACCGCTACCAGCAGCTGAAAATCCAAAAAAACCCGGTGAATACATTTTACCTGATGACGCTCGCTTTCATCACTCTGCTGATCGTCTTCGCCGCCAGCTGGATTGGTTTTCACCTGGCAAAAAGCATCACCGTCCCTATTGAAAAGCTGGCCCACGCAACCAGGGAAGTTTCACGCGGAAATTTAAATGTCAGGGTTGAAGATCCGGCCTCGGATGAATTGGGTCTCCTCATTGAATCTTTCAACCAGATGATTTCCGACCTTCAAGAGAGCCGCCAAAATATCGACCAAAAAACCTCCGAATTGGAAGCCAGAAAACATTATATTGAAACCGTATTGAACAACATCACCACGGGTGTCATCACCATCAACTCCCAGAACATCGTCACCACTATGAACCCCACTGCCAGAGAGATGCTGGGATTGGATCAAATAAATCCCGTGAATCGCAGTTATCTGGACGTGCTCAAAGCGCCCCGCTATCAGGAAATAGTCCATAATATTGAAAAAGCCTTGAACAGCCGCTTCCCGCTTTCCGACCGCGAAATCAAAATCCAATTCGACCATCACAGTTATACCCTGGCCATGACCATCACTCCTTTCCAGCCCAACAGCAAACACCCGTCCGGTTTGATCGTCGTGCTTGACAACTTAACCCAGTTGATCAAAGCCCAGAAAATCGCGGCTTGGAAGGAAGTCGCCCAGCGGGTCGCCCATGAGATTAAAAATCCTCTCACTCCTATTCAACTTTCCGCAGAACGGATCAATAAACGAATCAATCAAAATTCCCACCCTGATCCGGCAGTGATAGAAGGAACCCGGGCCATCATTCAGGAAGCCGGAACCATCAAGAATCTCATAGATGAATTTTCCAATTTTGCCCGGATGCCTAAAATCCGTCCCCAGCAGACGGACATTCACCGGGTTATCAAGCAAGCCATCACTCCTTTTGAAGGGATCTTTTCAGAAATTAAATTCGAGCTTCAATTCGACACCACTTTACCTGAAACCATCAAATGCGACCCGGGGCAAATGCACCGCGCTTTGACAAATATCATCGACAACGCCATCGACGCCATGAATAAAAAAGGAACCGTAAACATCCGCACTCAATATATCCCCCAGCAAGAAAATGTGCGGATAGAAATATCAGACACGGGACCCGGAGTCCCGGAAAAAGACAAGCAGAGACTTTTTCTGCCCCATTTTTCAACTAAAAAGAAAGGAACCGGTTTGGGTTTAGCCATAGTCAACCAGGTTATCAGCGAGCATAACGGCATTATAGAAATCAAGGATCACAAACCCATGGGAGCGACTTTCGTCATTCAGGTGCCGGTATGAGCAAAGAAAAGATACTCGTTATCGACGACGAATCCGGAATCCGCTTTTCGCTTAAAGGAATATTGGAAGACGAAGGATACGAGGTTAAAACCGCTGAAACTGGGGAAAGCGGACTCAATCTTATTGAAAGTGAAAATTTTGATTTGGTTTTTCTGGATATTTGGCTCCCGGAAATGAACGGAATCGATGTCTTGGAGAAAATAAAGCAGGTTGAAGAAAATGTCCAGGTGGTGATGATCACGGGACACGGTTCGGTGGAAGCGGCCGTTAAATCCACTAAAATGGGGGCGTTCAATTTCCTGGAAAAACCGCTTTCCCTGGAAAAAGTGGTTTTAACCGCCAAAAACGCCCTCAAACAAAAAACCTTGGAAGAAGAAAATATTTTATTGCGGGAAAAAATGAGAAGCCGGCTTAATTTTATCGGTCAAAGCCCCACCATAAAAAAAATCAGAACCCAAATCAAAACCGCCGCCCCCACCAACGGCCGTGTGCTTATTCAGGGAGAAAACGGCACAGGAAAAGAACTGGTCTCACGCCTCATCCATCAAAAAAGCCAAAGAAAAAACAAACGCTTCATCCAAATCAATGCCGCCGCTATTCCGGATGATTTGCTTGAAGATGAATTATTCGGATACACCGTCAATGATTCGGCCTATGCTGCAAAAAATAAAAAAGGGAAACTGCTTCTGGCTGACAAAGGCACTCTCTTTCTGGATGAAATCGGAGAAATGAGTCCTAAAACCCAGGCAAAACTTGTCCGGATTATTGAAGAAGGCGAATTCACCCCCCGGGGATCGGAAAAACCGATTCTGACTGATTGCCGGGTTATCGCCTCCACCAGTAAAAATCTACGTGAAATGACCATAAAAGGAACTTTCCGGCAGGATTTGTTTTATAAACTGAGTGTCATTCCCATCACTATACCCCCTCTCCGGGAACGGAAAGAAGACATTCCTCTTCTTATTGAATATTTTCTTGAATTCTACTCCATGGAATCAGGGAAAAAGCAAAAAACGATGACCAGTGAAGCGATGCAAGCTTTTATTAATTATTCCTGGCCCGGCAATGTCAGCGAGCTCAGTAATGTCATCGAGCGGTTCGTCATCATGATCAAAGAACCCGAGATCAACACCTCGCATCTCTATTTGCTTGTTGAGCCCCGAGAATCCCAATTTCTTCCCGGTTTCAATGCCGGACCTTCCCTTAAATCAGTCCGCGATAATTTTGAGCGGGAATATATTCACAAAACCCTGGTTGAAAACAATTGGGACCTGTCGAAAACAGCAACAGATTTAAAAATCACCACAAATGAGCTGGAATCCGATATCAAACGCCTGGGAATTCAATTTCTCGGTTAGCGGCTTGTGGCTCCCCTCCGGCTTTTAACGCCGTTCATGGCCCTGGGTTTCCGGCTGCTGTGCGCCTCCCCCCCCCACACCCGGAGGGGAAAAGGACGGAGGGGGAAGCTGTGCCGGGATTTTGTTGCCGAATTTCTTCCTGATACCGGATAAAGAGGAAGACCCCCGCCGCTAACCTGTTTTACACGGAAATTCATTTATGTTAAATTTTAAGCGGAAACAGCCATGAAAGTAGAATCGCTTCGACTCGTCATCAATTCAGCCCGCAAGTTTATCAACATCGGTGCCCGCAGCCGTCTTTGGAATCTTATCAAGAGACTTCACCCCTCGGATATCGCCGCCGTGGTCAATCACCTGGTGATCAGAGAAAGATTAACCCTCGTCCATATCCTTTTCGAAAATGATGCCCAAAAAACAGCCGAAGTCATCGCTGAGCTCGATTCAGAAGACGCGGCTGAGCTGATCGAAAAAATTCCGGTGGCCATGGCTGCGGAAATCTTTCAGAAAACTCCCTCCGACGACGCGGCTCCCATCCTGGAGATCATCCCCGACGAAACCAGAAACACTATTCTCGCCTCCATGGAAGCCAAACCCACCGAAGAGGTCATGGAACTCCTTGATCATGAAGAAGAAACCGCCGGCCGCATCATGTCCCCCAACTTCTATGCCTTGAATGAAAACACCAATGTTTCCGATGCCATCACCGCCATGCAGTTGGAAGGGGACGTGGAGTCCGCTTTTTATTTATATGTTGTTGACGACCAGATGCATCTCAGCGGCGTGGTCTCTCTTCGGCAGCTCTTATTTTCACGGCCCAACACCCCGCTGAAAAAAATCATGACGCGGGAAGTGATCAGCGTGCAAACGAGCACGGACCAGGAAGAAGTGGCCCGGATCGTGGCCGATTATAACCTAGTGGCGATTCCTGTTGTGGACGAACTAAACAAACTGGTGGGAGCCATCACTGTGGATGACATCATTGATGTCATTGATCAGGAAGCCACTGAAGATATATATAAAATGGTCTCTTTGGATACAACCGACCGGATTCAGGACACCCCTTTTAAATCGATAAAAAAACGGCTTCCTTTCCTTCTCCTGAGCTTACTGACGGCTTCATTGGCTCCACTGGTGGTCAATCATTTCAAGGCCGCCATAGAAGAAGCGGTGATTCTGGCGGTTTTCATGCCGCTGGTAGCGGCCCTGGGGGGGATCGCCGGAAACCAGACCATCGCTATCATTGTAAGAGAAATCGCCATCGGTCAAACGGAATGGATCTCCGCCCGGAAAGCCCTGTTTAAAGAACTCCGGGTCGGATTGGGAAACGGTATCATCATCGGCAGTCTTTTGGGGTTTTTCTCTTTCCTCATTAACGCCAACCCCTATTTAGGCCTGGTTATGGGTTTCGCTATGGTCATCAATCTTTTTGTGGCCGCCCTGCTTGGAACGCTCATCCCTCTTTTTCTGCGCGTGCTTAAACTCGACCCTGCTTTGGGGTCGGTTAATCTTTTAACCATGTGCACCGATTCCATCGGTTTTTTCACCTTTCTTACACTGGGAACCCTTTTCCTGCACCATCTCAACTGAGCCTTATGCCCAAGAATCAAACGGAAGCTATCGTCCTCCGAACTTTCCCTATAGGAAATCAGGACAAAATGGTGGTCTTGCTGACCAGGGATAAAGGATTGCTTAAAGGAATCGCCAAAGGCGCCAAAAAATTCGGGAACCGCTTCGGCAGCTCCTTGGAGCCCATGTCCCAGGTCAAAGCATTTTATTATGAGAAAGAAAATCAAGATCTTGTGACCTTCGGCTCCTGTGATTTGCTGGAATCATTTTTTGATCTACAAAGCCGGCTTGAAACCGTTTATGCTTTGAATTATTTTTCAGAACTTATCGAAAACTCCCGGCCTTCCCATTCTGATGAGGACCTTTTATTCCGCCTGCTCCTCACCATCCTGAAGGAATTCCGGGGCGGAGGGAACCCGGTTTTGCTCACAGCTTACTTTGAAGTCTGGCTGTTGAAAATCAACGGATTTCTCCCCCAGTTTCAGACATGCCGGAAATGCGGCAAACCCTCCCCGGAGTGGCTCTCGCCGGCTAAAGACGGAGCCCTCTGCAGCGCCTGCGCTCCCCAAAAGAAAGAGAGAATCCGAAGCGACCTGCCGGAATTCATCCGCTGGGTCCGAAAAAACCCCCCTTCCGGGTCATATCCCTTCTCTCCGGAAAAAATCAACAACATCCGCGGGGTGCTGAGGGAATTGATTGCTTTTCATTTTGAGCTTGTGCCGCTGGCTTCCCAAATAATTGACTCTGCCTGACTGATGAACGGGCCGGGAGCGCCGCCGGTGGCAAGTTGAGGGGGTGGGTGATAAATCAGGCTGTTTATTTATGGAAGTGTTTTATGAAAGTCTCCACCTCCGGAACTCCGCCCTGATAAATCAGATAGCCGTTATAAGGCTCCCGTTCCGTGATATCATCATTCACCGGGGTCAGCATAAGATCTTTGACTCGATCCAAATCGCCCGTCCGACCCAGCGCCCACCCCAGTTTGATATAAGCCACCTCCGGGAGCATGTTTCCAACGGGAATGACTCCCAGAGCCAAAAGATCCCGGCCGGTATCATAAACGTACATATGAACATATCCCCATAAAGTTTGAACAGTCATATACACCGCCACTCCCTTTTCCACCGCCCGCTTTATGGCCGGATAAAGAGGTTTGTTCACATGCCCCAGTCCCGTCCCCGCGATAACGATTCCCCGGTAGCCGTGGTCCACCAGAGAGTCGACGATATCCGGCTGCATATTAGGGTAATAATAAATCAAGGAGACCTTTTCCTCAAAATAAGGCAGCACCCGGCATTTTTTATCCTTCCGGCGGCGGTTATAGGGGGTTTTCAATACCTCCACGTTGCCCCGCACCACTTTAGCCAGAGGGATATCTCCGATGGTTCGGAAGGTGGACCGGTAGGAAGAATGCATCTTGCGCACCCGGGTTCCCCGGTGAAGAAACCCATATTCGTCGGAGGTCGGACCAAACATACAGACCAGGACTTCAGCGATATCGGAATGGCCCGCTGTGTAAGCAGAGTGGATCAAATTCAAGGCAGCGTCAGAAGACGGCCGGTCGGAAGACCGCTGGGAACCCACTAAAACCACCGGCACCGGCAAATCCTGAATCATATAATTCAAAGCGGCGGCGGTATGATGAAGGGTATCCGTCCCGTGACCGATGATGATGCCGTCAATCCCCTGCTCGATTTCTTCGGCGATGGATTTCGCTAAAACCTTATACTGCTTGGGACCCATATTTTCACTGAAGACCGCAAATAATTTTTCCGTGGTCATATTGCATATGTCCGCCAGTTCAGGAACCGCGCCGTATAACTCCCCAGGAGAAAAAGCGGGTATCACAGCGCCGGTGCGGTAATCCAGCCGCGAAGCGATCGTCCCTCCGGTTCCAAAAAGTTTAACATTGGGCTTATTCTTTGAATATGGAAATTCTTTCTCCGGAATTTGATATTTGGCTTTTTTGTATCCTGTTTCCTGCATATTTCGAATGGTGTCAACGGCGACGCCGATATTGTATCCGGTTGCGATTTTCAAAACGATGTGACGGTCATCATCGTTTTCCGACCGGGGGAGAACAGTCCCTTCGAATTCCCCGCGGGTGGTATTGATTTTAACTTGCCCCCATACCCGGACTTTGTATTTTTTCAGAATTTCCAGGGCTCTTCCTTTATATCCCTGAAATAATACTTTTTCGTCGTTTTTATCACTCATTGACTTTGCGTTTGACAGGCTTGAATTTCATGGTCCACTCTGCGGCTTAATTGACTGAGAGCGACATTTCCCAGGGCCAGGGGCCGTATTTTTCCCATCACCCAGTGGCGCCGGGCCCTGGGCCGCGCACGGGGAGAAGGTGAAAACTCTTTGAGAAGACCGGGAATCCGGATGGTTATTTCCTCCAAACTCCGGCGTTTATATCCGATATCTTTCAATATCCTGATAAAATCTTTTTCCGGGTGAGCATAGATCTCCGGCAGCACGGCCTCAGCCAGGTCCAGCCTGATTCTCTTCTTCTTCAAAAACACCAGCAATTCATAAATTTTTTCATAGTCCATGACGGATGGATTGGAAATCCTTCCTTCGATTGACTTCAAGCGCTGGCCCAGAAGAGTTCCCAGCCAGGACGGATCAGCGCCGGTATGGGATATAATTTTTTCCATCAGAGGGACCAAATTGCGCCCCAGCAGAAAATGAAAACAATCCTCAGGCACTTCCCACCTTTTCATCTGGCGGATCCTCTCGTGCACATCCATGGGAATGCGACGCCGGATTTTCTTGATATAATCTTCGTCCAATGGAACCGGTGAGGAATCCGTATCCGGGTACATCCGGTCAGGCCCGGGAAGAACCCGCTCAAAAACCGTGGTGCCGTCCGCGAAAGATTTCCGGCTTTCTCTGGGTACACCTTCCATCGCCAGCCGACAGCGCTCCTCCACCGTTTCCAAAGCGGTGGGAATATCCTCTTTTGGGCCCCATAATAAAATCTGCGCGTCTCCCTCCCTTGCGGACAGCTGTTCCCGGATCCGCTCCCATGAGGAATCCTTCAGCTTTTCTTCCCGCTGCTCGGAATGAAGCATATTGGGTTTTTCGATGCAGGCTATCACCTTTAACCGGTCACTTATCTCATCGGCGAACATTTTCCCCGGCTGGGTGAAATGAGACAACAGGCCGGCAAACCGGGGAAGGTTGACGGCGGCCAGCCGGCCGGCATTGATCCGGATTTGACGCAGGACGGGATCGTCCACATCCTCAAGTTTTAATTCCTTGAAGGTGAAAGACCATTTTCCGGGCTGAGGGATCCGTTCCGCCAGTTTGCTCCGTATGAGCAGCAAAGCCCACTGCCGGAACACCTCATTATGAGTCAGATCCGGGATCCATCTATTATGAGCAACCCCCTTGATTTCCACCCGGCTTCCGCCGCGGCAGCTGACATTCACATCCTCCCGTCCGGTGCCGATGCCGGTCCGCACCTTGCCGGTGCTGCGGTTGAGGAACCTTATGGTTTCTGCGCCTTCCCTGACCTCATCCGGATTGATGAAATCCGGATAAGTGACTGTTTCGATCAAAGGCATTCCCAAACGGTCGGTCTGATAAATACGGACATGCCCGCTATCCGAAATTTCCCGGCAGGAGTCCTCCTCCAGGCTCAACTGAATCAAACGGACTTTTTTGCGGGGCATGCGGATTTCCCCTTCCACCCCCAGGATGGCGGTCCTTTGAAACCCGGTGGGGATGCTTCCGTCAAGGTACTGCTTGCGGATAATATGGACTTCTCCCACAATATTCAGCCGGCACAGCATAGCGATTTCCAGGGCGATTTCCAAGGCTTCCCTGTTTAAGGGAAAGGGAGGGGTGTCATCAATATCATACGTGCACGCGGTTTCATTCTTGATGCGGTAAATAATTTCTTTTCTGGTTTTGAACTCCATTAAAGCGGTCCCGTCATATTCACCCAATTCACTGAGTGTGGGGCGCATATGCCGGATCAATTCCGCATCATATTCGGATTTTTTATTGTAGAGACCGGCGGGGCAGTTGCAAAACAGCTTTTTTTGTGTCTTCAGCTGCTGATGGACCTCCAGCCCGGACTTGAATCCCACCCGATCATAATCAGCTTGAACGGCCCGGCGGCGGGACACATAACCGGCGGTTTTTTTTGTCTGGATATAATTATTATACGGATCGAAATTGCTTTTCATAAAAAGATTATACCTATCCTCACCTGCAGTTAAAAAAACGGCCAGGTTAAATGAAAAAAGTATTTTATCAGATTAAGATAATATTCCAAGAATTACTTTTTATTTTTCATCCGGAATTTCCTTCAGCTCCAGCATCCGGTCAATGCGAAAAACCCTCTCCTCTCCCCTTTTGAAACAAAAAGCCTTGACGCCTTCGAATTCCCTGCCTTTAAATTCCATTTTTTGTACGGATCGAGGAAGGATCCGGCGCCTGGTCTTGGTGTCATTGGGTTTAAGATAAACCGTCTCCAATGACCGTCCCTGATCAATAGCGGACCGGATCATCTCTGTTTTTTTAGCATATGACAATTTGCTGTCCGCCTTTTTATATTGAAAACGGGTTAAAAACCGGACCACGCGGTAATCCATGCGGATATGCTTTTTATGGATTTCCTTTTTTAATACCAGGCCGTCGAATCCTGTGCACCGGCTTAAAGCCACATAGACCTGGCCATGAGCGAACGTCCCCCGGCCGATATCTATGACCACCCGGTCGAATGTCTTGCCCTGGCTTTTGTGGATGGTGATTGCCCAGGCCAACCGAAGGGGGTACTGATAGAAAGCGCCCACCGGTTCGGTATAAATCTTTTTTGACCTTTCATCATATTCATAACGGAAAAGCTCCCAAACATACGGCTGGACGGAAACCGTGCCTCCCTCCTGCCGTTCCACCAATATGGGGCCGTCCTCATGCTCACCCGGAACGCTCACCACCCGTCCGACCGTTCCGTTGACCCACCTTCCCTTCCGGTCATTATTGACCATCATGATCTGGGAATCCACTTTTATTTCCAGCACTTCATCTGTGGGGAGAGCAGAGACATCAAACTTCCCATCGATCATGCCCCGATAACGAAAAAAGGGAGTCTTCAGAGAATGAAGTCTCTCCTGATTGATTTTCCATGCCTGCTGATTGGTGCTGGTGAGATAAATATAAAACTGTTTTCTGGGGGGAATGAAATGAGGATTTAGTTTTTGATTCAGAAGGAGAATGTCCTCATCCGTCACCGAGCGGTTCCGGATGGCGTTGAGGAGCTGAATGAACTCCGAATCGGTTTGACGGTAAACTTTTTCCAATTCCACCATGTCCATGTCAAAATCCAGGCGGGAAAAAAGATTGGCTGAAAAAAAATAAGGAGTGGAATAGCGTCCCGAAAAAATGGGTCTTTCCGCTGCCGTAACGACCGGAGGAAGCTGATAAAGGTCGCCGATAAAAACCATCTGCACCCCGCCGAACAGCCGCTTGGGAAATGGACCGTTCATACGCAGGTGCTTTTCCACGCAGTCAAGAAGGTCCGCCCGGACCATGGAAATTTCATCGATGATCACCATATCCAGGTTTTTATAGAGTGCCCGCTTTTCCGGTGAAACCTTTTTTATTTTATCCAAGGTGATATCAGGCCGGAAACCAAAAAAGGAATGAATCGTCTGACCCCGGACATTGAGCGCCGCCACTCCTGTTGGAGCCAACACGGCCACTTGTTTTTTTGTGTTTTGCCGGAAATATTCCAACAAGGTGGATTTCCCGGTTCCGGCTTTTCCGGTGATGAAAACATTCCGGCCGGTTTTTTCTATCAAATCCAGAGCCAGCCGGAACTCCGGATTCAACTCAATCCGGTTTGGTCCGGAATTAGGCTCCCGTATGGACTTGTCTCCAGCTGTCCGGGCTTCTTTTTTGGCGGCAGCAGAATGGTGTTTCGCTTTCCGGCTCTCTTTCATTGAACCCGGCCTATACCTCAGCCTGACCTATACCTTTCCTCGTTGCCATGGGGGCGGGATGATGGATAAGCCGGCCCGCATGAAGGCTGAGCACATGGTCAGGCTGATTCCAGCCACTGGAGAATCTTATCCACATGTTTTTCGATATGTTTTTTTCCTGCATTGAAATATTTTTTCCATTCGTAAAAAGCCACCATATTCACGGGGTCCGGTTTGAAATTCAAATCAATGTTATAAAGGTTTTCCTTGTTCTCATGCTTAGCCAGCTGCTCCATCATCAAGTAAAATGTGGTCATCAAGGTGGAAAACATATCTTTGCCCGGCTTTTTATAATTCAAGTCATATCCCATAAGATTCACCGCAATCATTTTCTTTAAATTTTCATCTCTCAGGGGTTTAACCGGAACCGGGTCTATCACCCCGCCATCCACAAAATAGCTGTCATTCATCTGATATAATGGGAAAATCCCTGGGATGGAGACGGAAGCCATCACCGCATCAATGATTTTTCCCTTTCGCATATACACCGGCTCTTTTTTCACAAAGTCGGTGGCACACACGGCTAAAGGGATTCCGCAATCATGGAATGTCTTGTCACCGAAAAATTTTTCTTCAAGAAAGTCTTTGATTTTCCGTCCCTTGATCATGGAAATTTTCGGGTTGTTGGGATCAACTAATTTGAAAAAATCGTTTTTTTTCATCGCTGCAGCGGTTTCCCGGAGAGACTCCACTTCACCGTAGAGAGCAAAATGAGCGCCGATCAATGCTCCGATGCTGGATCCGCTGACTGCGGAAATCCTGATGTTGTTCTCTTCCAGTTTTTGGATAATGGGGATCAAAGCATATCCCCTTACGGCACCGCTGCCCAGCGCCAGTCCGACTTTATGTTCAGCCATAGGATTTCATTATACCTTAAATTCTCACCAATCTGAATATCAATTCATCCGGTCTTTCTGGTCCATCTGGTCAATCTGTGGCGGTGAAATGAAATAGAAACAAACAAAAACGTTTCAATTGTCATTTCAAAAAAAAACTTGTATATTCTGGTAAAAGACAATTAAAAATCACCGTTATTTTTTAAGGTTAGATTAACCTGGATTATTCACGGGCCGGGATTGCCGCAGATGTCGGAGTTGCGGCGAGGAAGCCGTGGCACTTCACTGCGACGAGCCGCAACCCGGCAGATGCGGTGAGATCCGGCCCGCCCGAAGGGTAAAAAAATGGCGATTAAATTGAAAATATGGATAATGACAAACGTTCAAGATTGAATTCTCTAAAAAATCATGCAAATGTAAGGAAAAAAAGAAATTATGAAAACATCGCCATTTTTTTATGAATAGGTCAGGTTAATAAAGGATAGGTCATATGAAATGGAAATTATGAAATTTTTATGCTCCCTTAAAATCCTGAGGGCTTCTTGTCTGCTGGTTTTTATCTTAAACGGATGCGGCCCTTCCTTGGAAAAAGATGAATTTTCAGTCATAGAGGCCTCCATCGCCGAAATCCATCAAGCCGTTCGATCCGGAGAATTAACTTTCAAAGAACTGACGGAAACCTATCTGAACCGGATAAAAAAATATGATAAGCGCTCCAGGCTGAATGCCATACTCGTGACCAATCCGGATGCCCTCAAAACCGCTGAACAGCTGGACCGGGAATTCCAGGAAACCGGCCGGATGCGTCCGCTGCACGGCATTCCGCTTATCGTGAAGGACAACTATGAAACCAAGGATATGCCCACCACCGCCGGGTCTGAAGCCTTGGCCGGTTTTATTCCCCCGGGAGATGCGTTTCAAGTCAAAAAACTTAGAGAAGCGGGAGCTGTGATTCTGGCAAAATCCAATATGGCGGAGTGGGCTTTCAGCCCTTATCAAACTCAAAGCTCTATCGCCGGAATCACCCGTAATCCCTATGATCTATCCCGCGTCCCCGCTGGTTCCAGCGGGGGAACCGCCGCCGCGGTTTCCGCCAATTTCGGCATGGCCGGATTAGGTACCGACACCGGCAACTCCATACGGGGACCGGCTTCGCATTGCTGCCTGGTGGGGCTTCGCTCCACCATGGGGCTGACCAGCCGGGATGGCATCATTCCTCTTTATGAGCGCAATGATATCGGAGGCCCCATGACCCGGACCGTGGAAGACGCCGCCCGGATATTGGATGTCATCGCCGGTTTCGACCCGGCCGATCCCATCACCGAATATTCAAAAGATCATGTGCCGGATTCATATCTGCCTTTTTTAAAGAAAGACTCTCTTCAGGGAGCCCGCATCGGTGTGTTTCGTTTTTTCACCAATCTCCCCTATGCCGATGAGGAAGTCAAAACTCTTTTTGAGCAGGCGCTTAAAGACATGCAGTCCCAAGGCGCGGTATTGGTGGATCCGTTTGAAATCCCCGAATTCACCAGACTGACCAAAAATCTGTGGTGCGACTCCTTTCGTCATGATATCAATCATTATTTCAGGTCGCTGGGGGACGCCGCCCCCGTGAAATCTTTGACAGAGGTGTACAATTCCGGCAAATTTTCGCTGTATATCAAAGAGAGGCTGTACAAGGCCCTGGAAGCCTCCACTGCGGAAGCCCCGCCCTGCCGGAATATTTACCAGGAACCCCGGAACATCGCTTTACGGAAAGCCGTGACGAATGCCATGAAAAACAATAAAGTGGATGTGATCGTGTACCCAACCTGGAACGCACCCCCCAACAAAATCACTTCCCCCGCCCGCCGAGCCGGTGACAACAGTCAGTTGATACCTCCCCACACCGGCCTTCCGGCTGTAAGCGTTCCCATGGGGTTCACCCCTGAAAATCTACCCACAGGGCTGCAGATAGTGGGGCAGTTGTTCGGTGAAGGCCGTCTGCTCGGCATCGCCTATGCATACCAACAGGCGACATCTCACCGCCGCCCTCCTGAAAAATTCAAATAACCCCGGCTTGGATTAGCTGACGGCCGTCCCCATCATCCCGAAGAGCAAACCGCAGGCGGAATTCCTGAATATGGATTCTTTATGAAGTCCAGGAAAATTCCCTGGGTGACAATCTCCAGGCTTTATCTGCGTATTCCCTCACACATCTGTCCGTATTGAACCATGAAATCAGGCTGACGGCCTGCGCTCTCCTGCGGAGCAATGCTTTTGGATGACGGTAATAAAGGTTCAATAATTCCTTCAGGTTGTCATACATGGTCCCGGCATCTTCTGAGTCGGCGGCCTCCTTGTCACTATCAGGAGCCACCTGCCTGGTTTGAGGGCCGGCCAGCCAGACGGCTTCGGGCGTCATTTCATATCCCTCCACAATCCATCCGTCATAGGAACTGAGATTCAACCCTCCGTTCAAGGCCGCCTTCATTCCGGATGTGCCGGAGGCTTCCAAGGGACGGCGGGGCGTGTTCAGCCAAATATCCGCCCCGCCTATCAGACGGCGGGCGATTTTGGCATTGTATCCCGGAATAAATGCGCAACGCAGATGATTTTTCAATTCCCGGCTGTAACGGATAATCTTCTGAATCAGCTCTTTGCCATGCTGGTCATTGGGGTGGGCTTTCCCTGAAAAAATCACCTGGATTCGTCCATACTTCTCCGCTAGTTGATGCAGCCGGTCTATGTCCCGGAACAAAAGGAGGGGCCGTTTATAATCCGTAAACCGCCGGGCCCACACTATGGTGAGAACATCCTGATCAAACTCCACATTGAGTTCTGAATTTAAAAATCCCATCAAGTAGCGCTTGGCCCTTTCCTTGGCCTGATCCAAAGCATCCAGGGGAATTGTGTTGCCGGCTCTCTCAAAAACAACCGGTTCAAAACGCCAGTTAGGCAGATAATCATCGAAAAAATCCATCATGGGCCGAGCGGCCCAAGTTTCCGGATGAATTCCGTTGGTGATAAAGTCCACTTTCCTTCCTGAAAAAATATCCATCGCCCGGCAAACCTCGGCATGCCGGCGTGAGACCGCGTTGATATAGCCGCTCAGCGAGACGGCCAGTCTGGTCATATTCAAACGGTCATGTCCGGCGAATTCCTTTATTCTGTCCGGCAAAAACCGCTTACCTAAAACATCGTTCGCCAAACCATAGTCAAACACATCATGGCCCGCCGGAACTGGAGTATGGGTGGTGAATACCGACCGCCGGCGCACATCTTCCTCCGGCAGCCCCTCCTTCGACAAAAGCTGAAGCGCCCCCAATGCCGCATGCCCCTCATTCATGTGGAGAAGAATGTCATCATATCCCAGGTGTTTCATCAGTTTGATTCCTGCCTGGCCCAACACATTTTCCTGGGCGAGCCTGCGCTCATAATCCGCGTCGTAGAGCATACCCGTGATCTGGCGGAGGGATTCATCATTCTGCGCAAAATTGGTATCCAAAAGGTACACCGGAACTTTGAACCCGGTGGAACCGGTGATGTCATACCGCTCCGCTCCGACAATCAATTCACGTCCGCAATGTTCCAAAGTGACTGTCTCAGGAATACGGCGAAGGGTTTTCTGGGGCGTCCAGTACACGGGAACTTCCTGCTGCCAGCCGTTTTGGTCAATTCCCTGCCGGAAATATCCGGAGGAACTGGCCTGAATGATCCCGACAATAGGAATTCTGCGGTCAGCACAGGAGCGCAAAATATCTCCGGCCAGCACTTCCAGGCCTCCGCTGTAGGTGGGCAAATAGGACTCCAGATAAGCCCCCATGCTCAAATAGGCGACCCGGGGCTTTGGGGCGCTGTAATGGTTTGTCATGTCTTTCATCTCTCCTCTTTATTTGACCTGACCTATTCATAAAAAAATGGCGATGGTCTTTTTATGGGCATTTTTTCAGAGGAATGCAAGGAATTTCTGAAAATGACAGCTGAAACGTTTCTGTTTGCTTTGCCTTTCATCATAATCGCCATTTTTTACCCTTCGGGAAGACATGCCACTTTGTCATTGCGAGGCTTGCGCCAGCAAGCCGTGGCAATCCCTTTCTGCCTCGTGAAAGCGGAACCCACCGCCCATACGAGGCAGGCAGGGCTTCCGAGGCACTGCGTGCCTCGGAATGACAGACTCAAAAGTGCTCCGCTCCGGGAATGACATTGGGATCATTCTCATGGTTCTCGTTGTATTATACACATGATGAATTCATAAAAAAATGGCCATCCCGGTCTGTTCATCAGCCGGGTGAAATCATCCAAGCTTATGGGTTGACTTTACGCTTTATTCACCACAGGAGTCAAAGCCGTCCATACATTTGAGTCAATTCCTTCAATGGAGTTTCTTCCGCCTCTTCCAGTTGAGAGAACGTCATCCGCCACTTCCAGTTGCCGCGGCTGGTGGAGGGGCGGTTCATGCGCGCCGTCTCGCCCAGCCCCAAGATATCCTGCACAGGAATAATCGCAGTTGCCGCAACGGAGGATGCCGCCAACCGAATGAACTCCCAATGGATATTTCCGGATTCCACGGGTCTGCCGAGATAACGATGGACCCTTGATTTTTCAGCCGGGTCCGCCTCATTTTCAAACCATCCCCTGGTGGTGTTATTGTCATGGGTTCCGGTATAAACCACATCATTTTTTTCATAATTATGCGGAAGATAAGGGTGACTGGGGTCGTCATTCCCGAATGCGAACAAAAGGACTTTCATTCCGGGAAATCCGAAATGACGCATCGCTTCCCGCACATCCAGGGTAATGGTTCCCAGGTCCTCCGCGATAAACGGCAGATGGATATAACGCTTGCTCAAGATTTTAAAAAAATCCATCCACGGCGCTTTCACCCACTTTCCCTTGACCGCGGTATCCGCCTCCGCAGGAACTTCCCAATAGGCCACCAATCCCCGGAAATGATCGATGCGGACAATATCGCAAAGGTGCAAGGCCCTGTCCAGCCTGCCGGTCCACCAACGGAAACCGGATCGCTGAATTTCTTCCCAGTCGTATAAGGGATTGCCCCATAACTGCCCGGTCTGGCTGAAATAATCCGGCGGAACTCCCGAAACCGCACGGGGGCGTTTTTCCCCATCTAATTTAAAAAACCGGGGGTGGGACCACACATCCGCGCTGTCATAATCCACGTAAATGGGAAGGTCCCCGATGATATGAATATTTTTTTGCAGACAGTATTGTTTGAATTCGTTCCACTGCCGGTTAAAGACATATTGAAGAAACTTCTCCTTGCCGACCCGGCTCTGCTCTTCGCAGCAGAATTGATCCAAGACTCCCTCATCCCGGTCCCGGTATTCGGCAGGCCAACGGCTCCAGGTTTGTGAAGAAAAAGAATCCTTCAACACCATAAATAAAGCAAAATCATGAAGCCAATCTTCATTTTCCCTGCAAAACACCCTGTAATCTCCCGGCGGGCTGGTTTTCTGAAAACGCCGGTAAGCCGCATCATACAGCTGACTTTTGTATTCGGACACGGCCGGAAAGTCCACCCGTTCTCCGCAGAAATCCGGAACCTCTCCTATATCCTCTTCCTTCAACCAACCGTCCCGCACCAGAAATTCCGGGCTGATCAAAAGCGGATTCGAGGCCATAGCGGATAGGCTGTGATACGGAGAATCATCATATGCTGAATCTGTGGGGTTCAGGGGAAGGATCTGCCAATAGCTCTGTCCAGAGCGAAAGAGAAAATCAGCAAACCGGTAGGCGGAAGGGCCCAGATCCCCGATCCCAAAGCGGGAGGGGAGTGAAGTGATATGAGCTAATATTCCGCTGGCTCTCCGTTTCATAACTCCTCCTTTTCTACCTGACCTATTCATAAAAAAATTGCGAAGTTTTTGTCAATCTTTCATTAACTGCGATATTCACCATTTTTATAAAAAGAACAAACATCACGTTTTTCATTGCCGGAATTTCATTTTAATCGCAATTTTTTTACCCTTCGGGCGGGCCGGATATCACCGCATCTGCCGGCTTGCGGCTCGTCGCAGTGAAGTGCCACGGCTTCCTCGCCGCAACCCAACATCTGCGGCAATCCCGGCCCGTGAATAGGCCAGGCGAGCCTGACCTAAACCTAAGAAAATCGTTTCCTTGCGGCCATGGGAGCGGAGAAGACTTAGATAGACCCAGATGGACCAGATAGACTAAAAAAACGCAATAAACGCGATCGCAGCGAGCATAACGAGGCACTCTAAGATTCCCGTCGCTCCGCTCCGGGAATGACATTGGGATCATTTTCATGGTTCACGTCGTATTATACACATGATGAATTCATAAAAAAATGGTTCGGGCGGGCCGGATCTCACCGCCGCTGCGGCGGATCAGGCTTGTTTATCATACAGAATATATGTCAATCCAGGCTGATGCATAAAGACACCGGAATGTCCGTGAAAAGATCACCCGCAGGCACCTGCCGGGACAGCTTCCTTTCTTCCCCGGCAAAAACATGTTCCCACCGGCGGGGGGCCGCATCCGGCAGAATAATCCGGGTGTTCCCCCAATCAGCCTGGGATAAATCCTGGTTTTCCTTGACCAATCCGGTCAAAAAGCGTGGGGCGGCGGCCAGGATCCACTTTTCTTTATATCTCCGCATAAAAACGATCACCCTGTTTTTTTGGCGGCCCGTTGTTTTCAATGGAATGTGTTCTCCTTTTTCAAAGACCGCACTGAAATTTTTCCTGGCCCGGAGAACTTTCCAAATCAAATACAGCTTGATTCCGCCGTCCCGGCGGAACTTCCATAAACTTGACACATATCCTTTTTTTCTATCGTTCTTTATGATTTCACACAACTTGTTGTAACGGTGCCGGAAATCCACAGGCCGGCGGTTATCCGGATCAACCAGATTGAAATCCCAGAATTCGCATCCCTGATAAAAATCCGGCACTCCGGAAAGTGTCATCTTCAGAAAAACTTGGGAAAGAGAGTTGAATATCCCGTAACCGGCGATTTGGCTTTGGAAAGGGACAAAATCCCGAATGAATTCACTGTCCGGCCGCATAATTTTTTCAAAAAAATCCACAAAAGCCTGCTCATAATCCTGGTCCGGCCGCAGCCAGGCCGTATGCACTTTTGCTTCCCGGACGGATTTGACCAAATACTCTTTGATCCTTTCCCGATAGAGAGAAAGATCCCCGGATTCAAAGGGATACGTTCCAATCAAAGTCTGGTAAAGAAAATACTCATCGTTGGCATCAGGAGCGGGACTTCCTTTATTTAACCGCTTATATTCGAGATTCATCCTTCTCCAGCGCTTTATATTCCGCTCCCATTCTTCCGGAATTTCAGATAAAACATGGATCCGCGGCCGGACATCTTCTCCGCGTTTGTTATCGTGGGTAGCAGAAGCATTTAAGGACAAAGGGTGTTTTTTCTGCCGTCTCCGGTTCCATTCATGAAAAGATTCCAATCCGGAGCCAAAACGTTCCGGATTGCCCCCCACTTCATTCAAGGAAATCAACCGGTTATAAACATACAACACCGTGTCTTCAAAGCCTTTGGCCATAACCGGTCCTGAAACCTGCTGAAACCTGAGGGCGAACTCCTCACCCGCCTGTCTCATGTGTTCATCCCAATCCTCTTCCCACTCCATTAAAAGAGACTGCTGGATAAAAGCACATTCATGGGTCAAGTCCGGAATATGCCGGCGGGCCTCGCCCACGGCCTTTCGAATAACCTTCCGGTCACAATCCCGCACCGATCCGGCTGTGCTGTATGTTCTGTACACCGGAAAGCGGGCCAGTATTTCCACCAAGGCTCTTTTCAATCCATAGAGGGTGAAATCCTGGCCGCTTGGATGCCTTTCGGAAACCTTTTTCAGGCAGCGGGCAAGATTATCAATATCCCCGGCCATGTTCTTCCCGATAATCAAGCGTTTCTTGTCCGCCGCCAGCTCCGGGAATGGTTTTTTCAATCCGGTGAAGCGCGAATACAGTTGTTCCCACCGTCTCTCGCTCCTGCGGCAGCAAAAGATCTGATTCACCCGGTTCATCCAATCATATCCCGTGGTTCCCTCCACCGGAAAGGACCCGGGAAGACATTCCTCCTCCTCCAGTATTTTTTCAATAACAATGTACCGGTTCCCGGCTGATTTTCGCAATCTCTTCAGGTAAGCTTCAGGATTGTGAAGCCCGTCGATATGGTCCACCCTCAGTCCTGTGAAAAATCCCTTTTGGATATAATCGACCACCAGCGAATGAAAATGGGTGAAGACGCCCGGATTTTCCATCCGGAGAGAGATCAGGTCATTAATATTGAAAAACCTGCGGTAATTGATTTCTTCCATGGCCACTTTCCAAAAACTCAAACGGAAAAACTGCCGGTTCAAAAGGTCATTCAGGGGCTGAAACGGAACCGGAGAATCCGCCCCATGATTAAACGCCTTCAGGCTGCGTTCCATATGAGCCCGGATAGCTGAATTTTCCCGGTAAAGCTCCCAGATCAGCTCCTTCACCATGTCCAATGGTCTGTCCCGCCTCTTGATTTCTTCTCCGTTCTTTAAAGATTCCAGCATCAGAAGGGCGCCCAAAAACTTGATATAATCCGGGTGGTCTTCGCCGGTTTTATTTTTCAAGTCTTCCAAATTACGGGCAAAAGCCCATGCCAAAGATTCGATCCGCAGAGGAAAACTCAAGCCGTGATAATTCACAGCCAGACGGCCGGCCTCATATGTCAGCTTAAGTTCCCCCGCTTCCAGGACTTCTCCGTAAAATTTTCCCAAAAAAGGTGCCAGCAACCGGCCTTTCAGGCTGGAACAGGGGTGGTCCCAATCAATATCAAAGTAAGAAAAATAAGGAGAAAACCGCCCTTTTTCAAAAACATCCATCAGCCATGAATTTTCCGGGTGGAACGCCATATGATTGGGGACAATATCCTGTATCCATCCCAGCCCGCGTTTCTGCAACTCTGAAGCCAGCTTCAGGAAGCCTTTTTCCCCTCCGAGCTGAGGGTTGACCTGCAGCGGGTCGACAATATCATAACCATGACGGCTTCCAGGGCGGGCTTTGAAGACAGGAGACGCATAAATATCGGAAATCCCCAAAAGCTCAAGGTAATCCAGCACCGCGGCCGTTTCCTTGAAACCGAAACCGGGGTGAAGCTGAAGCCGATAGGTGGCCAGAGGTGACGGCGTCACGGACTTTTGACTCCCAAAAAAGTGCCGATTCTGCGGAAACACGCCACCCATTCCCGGGCATTTTGATCGCCCAGCCCGGCTTTTTTCTCCATCTCCGGGAAATGCTTCCGGGTCAGCATAAAATAGATATTCTGGCTTTCCCACAAACCGAGCCGGATCTCCATTTGATTTAAAAGCAGAAAAAGGTCTTCCGTTGTTTTTAATAATTCTATGTCCCGGGGTGAATCCAAAACCGCTGACATGAACTGGCCTAATCTTTGCTTGGCCAGCAGGCTTAGAACCGCTTTATCAGGGGAAAAAGAAAAACGTTGAAATTCCCCCGCCAGCTTTTTGAGTTTTTCCATATCCGGATTTTTTCGGCCCAGCATTTCTTTGAAGTCATGATTGAGAACAATTTCCATCGGTGCGGCCAAAGCTTTGGGAAGTGGAATTTTCATTTCCTTCATGGCTTGAACAGTGGGATATTGATATTCATAGATCTGCCGGAAATTCCCCTCGATTTCCTCCAAGCCGAATTCAAGAATGCGTTCCATCACCTTCCGTTTCTCATCCCGGAATAAATGCCAAAGTGAATAATTATGATCCGCAAAAAAGTCATCCATGCTGTTGATCACACCGGTTATATTGCTGCGGCGGAAATTTTCCCGGACCGAGATCATCATTTCACTGAATTCTTTTTCTCCCCGGTAACGGCGGACGCCTCCCATGACATTATGGTCTCCGAAATGCAGGACCGCAAACCCGATGCGTTCCTCTTCCCATACAATTTCCGATTGAAGCTTGGCCCGGCCTACGGCCAGCTTTTGTTTGCCGGCTTCATCCAGATGGTACATTTCTTGTTCCACGGAATAACAGTTTATCCGGAGTTTTTCCGGGTAATCTTCAAATAATGAAGAAATGGCATAATGGGCGCCCACTCGTAATAAGTCCAGCACAGCCGGCTGGACATGTTTTTCATAGATCCGCGCGCCATGGGCGAATTCGGGAACATTGCTGGGAGCTTTTTCCAGATTTATGACAAAGCCGGTTTGGTAATCTTCCCCGGACACCTCTTGAGCCAACTGCAGGGCCCGCGCGGCGTACTGGATCACCTGAACGGTTTCAATCCCGGAAATATCATCAAAAAACCAGCCGCAGCTGGTGTACATCAGCATGGCGTTTCTCTGCATCTCTAGAAGTTTCAGTATCTTAACCTTATCTTCTTGATACAGTTCAGGCCGCCTCAGCGAAGAAATGAAATTTTCCACATTCGCTTTGGACCTGTTCAGCACCACTTCAATATACCGGTCCCGGACTTCCCATGGATCCCTGGTGTGGGATTTCATTTCTTTCTCAAACAAATCCCGCATCCGGTCTCTCAACTCATCCAGGGCTTTTCTTAAGGGCGCCCTCCACTCCTGGGTCCAGTCCGGGTGCATACCGGAATTGCAGCCGCAATTGCTGCGCCATCTTTCCACTCCATGCGCACAGCTCCAGGAGCTGTTCTCCTGAATCTTCACCTCAAACTCCGGAGGATTTTGCTCAAGATATTCAGCATAAATCGTGATTCGGGCCAGGTCTTTTTCTTCCAGATGATGCAGGCAGTAAGAAAGGGCCATATCTCCAAAACGGTTGTGATGACCGAAGGTTTCTCCATCCGTTGCAATGTGCACAATATGATTTTGCTCAGAATCATTTTCCGGAAACGCCTGCAGCAGCCGGGAGGCAAAGGCTTCGCCGTTTTTAAGCAGCCCGCCGAAAGCCACATCATGGGCGATGGGACCGTCATAGAAAAAAACAGCGATGGATTTTCCCGCCGGCAAAGGACAACGGTAAGGCTTTCCCGGATCAATGCTGCTGTTTTGGACCTCCTTCCACTCCGCTTCCCCGCTTTTCCGGACAGCGGCGGCCTGATGAGGCGCTAAAATCACGAACTTGATTCCCTGTTCCGCCATAATTTCCAAGGTTTCCGTATCCACGGCCGTCTCCGGAAGCCACATGCCTTCCGGTTCCCTCCCGAAGCGGGATTGGAAGTCTCTCAGGCCCCAAATGATCTGGGTCCGCTTGTCCCGGGGGTCGGCCAGCGGCATAATCATATGATTATATGCCTGGGCCAGAGCGCTTCCATGGCCGGAAAATTTGTCCCGGCTCCGTTCATCCGCCTCTAAAACCGTCTGATAAACCCCCGGGGCTTTATTCTCCAGCCAGGAGAGTAAAGTGGGGCCGAAATTAAAACTCATTTGAGAATAATTATTGACGATATCCACAATTCTCTTTTCATCATCCAGAATCCGGGAAAAAGCATTCGGCTCATAACATTCAGCCGCAATCCGCTCGTTCCAGTCATGATAGGGATAAGCCGAATCCTGAATTTCAATATCCTCCAGCCACGGATTTTCCCGGGGCGGTTGGTAAAAATGACCGTGTATGCAAATCCAGCGTTTCATGCGGGCTCCTCGCTTTCAAAAACAGAAAAAGACCAGGCCGGAATTTCCATTTCTATTTCACCGGAAATCACCTCCGGAAGAACACTTCCCGTCCCGCTCCATTGTTTTTCAGAAGAATCCCATTTCTTTCTCCAAAAGCCGGGGGGGAAGGCCCTGTCCGTCCGCTGCCGTGCAGAAGAGAAATTCATCAGCAAGGCGATCCGGTTTGGACTTTCTCCTCTTAAAACCACCAGTATTTTTTTGTCTTCATATTCCCGCGTCCTGAGTTTCTGGTTGTTTAAATCCGCCAGCACCGGAGTTTTTTTACGCAGATGTAAAAGATTCCGGTAGTATTCAAGCATGACTTTATGGCTTCCCCGGCAGCGGAGGTCCCAATTCAACCGGGAGCGGGCAAAAGTCTCTTCTGACTGGGGATCGGGACATTCACTTTCATCCATGAATCCCTGGAACTCGCGGCGCCGGCCGCGGCGGACAGCTTCCACCAATTCCCGGTCGCCGTGGCTGACAAAGTACAGAAACGGCGAAGTTTCACCGTATTCCTGACCCATAAACAACAAGGGCACATAAGGAGAACAAATAAGAATCCCGGCGGCCAGTTTGAGCGCTTCAAACGGCACCAGAGATGATAGCCTTTCTCCACTCATCCGGTTTCCCACCTGGTCATGATTCTGAGTGAACACCACAAACTGAGCCGCAGAACAGTCTCTAGCGGAATCTCCATGGCTTCGCCGGCGGAAAACAGAATAACTTCCGGTTAGCACATACCCTTCCCGGAAGGATTTAGCCAGCTGGCCGACGGTGCCGAAATCCGCATAATACCCGTCTTTTTCGCCGGTCAGGAGTGCGTGCAGGGCGTGATGAAAATCATCGCACCATTGTCCATCCAGTCCAAATCCCTGCTTTTCAGGAGGGCGGATGATTTTAGGATCATTTAAATCACTCTCTGCGATCAGAATCACCTTTTTCTCCTGGTCCCGGTTGAATCTCCGGACCCGCGCAGCCAGTTCTTTTAAAAAAGGACGGGCGCTCATGTCCGTGATGGCATGAACGGCATCCAGTCTGAGACCGTCGATATGATACCGGCGGAACCAATGGAGGGCATTCTGAATAAAAAACCGGCGGACACCGTCACTGTGAGCATCGTCGAAATTAACGGCGCCCCCCCAAGGCGTTTTATACTTGGATGTGAAATAGGGACCGTAATCATGCAGATAATTGCCCTCCGGACCCAAATGATTGTAAACCACATCCAAAACCACCGCCATGCCATTATTATGGCAGGCATCCACCAGGGCCTTTAATCCTTCCGGACCTCCGTAGGAATTTTGAACGGCAAAGGGATAAACCCCGTCGTATCCCCAATTTCTTTTCCCGGGAAACTGCGCCACCGGCATCACACTGAGTGTGTTTATCCCCAGATCTCTGAGCTGCTCCAGCCGCGGAATAACGGCCGGAAGCGTCCCCCGGGGAGTGAATGTGCCGGCGTGAATCTCATACATCACCATATTTTCCAAAGAAATTCCTTTCCAATCCTCATCATTCCAGGGAAATAATTCGTGATCCACCACTTCGGAAAAGCGGTGAACCCCCTGGGGCTGATAATGAGAGGCCGGATCCGGCCTTTGTTTATCATCATCCAGAAGATAATAATACCCGGTTCCCGGACGGACGTGATCCAGAACAGCGGACCAGCAACCCTGTCCATCCGCCGCAAGCGGCACCCGGCGCTCCTCCGGATAAACGAGGCGGACCTCCACTTTCTCAGCCCGGAGAGCCCAGACCGTAAAACGGCACCGCCCCTCTCCCAGGTACTGCGCCCCTATATCCGGGTCAGACATTGAAACACTCTTCCTCTCTGAAATATTCAACCTGCACGATGAAAATGATCCGCAGATCCGTGGAATAACCTCCGCTTAAGAACGGCGCTCAGTGTCCACCAGGGAAATCAACGTCCGGTTTCCCTCCCGGCGGTAATTGATCTTCCCCTCTCTCGCCAGCCACCCCAGCGCCTGATTAGCAATCACGGCTTTCTGGTTCAACATTTTTGGGAACTGGGAAATGGCGATTTCTTTGTTTTTCTGCAAAAGTTCCCAGGCTGCCCCGGCTGTTTGGCCGATTTTTTCTTTCATTTTACTTCTCTCCTTTTTTCGCCGGATTCTTCCGGGGAACAAGCACCAGCACGCTTAAAGGCGGCAGCATCAACGGCAGAGAATACGAACGTCCATGAAAGGGCAAGGGCCGGGCTTCCGCACCTCCCATATTTCCCTGTCCGCTTCCCCCGTATTCCCGGGCATCGCTGTTTAAAACTTCCTGCCAATCCCCTCCAAAGGGAACCCCCACCCGGTAATTATGCCGGGGGGCCGGAGTGAAATTGCAGACAGCCACAACCACGTCCTCCGGCGTGTTTCCCTTCCGCATAAACGCCAGCACGCTGTTCTCCCCATCACTGGAATCTATCCATTCAAACCCATTTTGCTCAAAATCATTTTGATACAGAGCCGGAGTTTGGGAATAAAAGTGATTGATATCCCGAACCCAATTTTTTATCCCCTGATGAGGCGCATGTTCCAGTAAATGCCAGTTCAGGCTGCTGTCATGGTCCCATTCTTTTCGCTGGCCCAATTCCCCCCCCATAAACAATATTTTTTTCCCCGGGTGAGTATACATAAATCCGAAAAGCAGCCTGAGATTGGCGAATTTCTGCCAGTCATCCCCGGGCAATTTTTCCAGCAGTGATCCTTTTCCGTAAACCACCTCATCATGGGACAAAGGAAGAACAAAATTTTCGGAAAAAGCATACCAAATGCTGAAAGTCAATTTATTATGATGATGTTTGCGGTAAATAGGATCTTTGGAAAAATATTCCAGGGTGTCATGCATCCAGCCCATATTCCACTTTTCTCCGAACCCCAGTCCCCCCACATGAACAGGTTTTGTGACCATAGGCCAGGCGGTGGATTCCTCTGCGATGGTTTGGATGTCCGGAAAATCTCCGTACGCCATCTGGTTCAATCTGCGAAGAAAAGAAATGGCTTCCAGGTTTTCACGTCCGCCGTATTCATTGGGAATCCATTCTCCTTCCTCCCGGGAATAGTCCAGATACAGCATGGAAGCCACCGCGTCCACCCGCAATCCGTCAATATGATATTTATCCAACCAGAACCGCGCGCTGCTGAGGAGAAAACTCCGGACTTCATGACGGCCGTAATTGAAAATGCAGCTTTTCCAATCCGGATGAAATCCTTTCTTGGGATCCTGATGCTCATACAAACACGTCCCGTCGAAAAAAACCAGTCCGTATTCGTCGGAAGGAAAATGCGAAGGGACCCAATCTAGGATCACTCCGATTCCATGCTGATGGAGCCGGTCAATTAAACACATGAAATCCTGGGGAGTTCCGTAGCGGCTGGTGGGAGCGAAGTACCCGGTGGTTTGGTACCCCCACGACCCATAAAAGGGATGCTCCATAACCGGAAGGAACTCCACATGGGTAAATCCCATTTCTTTGAGATAAGCCGGAAGCTGCTCCGCCATCTCCCGGTAGGTTAAAAATCCACCGGGCTTGTCCCCGGGGCGCCGCCATGAGCCCAGATGGAGTTCATATGTAGCCGCCGGGGCATCCCGGGCGTTATTTCTCTCTCTGTTTTCCATCCACTCCCTGTCTTTCCAATCATAATCCAAATCCCAGACCACGGATGCGGTTTTGGGAGGGGTTTCGCAAAGAAGAGAATAGGGATCGCTTTTTTCCACCTTGTAGCCTTTTTCCCGGGACACGATATGATATTTATACAAGTTCCCCCTTTTAACACCGGGAAAAAAACCTTCCCAGATTCCGGATCTATCCCATCTGGGGTTCAAGGGGAGGACCCCGGGCCGCCACTTATTGAAATCTCCTACAACGGAAACGTTTTCCGCATTGGGGGCCCAGACCGCAAAATAGGTCCCGCCGGATCCCGGACGGGCCCCGAACTTATCATACAGAGTGGTATGAATGCCTTCTTTAAAAAGAAATATATCTTGATCCGTAAAAAGCGACATAGACTCTTTTTCTGAAGATCTCTTAGCCTCTCGCCGGCGCAATGCTTCCGTCTTGTTTTTTTTATCTGTCATGACAGGACATCCTTTCTCTGAGCGGACTGCTGCTTAAGAATGGTGGAAATGCCGGTTAACGGAATTATCGCCCAATCCAGGCGGTTATTCAATTCATATCCCAACTCATAAACCGCTTTTTCAAGCAGAAACGCATCCAGAAGAACACTCAACTCATCCTGATTTTGAGGAAAAAACTCCGCCTCTTTAACTGTGCGGAGATAGGAATGAAAAAATATCCGGCTGATTTGATGATACCAAATATTCAGCCACCTTTTCAACAACTCCTTATCCTCCCCCTGATAAGAGAGATTGCGCAGATACCCATAAAACGCCGCATAATGAAACGACCTGATCATACCGGCCACATCTCTCAGAGGGGATCTTTTCAGCCTCCTCTCGCTCAAAGCCCGGGCGGGTTCTCCTTCAAAATCAATAATCACAAAGTCCTTACCGGTGAACAGGACCTGTCCCAGATGATAATCCCCATGAATGCGGATTTTTTTGGCGGAAATCTTCCGCCCGGTGATCCGATTCAGACACTGCAGAATATTCTCCCGGGAATCCAGGATCTCCAACGCCAAATCCCCGGATTCTCCGCTCAATTTTGCCCGGTTTTCTTCCATAACTCGAAAGACTTGTCTGACCAGGGTGCGCATGGATTGAAAGACAGACCTCTGGTAAAGGAGAGAAAATGGTTCCGGCTGGAAATCTTTCGCACCCCGCTTCGGAGATAAGGCCAAATGAAGTTCCCCGGTTCTTTTCCCCAGCAGTTCCATCATCTCCAGAAAAAATCCGCCGGACAGGTTCTCCAGAACGGTTCCGTTCCCTTCCCTTTGTTCCAGCAAGGGGTAAAGGGTCACATTTTTTTGGGAAAGGTCTTCTCTCCGGCTGAAAATCTTTTCCGTATATTGATTGACCCGGTCTAAAACATATCTCCAGGCATCCCCTTCGTTGGCCACATATCCCTGAAGCAAACCTACGGATACAGACTGTCCGCCGTGTATTTGATATTCAAAACGGCCGGCAAAAGGAGGGATGTGGGGAAAAGACGCTTGGGCGGTCAAAAAACTCTCCAATTCGATATCCGGGTGAACGCCTTTATCCAGTCTCCGAAACATCTTCAATATCAATTTATCTTGGTAAACAATGGAGGTATTGCTCTGTTCCGCTTTCAAAACATCTGATTTTAAAGGCCATTCCGCACCCTGAAGAAGCTTTTTAAACTGTTTTCCCCGGAAGGCGGCAAAATCTCCCCGTTCTCCTTTGATTTTTTTGCGGAAGGAAACCATGTCCATCAACAGCTTCTGGCAGTTTCGGGAAAAGGCTCCATCATAAAAAACACCGCTTTCTTCCCCGGTCTCCACCCGGCAAATGACAGCCTGGGGCCAACGGCGGTTTATGGTATGGGCTTCCTCTCCGGTGGCGTAGAAAAACGGCAGAAAATACCATTCCGGCACACCCTCATTGTATTTAACCTCCAAAATCATCAGATACCCGGAGGCATCCGTTTTCCTGTGAACCGGCGCGAATTCGATAATGGACACCTGACGGATAACCCGCCCTTTTCCTCCGAACCACCGGCTCCGTTTCAAATAACCGCTTAAAAATTCCTGCTCCAACCTGTCCCGGTTTTTCTCCCTCATGACCTCCCGGTAACTCCGCCGCAAGGTCAAAGGTTCTTGAGCTTCTTCAGCTTTTCTCAGAGCCTCCTCCTCGCTTTTTTTTAAAAGAAACCAAAAATGATGGAATGGTCCCAAGGTCAGAACATAGGGATCTTTGCTGATTCGGGGAAACCGGTTATAACTGAAGATCTCTTCGGGAATGCATCCTTCATATTCAGGTAATTTAAGCTCAACAGCCTGGGAAAACCGGGAAAGATTGACCACCACCAGGATCGTTTCATCTCCATACCGGCGGAGGAAGGCAAGAATTTTGGGATTTTCAGGAGAAAGAAAAACAATGTTCCCTCTGCCGAAAGCTTTGAATTTTTTGCGCATGGAAATCACCCTCCGCATCCACCACAACAAGGAAGAAAGATTTCTCTCCTGGTTCTCCACATTCACGGCCTCATAATGGTATTCAGGGTCTATAATAACCGGCAAAAAAAGTTTTTGTGGATTCGCCCTGGAAAAACCCGCGTTCCGGTCGGCGCTCCACTGCATGGGAGTGCGAACTCCGTTCCGGTCCCCCAGGTAGTAATTGTCTCCCATCCCAATTTCATCCCCATAATAGATCACCGGAGTCCCGGGAAGAGAGAACAACAAAATATTCATCAATTCAATTTTCCGGCGGTTGTTTCCCAGCAGCGGAGCCAGCCGCCTGCGGATTCCCAGATTGATCTTCGCTTGGGGCTCGGTGGCATACACCCGGTTCATATAATCCCGTTCTTCATCCGTCACCATTTCCAGGGTCAATTCATCATGGTTGCGGAGAAAGGTCGTCCATTGGCTGGAATCCGGAATTTCCAGGGGAGGGTCCAGGATGTCCACAATTGGAAACCGGTCTTCCATCTGAATCGCCATAAACATCCGCGGCATTAAAGGAAAATGAAAGGCCATATGGGATTCATCTCCCTCACCAAAATAGGCGGCCGCGTCTTCCGGCCATTGATTGGCTTCCGCCAACAGCATTTTGTTTTTGAATTTCCGGTCAAGATGAGCCCTGAGTTTTTTTAAAAACTCATGAGTTTCCGGAAGATTTTCACAGTTCGTTCCTTCTTTTTCATGCAAATAGGGAACCGCATCCAGGCGCACGCCGTCCACTCCCATTTCAAACCAGTAATCGAGAATTTTGATCATTTCCTTTTGGACCCTTGGATTTTCAAAATTCAAATCCGGCTGGTGGGAATAGAATCTATGCCAAAAATAGGCTCCGGCCACGTCGTCCCAAGTCCAGTTGGAAGATTCAAAATCCTGAAAAATGATACGGGCGTCCTGGTATTTTTCAGGCGATTCGCTCCAAACATAAAAATCACGCCAGGAAGACCCCGGCCGGGAACGGCGGGATCTTTGAAACCACGGGTGCTGCGAAGAGGTATGATTCAACACCAACTCGGTAATAACCCGGATTCCCCTTTTATGGGCCTGCTTTAAAAATTCTTTAAACTCCCCCAGTTTGCCGTATTGGGAGTGAATACGGCGATAGTCGGATATATCATAGCCGTCATCCTTGAGCGGAGAGGGATAAAACGGAAGCAGCCAAACCGCATTCACGCCCAAACGCTGGAGATACTCCAGTTTTTTTATCAAGCCTTTAAAATCACCACAGCCGTCCCCGTCGCTGTCTAAAAACGATTTGATATGGAGCTCATATATAACCGCATCCTTATACCAGAGAGGATCGTCTTTAAGTACATAGTCAGTCATGGTGTTTGCCCGCCTCACATGAAATAATCAAAATCCTGTTCCCGCTTCATTCTCCTGTACACTTTGAAAATATGCACCGGGAGCACATGGGGATTCAGTTCAACATAATTTCGATGACCCTGCCAAAAATATTTATCTCCGCTTATAAGATCATAAACCAGAACCTGCTGATCCGGCTTGATCCCTAAATCCGCTAAGGGAAGGCTTATCCATCCGGACTGAATATGAAAAGGGTCCAGATTGACTGCCACCAGAATAAAATTCGACAGATCATCATCGGCCTTCCCATAGCAGAGTAAATACTCATTGTCGACGTCAAAAAACCTGAGGTTCCACGTGGTCTGCAAGGCGGGATTTTCCCTGCGGATTTGATTGACCCGGGCTATGATATCCCGCAAACTGTCCGGACGCCGGCGGTCCCAATGCTTGATCTCATACTTTTCTGAATTTAAATATTCTTCCTTGCCGGGGACCGCCCCACCAACCGCCAATTCAAAGGCGGGGCCGTACATTCCATAATTAGAGGACAGTGTTGCCGCCAGCACCAAACGGGTAATAAAAGCCGGCCGGCCGCCGTGCTGCAGTGTTTCCGGAAGAATATCCGGAGTGTTGGGCCAGAAATTGGGGCGGAAAAAATCCCGGACGGAGGTTTGAGTCAATTCCCGGAGGTATTCCTGAATTTCCCATTTGGAATTCCTCCAAGTGAAATAGGTGTAGGACTGCGAAAATCCGATTTTGGCCAGCCGGTACATCACTTTCGGCCGTGTGAAAGCTTCGGATAGAAAAAGGACATCCGGGTAATCATTCTTGACTTCCCGGATCAACCATTCCCAAAACGCAAACGGCTTGGTGTGGGGATTGTCCACTCTGAAAATCCGGACTCCTTTTTCAGCCCAAAACAAGACCACGCTCTTTAATTCTTCCCAAAGTTCTTCCCATTTGTCCGCTTCGAAATTCAAAGGTATGATATCCTCATATTTTTTAGGGGGGTTTTCGGCATGCTGGACGGAGCCGTCTGGACGCCAGCGAAACCATTCCGGATGTTCCTTAACATAAGGATGATCCGGAGAGCACTGAAACGCCAAATCCATGGCCACTTCCAAATTGTTTTCTTCCGCCGCTGCGACGAATTCTTCAAAATCAGCCAGGGTCCCCAGCTCAGGATGAATGGAGGTGTGTCCTCCTTCCGCAGAACCGATGGCCCAGGGACTTCCCGGATCGTTTGGGCCGGCTTTGGGATTGTTGTTCTTTCCTTTCCGGTGGGTGTGACCGATGGGATGTACGGGCGGAAGATACACCACATCAAAACCCATATCCGCTATCTCCGGAAGCATCGAGCGGCAATCTTTCAAGGTCCCGTGCTGACCCGGATTTCTTCCAAAAGAACGGGGGAAAAACTCATACCACGCGCTGAACAATGACCGGGGGCGCTCGACAGCGACCCTGAGTTCCCGTTCATAAACCGATATCCATTTATCCGGAGGATATCTCTGCATCAGCTCCCTCAATTCCGGACTGAGGGCGGCAGCCATATCTTCGGGAGGGTTTTTTGCCCCTAAAAGAATATGGGACCACCGTTTAAGCGCATCCCGCTCCGGGTTTTCCGCCCGCCGGGAAGCTTCGCTGACAAGACCGGCCCCGATTTTCAATTCAACACGGACATCCTGCCCGGCATCAAATTTTTTTTTGAGATCCTTCTGCCAGGTGCGGAAATGGTTCACCCACCCTTTAATAGTGTATAAGTACGTCCCTGTTCTGGTCACTTGAAATTCGCCTTGCCACCGGTCGTTGGATAGATGCGACATAGGAATTTCCCGCCAACCGGTATCTTCGGACCGGCGGTAAAGAAGCACGGCTGTGATATGATCATGGCCGTCTGCGTATATATCCGCCTCCACGGAAACCGTTTCCCCGGCGGCTCTTTTGACCGGATATCGGCCCCCGTTGATTTCAGGAGAAATATTTTCAATAACCACGCGAATACGCCCTTCATAATTCAAACCATCCTCCTGCATATAAATCTGAGATATATATAAACCTGATCTATTCATAAAAAAATTGCGATGTTTTTGCAATCTCTTTTTTATCAGCGATAAGCATGGTTTTTAGTGAAAGATCAAATTGAACATTTTTCATTTTTCAATTTTTATTTTAATCGCAATTTTTTTACCCTTCGGGCGGGGTCCTGAGGGGCGAAGCGACGTGAGGATCTTAGACGCCTCCGGTTCTTTATAATCTATCCGTCTAAGGTTGCCACGGCCTGCTCCGCAGGCCTCGCAATAAAACTTTGCTGCAGGGCATTCGCGGTGAAGGACTACAGCGTCATGCCCTGCGCCTCGCATCTGCGGCAATCCCGGCCCGTGAGGTTCTCCGTGAAACTCTGTGGTATAAATATATAATATTAACCACTGAGAACACAAAGGAAATCACGGAGATACACGGAGAACTTCATGAACAGGTTCTAAGTAAATTAAACATTGTCTTTTACGTTAACAAAACCATTTTCGTGGCAACTCAAATAATAATTAGCAAGCATCCTGCCTCGCCGGCAGGCAGGCAAATCACAAACAATATCCAAAACTCAATTAATGATCATAAGATCATCATTCAATGTAATCTCTTCGCCTTTTTCCAGGTCAAACTCTATCACTTTGGCTCCATAGCGTACTTTGGCCGGATTACCCAGTTTGGATTTTATGGTTGCCTGAACCAGCCGGCCGTTTTCCCATTGTATCTCCACTTCAAGTCCACCGCGGGCCATGAGTCCGGTCACTTTGCCTTTTGGAAGCTCGTCAGGCAAACAAGGCAAAAGATGCACTTCTCCCGCGTGGGATTGCATCAGCAGCTCGGCAATGGCCGCCGTACCTCCAAAGTTCCCGTCTATCTGAAAGGGCGGATGGGTATCAAACATGTTGGGCAACGTCGATTTGGCCCAGAGTGCAACCAGGTTGTCCCAGGCATTTTCCGTGTCCATCAGACGGGCATAGAAGTTGATCATCCATGCCCGGCTCCATCCGGTATGGCCTCCGCCATGTTGCAGACGTTCTTCGATCACTTTGGCAGCAGCCTCCATGTATTCGGGCGTGTCGTTCCAGTTGTATTGGTTGGAGGGATGTAGCCCGTATAAATGGGACATATGTCGATGACCCGGCAAAGCTTCTTTTAACTCTTCGTTAGACCATTCAAGAATCCGGCCGTCGTCACCGATTTTAACCGGTGTCAGGTTGGCCAGTTGGCTTTTTAGCTTTTCCCGGAATTGGGAATCCGTATCCAGCACTTTTGAAGCTTCAATGACGCTATGAAACAAGTGCCAGACAATTTGCAGGTCCATGGCAGGGCCCATACAAACAGAAGCCTTATTTCCGCTGGGTGTGATGAAAACATTCTCCGGTGACATCGATGGTCCGGTGATCCATTTCCCTGTTTCCGGATGTTTTACCATCCATTCAGACAAAAACCGGGCAGCCTCTTTCATCACCGGATACCCGTATTTCCCCAGGAATTCCTTATCTTCTGTAAACAAGTAATGCTCCCATATATGCGTGGAGGCCCAGGCGGCGCCCATTGGCCACATTCCGTACTGGGGTTCGCCAAAGGCTGTGGTAGGATGCCATGCATCGGTGGTGTGATGGGCAGTAAAGCCATTTACTCCGTATAGTTTTTGGGCTGTTTCCCGGCCATTTTCCCGGAGTTTACCAATAAACTTAAGAAAGGGCATGTGTAACTCCGAAAGGTTGGTGATCTCTGAAGGCCAGTAATTCATCTGAATGTTGATGTTAATATGGTAATCTGAATTCCATGGTGGTTCCAGGCCCTGAGCCCATAAGCCCTGAAGGTTTGCCGGCATACTTCCCGGCCGTGAGGAGCTGATCAGCAGGTAACGCCCAAACTGGAAATACAGGGCGGTTAATGAAGGATCATACACGCTCCGTTTTTGGGCATCTATCCTTTCATTGGTGGCAAAACCGGCTGCTTCGGAGAAGGGCAATTGAAGAGAAACACGATTGAAATATTGCTGATATTCGGCGATGTGGTCTTTTAGCATTTGCCGGTAACTTTTGGATTGAAGGGGATTCAAATAATCTTCGCACATCCCGGAAGGATCTCCTCCCTGGTAGTCAGTTGCTGCCACCAGCCGTAGTTCCAGCTTATCGGCTTCGGTGATGTGGACCTTGGTACCCTCAACTTCCATCTCCCCACCATGAGGTATCACCCTGATCCGGGTTTCGTACTTTACTCCTTTCCCGTCGCTTAAATGTTGCGACATGGTGATCACTCCATCCTTTGCCACTACTTTCTCACCGTCACCCGGGCGTGAAAGTTCAAGGGTTCCGGTGATCTGTCCGGGTTTGTTCGCTTTGGCCAGCAAAACCAAGGCTTCGTCGACAGCCGAGGAAAAAACGGTGCGTATATGTTTTGTCCCGTTGGCATGAAAAGTAGTTTTTACCAGTGCACTATCCAGTTGCAGCTTACGCTTGTAGTTGCTGTAATTTTCAATACCTTTAAACCGGATATTCAGGTTGCCCAAGGTTTGATAGGTGTTGGTTCCCGACGGCAGGCGTTCGGTCATCAGCTTTTCCTTGGACATCTGTTCAGCCTTTTTATATTCTCCTTCAAACAAAAGCTTTCGGATTTTGGGAATGGATTTGTAACCGTCTTCTTTATCCTCGAGTCTGCCACCTTTGGTCCAAATGCTCTCTTCGTTCAACTGGAGGCGCTCGTGCTTAACACCGCCGAATACCATGGCACCCAGCCGGCCGTTGCCGACAGGCAGGGCTTCATCCCACTCGGAGGCTGGCTGTTTAAACCAAAGTTTATCTTCTTTTTTTAGTTCCTGCCCATTTAACTCTATTGAGGTAAAGCAGATCAAAATTGCAATCGTTGCCAGATTGAAGAATAATTTCATATCAGTCAGATTTATAAGTTTTTAAAATAATGTCTTCAAGAATTCAAGCAAACAGTTCATATCTTTTATGGTATGAAATCCCTCTCCCTGTCTGTTCTCTCTTGCCTTTGACAGATCACTTTGAAAATCTCATCAAGTTGATCAATCTCTAAATCCTGTGTTCGCATGACTCATCTCAATATTCATCTTCAAAACATAAAACATCTCCATCTAATGTAGACAGATATATTTTTTCTTCTGCTCCTGCCATACCATCAAAAACCGGAGGAGCATCCAGTTTGTATTTTTTTAATATCTGTCCTTCAGAAGATACAATATACAATAAACCTCCTTCTTTGCCCTTAAGCGCTGAAAAAATATTCTTTAAATCACTGCCATTCGGCGGACCAGCCAGAAATATTTTTGAATCATCCATGATCATTGAGCGGACCAAAAGCGAGATATCCCTATTCCATTCGGATTTCCATCTGTTGGTATCAACAGCCCGGCGGGCTTTGAATAACCGGTATTGAGTAGCAGTACCATGCATCTCGGTATAGCCCCAGTAAGTTGCAGGATCAATACCGATATGGCTCCCGTGTCTCCCGTAACTATCCCGGCCGAAGCCATAGATTGTAGAATCATTAAAGGCAAGGAGCCGGCCGGAAGGAACTTGGTTGCCCATTTTGGGCCATCCGCTCCAGCCGGAATTTACATGGGTGCCCATAATCCAATAATTCCGATGCCACCACGAATCATCCAAAAAACCGGTTGAGCTGAATAGATGGGGTACCTCAGGAGCTTGTTCTTCCAGTTCAAAGTTAAATCGTTTATGCCGCAGGAATATAGATCCATCCTGACTCGAAAGAATGTCAGGAAGGGCACCGGTGGTTATACTAAATCCTTTGATGATATTTTTGGGTTGTTGACCTGTTTCGGAATCCCGGCTGTTGATTGTCTTTTCGTATAATATTTCTCCGCTTTCCGGATCAAGCCGGTAAATGTGTAATCCATCATCCAGGAAGGAGGAGCGCCCTGCAGAAAAGTATACGGAACCGTTTTCTACCAGGACACTTCCGTGAACCGGCCAGGCCGATTCAAGCTGTCCGTAAGAAACGATCCGGCGGTCAATGGGGCCGGCCTGGAAGCGCCATACCAGCTCTCCGTCGGAGGCCCGGAGGCAATAGAGCTTTCCATCGGCAGATCCGAAAAGCACGCGGCCTTTATAAATGGCAGGAGGAGAATCTATCCGTCCACCGGCCGTGAATTTCCACAACACCTGACCGGTATTGGCATTCAGTGCATATAGCAAATGCCTGTCAATAGAGGCAACAAACACCCTGCCTCCGGAAATAACCGGACTGGTCAACTCTCCTTTGAGTTTGGTTTTCCAGCTAGGGGAAAGATTCTCAGGTAGACTGGTATCGGTCTGACCACTTCGCCTTGAATCATGGCGATAAGTTGGCCAATTGCCTGATTCCTGATCCTTTTCAGAGACTTGTATTTTGTTGTACGCCGGTCCCTTTTCAAGTTTGTTCTGTTTCGCATTAGCATGGGAAGGCCCTTGTAGAGTATGAGCCAATGCATTGAAACCATTGATCTTGGCCCTCATGAAGCAGGCGCAAGGATGAGAAGGGGCGTAAAGCAGGCCGTTACAGGGCATAACCCCATACTGGCATGTGCCCCTTACCCAATGATTGGGAATGGCCTCTCCGGATTCCATATCTACGAACTCAGTGCCGGCTCTTCCGGTAATGAGATATTGGGAAGTGGCCTTGTTGCGGTAACAACGATGATGTGGCATTCCAGGGGTATAGAACTCCTGATCTTCGGGCCGGGTCACATCAACTTTTCCTGTTTTGGGATCCCTTCCTTTAGTTATTCCGGGATCATTAGCCCCCACAATATCTCCCGTCCACAGCTTTCCCCCCGTCAAAAGAACATCTACGGGAGCATTGTATCCTTCCCGCGCCGGGCAGCTCCACAAGCGATCTCCGTTTTCTGCAGAAAAAGCTATCAATTTCCCCCTTGGCGTGGCAGCTCCTCCTCCCATACTGCTGGGTATCCATTTGACTGTATCGTTGTTACTTTCCTTTTTCCCGGGAACCTTACGGTCAGCAGAATATACAATGCCGTTGTGGTATACCAAGGTTGGAGTGGACCATCCAAGCCGGGTTGACTGTATAGGGCGACTAGCATTCCAAATTCTTCTTCCGGTTTCTGCCTCCAGGCAGACTACCTGGCTGGGATTTTGAAAATAAATCCTCCCATTCCCCAGGCAGAGAGTAGTAGGCATGAGTTCCTCTGTAACAGCGTTATCTTTTTGCCAGAGCATCTCACCAGTACTTGCCTCCACTGCAATAAGGCGTTTATTATGAGCCCGGGGGGTACCGCTTAAGACTCCTCTGAAAAAATCAGCGGAAAATGTATTTATACTATCGGCAAAATACTTTTTCGGTTCGAGAGAGGGGCGTTGTCCGGCTACAAGATAAAGTATTCCATCTTTGTATACTATCTCCAGTGTCCCCTTAGTATCCGAATATTCCCGTTCTATAGCACCTGTGGCTGCATTCAGGGAGACAACCGGTTTATTGTAACCCAAGGTTACGTAAACCCGGTCATCGCTGGCTACAAGCCTTCTTTTGAGTTCAGGGGGTCCGCTTCTGAACCCTCTGAGGCGATATTCCCAGGGCTCTATCTTTTTTTCCCATAAGCGCACCCCGTTAAATGCATCTCTTGCTACCAGCTTCCAGTTGCTGGGGGCAGCAATGAAGGCGGTGGGGCCTTCATCGACAATGGAGAAAATTCTTCCCCCAGCGGAAACAACCGCACTGATGCTGGCCATGTGCTCATGGCTACGGAGAAATTCAGGGCCGGCTTCCCATTGTAAATGCTGTGGCGGACCAACTGCCGAGTCCCGGGCGACTGCATTGTTATCCGGCCCGTGTAGATAATGGGTCCATTCATCAATTTCTGAAGGCCTGGGTTTGACTTTTTTCTTCCAACCTCCTTCCTGCTTTATATATGCAACGCCTTCAGGCGCTAAGACCCGCATGACTTCATCCATGGAAAGTTTACCGGGCTGCTCTGCCACCAACAAATTTACCAGGTTGTCGGTATAAGGAAGTGCCTCCTTGTCCCACTGTTCCACAGAAACCTCCCCATATGATCCAAAATCATGAATATACGCCCGCGCCTTCTCCACCTTATCTTTATCGGGACTTATCCCGTGAACAAGATAACGATCATCGGCTCGTAAAGCAGCAGTGAACCGGCCTTCATTAAATCCTTGGTGTACAATGAATCCTCCTTCTGTGCCGGTCTCTTCCAATATCTGGTTGGCCTTTCGGGTAAAGCGATAATGGCTGTAATACCAATAAACACTTCCGATTACAAGGAGGCCCGCAACAATAAAAGCTAAGTTTAGCAATGGTTTTCTTCTCATAATTCCATTCCTATTTATAATAAATCGTCCTTCAGTTTTTATTCTAAGTATTTATTTTGCCTTGAAAGAATTAATTGACAGAATCCAGCCAATTTTGTAATTCATTTTTCATCCTATCAACCGTTTTAGGATGTTCTCCGGCAATATTTTCTGTTTCATTCGGATCATTATAAAGGTCGAACAGCAGGTATTGATCATCATCTTCTTTATAGATCAGCTTATATTGATTGTCATTCCATACATACCACTGTTGACCCTCAAAACGATGCTGGAATCCTATGGGCTGAGGACGTTCGTTTATTTGCTCCTCTTCAATCACGTTTTTAAGGCTGATACCATCCAGTTGTGGTTGATCTTCCACATTGATTTCCAGGATATCCAGGATGGTGGGGTAATAATCAGAAGTAACCGCAGGAAAATCCGTTTCTCTGTGTTCGTCAATCCGGGCAGGCCATTCCAGGAGGGCAGGAACCCGTATTCCTCCCTCAAACACAGTCCCTTTTCTTCCTCTTAATCCGCCGGTGGATCCCTGTTGCCTTGCACCGGCTTTCATTCCCGGACCTCCGCCTACTGCCGCCGGCCCATTGTCAGAACAGAACCACACCATAGTGTTTTCGGCAACACCTAAGCTTCTGAGCTTCTCCCTTAATCTGCCGATCTGATCATCCATAGCAGTTAGACAACCATAGTAATGTTGCTTATTTTCAGATAAATGATCATACATTTTCAGGTATTTGCCTCCTGCTATTACCGGGGTGTGGGGAGTGTGAAACCAGATCACACTTAAAAAGGGCTGATCTTGTTCCACTGCTGTTTGGATAAAGGATACCGCCCGGTCCATGATCACCCTGGAGTCATCTCCTTCCAGATTTTCGGTAGCAATGCGCCCTTTACCGGTCCAATAATAAGTTCCGTATGAATCGCCGGGTTCCTGATTACTGTTTGCTCCATGAACTTCCAGGGGAGGGTTGATCATCGGATCCCAGGTCGGAGATTTGGCTTCGTTGGAAAACGATTCATCAAATCCATTTTCCCACGGTGGTGAATGGTGATTCTTTGACGCATAACCACCCCTGTTGCTTTCTATCACCCATTTGCTCATGGTGCCCAGATGCCATTTGCCAAAGTGGCCCGTAGTATACCCATGTTCCTTTAAAACTTCGGGTAACAATACTTCCTCCTCTTTGATATGTCCGGTGTTGGCATGGGTTATACCATAGCGGTAAGGATGTCTTCCTGTCAGTACACTTCCGCGGGTGGGCGAACT
>JAWODN010000022.1:0-42872 GCA_046483285.1 Candidatus Aminicenantota bacterium | reverse complement strand
GGCGAGACCTGGGAAAAGGTTTTCTACAGCAACCCTAATACGGGAATAGCGGATCTGGCCATGGATCCTTCCCAGCCCGCCGTTCTTTATGCCGCTGCCTGGGAATACCAGCGATCCCCCCACTATTTCTACAGCGGAGGCCCTCAAAGCGGTGTTTATAAAACTTCGGATGGAGGCGAATCCTGGAAAAGACTGGTTAACGGCCTTCCCGGGGGCATTTTAGGCCGCATCGGGCTGGCGGTGGCTCCCAGCCGTCCGGAAGTTGTTTACGCTCTCATAGAGCATGAGGAGGGAGGCCTTTGGAGATCAGAAGACAAGGGAGAATCCTGGGCCCGGATGTGCGACAACGAGGTTTTCACCACCATCAATTTCCGGCCTTTTTATTACAGCCGGCTGACCGTAGATCCGAACAATGATGAAGTCGTCTATGTCCATTCCTTGGCATTATATGTTTCCCGGGACAAAGGGCAAAAATTCCGTCCCATTTCCCAGGGAACTCATCCCGACCATCACGCTCTGTGGATCAATCCTCAGAATTCCCGTCACCTGGTGTCCGGAAATGACGGCGGTATCGACATTTCCTATGACGCCGGGCAAAATTGGCAGCCGGTCCGAAGCATGGCACTGGCTGAAGTCTATCAAATCGGTTTTGATTTGGAAAAACCCTATCACGTTTACTGCGGACTCCAGGATAACGGCGTATGGGGGGGGCCGAGTGCCACCTGGGACAGCGCAGGGGTGCTGAACGCCGATTGGTACAATGTGGGCGGAGGGGACGGCTTTTACTGTCAGGTCGATCCGAACAACTCTGACATCATTTATGCCAATTCTCAGATGAACGGGTTATACCGGTATAACCGCCGCCTCGGCCGCAGTAAGGATATCAAACCGCGGGCGCCTTTAAATGAGCCGCCATACCGTTTCAACTGGAATTCCCCGGTTCTGATTTCCCCTCATGACAGCGATACTGTTTACACCGGCGGAAATTTTCTTTTCATGAGTACGGACAGGGGTAATTCGTGGAAAAAGATCAGCCCGGATCTCACCACCGATGATCCTGAGAAACAAAAAGATTCCGGAGGACCTGTCACTCTTGACAACACGGGAGCTGAAGTCCACTGCACCATATACACCATCGCTGAATCCCCCCTGCAGAAAGGACTGATATGGTGCGGAACCGATGACGGAAATGTCCAAATCACCCGGGACGGCGGGGAGACCTGGACGGAAACCGGGAAAAATATTCCCGGGCTGCCTCCCGGCTCCTGGTGTTCCCGAATCGAAGCCTCTTATTATGAGACCGGGACGGCTTATGCCGCTTTTGATAATCATCGCCGGGATGATTACGGGACATATCTTTACCGGACCACCGACTATGGAGCCACATGGGAATCCATAACGGGTGATCTTCCATTTGGATGGATTCATGTCATCCGGCAAGATCCGGTCAATAAAAGACTTTTATATGCGGGAACCGAATTCGGTGTTTTCGCTTCTCTGGACGGGGGCGGCTCCTGGTTTTCATTAAAAAACAATCTCCCCACCGTTGCCGTCCGGGACATCGCGGTTCACCCGGCAGAAAATGACCTTATCATCGGAACCCATGGAAGGGGCATTTGGATACTGGATGATATTTCACCTCTGCAAAAAATGAATCCTGAGGTGCTCAACAAATCCTATTATATTTTTCCCATCCGTTCTGTGACGGCCTATTTCCCGTCCACCCGGTATGAAGCCTTCAGCACCCCGGAATTTTCCGGAGACAACCCGGAATACGGCATGCCGGTGAATGTCTACTTCCGCGAGAAACCCAAAGGGCGGAACAGCCTGGCCGTAAAAGACAAAGACGGAAATGATATTTTCGAAATGAGGCTCCTGAATAAGCAGGGACTCTGCCGCTATCATTGGAATCTTCAGTTTATTCCGAAAACTCCCCAAGGCGAACCGGTCAAGCCGGGGGGGATCGGTTTGGTTTCTCCTCCAATTGTCCTTTCCGGAACCTACCGTGTCGAGCTTCATTCTCAGGAGAAAATCGCGGCGGCCACAACCGGTCAGGTCCTCCCAGACCCCCGCGTGGATATCAGCCGGGCAAACAGGGACAAACAAACTCAAAGCCAGGTCCAGGCCATGACTCTTTCCAAAAAAATGGGAATGGCGGTGACCGCTGTCCGTAAAATCCGCCGCGATTTGGAAAAACGGTTTAGCGGTGAAGAAGAAACAAAAGAAATTCCTGAAGAGGTACAGGCAGCGGTTGACGCCTTCGAAAAAAAATTCAAACCACTGGAAGACATTATCATTCCCAAAGGCATCGGTTACCGCGGCTCACTGGAAATGGCTTTAAGGGGCGGTCCCGTTTCCCAAATGATTCTCTCTCTAAGCATGTCTCTTGGTAATTATCCCGCCCAACCAACAGAAACCGATTTATTCATGCTTCAGGAGTTAACCAGGGAAGTGAAGATCCTGGCTGAAAAACTCAATCAACTGATCACCCGGGATATTGCTGAACTGAACCGGATTTTGCAGGCCCATCAAATGGAGCCGGTTAAACCTCCGGATGAAATAGATATTCAGTACAAATGATGAACAGGCCGGGGCTGGCGCCGTTTCCATAGTGTTCCTCACGGCGCTTTAAAATTTGCGGGTGGTCAAATCCCTTTCCCGGTAAAAATTAATCCGGAATGAGACAGATTTGCGTGGAATCATCATGAAGGAATCAGACAGGCGGACGCCGATTTCACCGGCGGGCAGAGTCTCAAATAGATATTTTTGTTCGCGGATATCCCATTGTCCATACCCGGGACTGAACCGCTTGCTGGGCCATAGGCCCATTTTCATGGCATGTCCGGCAATGATGCCGTCACATTTCCCGGCAAGAACTTCTGCGGCTTCCGAACCAAAAGAATCCAGGATAAATCCTTTGAGCAATTGATTTTCCTGCATCCACTGCCGGCTTTGTCTTTCCAGTTGAGGTCCGATGGTGCAAAGGCACAAAGCGACTTTTTCTGAATTCTTGAAAACAGGGTGCCTGTTGGTTTCCTGGTAATCAATAACCTTATACACCGCTCTGGGACGGAGAAGTTTTTTTTGAAGCCGGCGCATATCCTCAACCAGCGCCTTCACATGATCAGCAATTTCGGCCTTTGGCGATTTATATCCGATCCGGAAATACAGTTTCCGGTCCGGAACCTCGATATCAAATTGATTTAAAAAAACAGCGCTGCTGGAAGATGATTCATTCATTTATATTTCAATTCAGGAAGATTCCCCACCCCGTTGGAGCGGGCGTCTCCGGACATGATCTCATTCAGTTCCCTTTTGATATCCCCGTCCAAAGGAGGCGGCTGATGGGTCTGTATGATTTCATTGACTTTTGCGGCGGCTTTGTCCGCAAGAGAGCATTTGCCTTGGTTCTCCCAGGTGTCGTACGTGTCCCGGTCGAGAATTTCCGGAAAAATATGTTCTTTCCGGTACCACTTCCGGGTATGGAGATGAGATAAAAATTGGGTGTCCGGTGTCAGCCCCTCCAGCAGCTCCAAAGCGATGGGATCCTCCCTTTGGCTGATTCCCCGGGCCAGACGCAGGGCCATTCCGCAAATTTCATTGTCGATGACCAGTTTTTCCAGGCTTTGGCAGCTTTCAAAATTCAACATGCCCGGCCCGGAAATGACATTGATGCCCGCCAGGGAAGCCAGGACCGCCCCCATTCCGGATTCCATGCCGGCCTGGCTGTCATTGGTTTTGGCATCGCTCAGCCCCATATAGGCGTGTGTGGGAAGATTCAGGTGCTTGGCGATTTGAGCATAAGCGGCGTCAATCATCATGGTTTCGATGGCCCCCATAGGGGTGGTGGCTTTCCGCATATCAAAACTTGAGGGGGATCCTCCAAAGATAACCGGAGCCCCGCTTTGAGCCAATTGACAAATGACCAGGCCGCAAAGGTTTTCCGCCACATGCTGAACCAGAGTTCCGGTGATGGTCACTGGAGACGTGGCTCCGGTCATCCCCATGGAAATAAGTTCTGAAGGGATTCCGGTCCTGGCGGCATCGATGAGACTTTGTGAGGTGAGATGGCTCCATTTCAGAGGAGGGGAGGGGCAGGCGTCGAAAATAGCTAAAGGTTTTTCCCGCAGGGCTTCCCGGCTGCCCCTAACCGCAGTCAGCATTTCAGCCATGGGCTGAAACGCTTCAACCCGAAAAGTTCCCGTGACAACCGGCTTATGGGAATATTGAAGCCCGATGTAAAGCCTGTAGCTGTCAGCAAGAATCTCCGGGACATCTCCGCTTATCAAACCGGTGCTCTGAAAATCAATGTTTTTCAGATAGTCCGAAACCAAAACAAAGTGGATCAGGTCGCGGGTTTCAGGTCTCCGCCGGGAGCGGGTTTTGTGGTCCAGGATGGTCACAGCCGCCGAACCGGGATCGAAATGAATATGGTCCCCTCCGACCCGGTAGCTTTTTTCTCCGGCCCGGTCATACAACAGGATCTCCTCCGGGGTGGATTCCAAGCATTTTCGGACTAATTCCGGTTTTATGAAAACTTTCCGGGAGGACGTATCCACCGCCGTTTCTGATTGACGGAATAACCGGAGAGCCTCATCATTTTCCACAAATATTCCCTGTTTTTCTAAAAGAATCAGAGCTTCATCCAAAATTTTTTCTACCAGTTCATCCGAAAGAAGTTTTATTTTGGGCCTCAAAGTCTCACTCATGTCCGCCTCCCCGCCGTTCCATCATGGCTGAAGCCAAAGAAACAGCATTCATGGCGTTTTCAGCGTATCCATCCGCACCGATGTCATCCGCCCATTTTTTGGTCACGGGCGCTCCTCCAACCAGAACCTTGAACCGGCTGCGGAGGTTTCTTTCTTTCATCGTTTTTATGATCTCTTTCTGTTTCAGCATGGTTGTGGTCAGCAAGGCGGACACACAGATAAAGTCAGCGTTCACGATTTCAGCCTCTTCCAGAAACCGGTCTAATTTCACATCAGCTCCCAGGTCAACCACGTCAAAACCATTGGCCGATAACATGGACGCCACCAGATTTTTTCCTATGTCATGGATATCGCCCTCAATGGTTCCGATGATCACTTTACCGGAAGACGCGGCTTTTGATTTGGTTTTCTCCAGCTCAGGCTGCAAGACCGACATGGCCGCCTTCATGCTTTCAGCGCCGGCGATCAATTCCGGAAGAAAATATTCTCCTTTTTCCCATAATTTTCCGGCCTCCCGGATGCCCGGAACAAAACCTTTCTCGATCACCTCGTTCAGACGCCATCCCGAACGGACCGCCTCTTCGGCCAGGTCTTTGGAGGCGTCTTTGTCACCGAAAAGGATGGCTTGTTTCATTTTGGTCAATGCCTTTTGTTTGTCCATTAATCTATGTCCTTTCTTCTAAAACATACGTCCCGCTTTCTATCCGGGTTTTATATATCTTAAGTTCACGAGTGAATTTTTTTTCATATTCCGTTTTGATCCGGTTTTCAAATTCCGGCGGGGCCGGCCCTTTGAAAAGGTTGATGGTGCAGCCTCCGAATCCTCCCCCCATCATCCGGGCCCCCAAAATTTCCGGCTGATTTTCCGTGAACCCGACCAAAAAATCCAACTCGGCGCAACTGACTTGATAGTCGTCCCGCAAACCGTAGTGGGTTTGATACATTTTTTTTCCAAACGCCGGCAGGTTTTTATTTTCTAAATTCCGGCAGGCGGACTCCAGCCTGAGGTTCTCGTTCACCACATAGCGGCAGCGCCGGAAAATCACAGGATTCATCTGGTTTCGATGTGCCTTCAGCATCCCGAGACCGACATCCCTGAGGCTCTTGATATCTGAATCGAACTGCTGAAAATAACGCACCCCCTCTTCACACTGGGACCCGCGCTGATTGTATTCGGAGGATGCCAGGGAATGGCTGACACCGGTATCATAAAGAATGATGCGGACATCAGGAAAAGAAAAAGGATAATATTCGTATTCCAGTGTGCGGCAGTCGATTTTTAATACTTTGTCCTTGACGCCGAAAATATTGATGAACTGGTCCATAATGCCGCACCGGACTCCCACAAATTCATTCTCCGCTTTTTGGGCCAACCGGACCAAATTCAAGTTTTTGATATCCAACTCAAACACCTGGTTTAAAGCATAACCTAAACCGGTCTCAATAGCGGCGGATGAAGACAATCCGGCCCCTATAGGAATATCCCCGCTGAAAGCGCAATCGAATCCGGGAATATCATAACCGGCCTGTTGGAGTTGAGACACCATTCCCAACAGGTAATTAGCCCACGATTTGTCACTTTTTTTTATGGATTTCACCGGCATCTCAACCGAGGAATCCATATCGAAAGAATAAAAGCGGCAAAGAGACCTGTTGTTTCCAGCCACAGCCAGATAAATGGATTTATCAACAGCCGCCGGCAGAACAAATCCCTGGTTATAGTCTGTGTGCTCACCGATCAAATTCACCCGGCCCGGAGAACGGACCAGAAGGGGAGAACCGGAAAAACGCTTTTGGAATTCTTTTCTCACTTTCTCAGCTATCCGGGACATTTTCAATCCTGTTTATGGTGAACCGGTTCCTTTTTTTTCGGCCGTTCCCATACCTGGATATATTTATACCCGCCCCACACAAAGAATACAACCGCGACAGCCCGCTGAAATCCCATGATTCCGGAGTGGCCGGTGTGGTTCACGAAAAACAAGGTGACGCTGGCCGCCAGCAGAACGGCGCCCAATATCTTTTGGCCCCAGCCTGTCCATCCCCAAGCTGAATGATCAGCCAAACGCAAACCCGCCCATATGGTGACCCAGCCGAAAGCCGCTCCGGCCAGCACATCAACCGGCCAATGAACCCCCACCACCATCCGTGAAGACGCCGCCATGACAGCGGCGCCTATTAATAGGAAGCGCAGCCACTTCCGCGGAGTGGTCAGAGCGAACACTCCGGCCAAATTGAAAGCCGTAGAGGAGTGGCCGGACGGAAAAGAATAATGTCCCCAGGCCGGTCCGATCACATGAAAATCCTGAGGAGAGAGAACCTTGGGCGGCCGGGGAACCTGGGCCAGATGCTTAATTGTTTGGCCGAAAACCGCAAATAACACCGCCGCAATGAGAACCGCCCATATCCAGCGCGGCTTTCGAAGAATCAAGGGAAACAAGATGACAAAAGAGACCAGTCCATCTGAAAAGAAAGTCAGAACGGACCATAATGTATCTCCGGTATAAGATGATAAACCATTGACCATTAAAAACAATTGCCGGTTCCACCCGAAGATGAAAATCACTCCGGCCAGCAATGAAAAAATCAGAGGAGGACCCCAAATCCATACCGGAGAAATTTTGACTGTTTTTTCATTCATATCATCTAACATGACCAATAACTTAGAAAATGACAGCTCCGCTGTCATCCTAAGGCCTGCGAAGCAGGCCGTGAGGATCTTATTCGGCTTCGTCTGATGAGCCGGTTCTGACTCTTTAGCCGATGCACTAAGATTCCCGTCTCTTCGCTCCCCGGGACGACATGCCCCTCTGTCATTGCGAGGCTTGCGCCAGCAAGCCGTGGCAATCCCTTCCTGCCTCGTGAAAGCGGAACCCGCCGCCCATACGAGGCAGTCAGGAATTCCGTGGCGCGCCGTGCCTCGGAATGACAGACTCAAAAGTGCTCCGCTCCGGAAATGATGACATTGGGATCATTGTCATGGTTCGTTGTGTGTTATACTCATGATGAATTCATAAAAAAATGGCGATGCTTTTGTCAAGCGGGCAGGCCGAATCCTGGAAGGAACCCGCTAATCAACCCCTCACACAAACGCACAGGATGAGCCAGGATGAAGAATTCAAGGCTGAATAACTATATGTCCCCTTCTTTCAGGATTTTTGTCCACAGAGAGACGCTCAGCACGTCCCCCCGCCTTCATGGCTATGGAGAGGGCCTTGTGCACCCGGGCCTGCTCGTCATCCGGCACATTAATTAAATCCGGGCAGACTGTGTCGGCGGGCCGACATTTTGTACCAACACAGCTTGGCTGATGAAAGGAAGCCGGATGAAGACGAATGACGAAGTTTCGACGATGACACCGCGGCGCTTTGCTGCGGCAATCCGCTGCCCGGCGGATGCGGCATGTTCGGGCATTTTCAACTGGCCGACTTATTTTATATATTCTATAGACTATAAGCTTCTGTTTTTCCGCGTGCTTTCCATAAGAACACAATAAGCCGATGAAGGGGGAGTTGATAATTCCGGTCGGCCGGCCGACCGGAATATTTAAAATTTTCACTTGATATTTGATTTTTTTTAAGCTATGGTTTTATCAACCATGAGGAATTAATTTTTAAAATAAGGAGCGGTTTTTTTTGATCATTGCCATAACCAATCAAAAAGGAGGGGTGGGGAAGACCACCACCGCTCTTAATGTTTCCGCCGGCTTAGCTATTTTGGGTAAAAAAACCCTACTGGTGGATACGGATCCCCAGGGAAACTCAACCCTGTCCTTTGTAGAGAACCCATCTCAATACAACAAGTCTTTATTTGATGTCCTGGTCAATTCAGACATGTCTGTTCGGGATGTTATTGTTCCTTCAGTTGTTCCCGGTCTGGATGTGACTGTTTCTAAAATTTCCATGGCCAAGCTGGAACCATCTCTTTTGGGTGAAATGGACGGACATTACCGCTTAAAAGACAACCTTGAAACCGTAAAAAATCAATATGATTACATCATCATCGATACGCCTCCCACCCTGGGCTTAATCACTATCAATGCGCTGGTCAGCTCGGACCGGGTGGTTATTCCCATACAGTCATCTTATTTATGCCTGGAAGGAACCGACGATTTGCTTGAGACCATAGAAAAAGTCAAAAGAATCGCCAATCCGGATCTGGAAATATTGGGCATTCTGATCACTCTTCATGACAAAAGAACCAACATCGCTAAAGATGTGTTGAAACGCATCAAAGGTGTTTTCGGAAAACGGGTTTTTAACACCATTATTTCCAAAAGTGTCAAACTTGAGGAAAGTCCGGCCTATAAAGAATCCATTTTCACCTTCGCTCCAAATTCAATAGGTTCTCTCCAATATCAAAAAGTAGTTAAGGAGATGATGAACCGTGCCTAAAAAAAGACGCTCCGGTTTACCGGAACAAATAGAAATGCGGCATGATCATCATTTTGTCGATTTGATTTCCTCCCGATCCCAAGGCCCTCAAATCCGAATGATTCCTTTAACCCGCATTGATCCCAATCCTCAACAGGCAAGAAATGAGGTAGGGGAGATCAATGAACTCGTTAACTCTGTCAAGAGAAGAGGGGTGTTAGAGCCTATTTTAGTTCGACCAAAAGACGGCCGATATGAAATTATCGCCGGAGAAAGACGTTATATGGCCTCTAGAACCGCCGGTCTTAGTGAAATCCCCAGTATCGTATTGGATGTGGGCGATTCGGATGCCGTGGAAATTTCTTTAATCGAAAACCTCCAGAGAAAAGATTTAAATATTTTTGAAGAAGCGGACGGATTGCGGTCACTGGCTGAAATTTATGGTTATAATCATTCCCAAATCGCGAAGAAAATAGGAAAAGCCCGGTCAACCGTGACGGAAACCATCAACTTAAGCCGAATTCCCCCTGATATACGCCGGATTTGCGACGAACACGGAATATCCAGCCGATCCACCTTGCTGGAAATATCCAAACAAGAATCGAAATCATATATGATGCAGCTGATACAAGCCATCCGGGAACGAAATCTTCACCGGGAAGACACCCGCGACCTTTCCAAGAAAATAAAAGGTAAAGACCATACGGAAAAAAAGCGTTTTGTTTACAGTTTCAAACCGGAAGAAGATGATTCCTGCCGGGTGCGCATCGAATTCAGAAGAAAAGAAGTCAAGAAAGAAGAGATCATTATTCTGCTCGAAAATCTTCTGAATAAATTAAAATCAGGATAACCCCGCCGTTTCACAAACCTTTTATATGAGCTTACCCTGTTTTTGGTAAAACAAGATATAAGTTTACATAATATACCTTATGCGACATTATATTTCATTAACTTTCATCTCTTTTGTTATCATTAATTTATATTTTTTCACTTCTTGTGGAAATCTCTAATGCCCTGTTTTTGTGCATCTGTGGAAATATTTATCTTTTTAGGATATAAATCCATTAACAGGAAATAAAATGATTTGGTGGCGCCGCGAACTCCATAAGCTCCGTTTTTTATTAAAGCGATGGTCGGCTTATAAAGATCAGGAATACCATAACTGCCATTTTAAATCGGCCATAGACCATCCGTTCCGTTTCAGTTACACTGGATATATCACCATCCGTAGATTTGCCGACCTCGCTTTTCCCTTTCTTAAAGACTGCCGGTCTGTTTTGGATATTGGATGCGGGACCGGAGAGATTACCTGTGAACTGGCTTCCCGGCTTCCTGAAATTCATTTTTTTGGAATCGATCACAGTCTATCCGGAATTGATAAAGCCCGTCAGCACGCCGATTTATTAAGCCTTAATAATATATCTTTCGAACCCGGTAAAGCGGAATCTTTTTCGCCTGCAAAACCAGTGGATATAGTTACTATGTTCGATGCGTTTCATCATCTTGAAAACCCGAAAGATTTTATACGGCATATGGGAAGATTGACATCTGAATTTTTACTGCTTGAGCCCCAGGGAGACTGGAAAGGAAGCTGGAAAAGGTCCCTGGATCTGGATTGGGTGCTTCTGGAGCTGGATAAAATCCAATCACGGCTGTCATATATGCTGGGTGAAAAATACCCTCCTGTTAAAGGCGGAACTGCCTCCGGGAAATCCTGCGGCGAATCTGTTGAACACAGATATGCCCTTTCGGATTTTAAGCAGCTTTTCAAAGGCTTCGGTCTGGAGATTCGCGGAACTATATCTGGATTGGACACCTACCCTCCCGGCTTCCGTGAATCCGGACCTTTCCGTGAAATGATGGGAGAATGGAGCTATGAACTTTATAAAAAAATTGATGATTATCTTCACAAAAACAATTGGGACCTTCATGCCAAACACTGGCTGATACACGCCCGTAAAGGAGCTTCACACAGCATTAGTCGGCCGTCTCCGGTTCCAGACAATGAAAAAATCCGTTTTCCTTCGCTTCCAGCTCCATATCAAGCCGCCTATATGAAACACAGCGGTCCTGATAAAAAAATATTTCCAGGCAGCCGTTTCCAGGTAGAGGTCACTCTCCGCAATACCGGATTTTTATCCTGGTCATCTTCCGACCCGGTCAGGCCGGTTTTCATCAGCTATCACTGGCAGCAGCGTTCCGGAAAACCATTCATCCATGACGGTGAAAGAACCGCGATTGGACAGCCGGTGGCTCCCGGTGAACAGGCAGTCATTAATCTCAAGGTCCAAGCCCCGGAATCCCCGGGACGGTATGTTCTGGCCGTTGATCTGGTGTGCGAAGGTGTCACCTGGTTTTCCCAAGCCGGGAGCACTCCCCTATTTCTGCCGGTTTGGATTCAAAAACCTTAAGGTGATAACCCTATCCTGTTGAATTCGATTTGATCGCTTTGCGGTATCTCTTGACCGGTTTCTTCTCCCAGTCCCGCAAGCGGTAATTATGCGGCATAACCAGAATAATTTAAATCGCCTCTGGTGAATGCCGCGGGCATATCTTGTAAAAATGACACGAGCGGCAAAGATTCTGATTCTGGGTGAAGCTGAAACGTTTTTCCGCGGCGAGGTTGGACCGGCTGTCCTCCAGCAGGTCCATCATCCCAGCGATGGAATCCCGGATATATTCTTGAGCTTTTTCCAAATCCAATTGGTTTAAGGTCAAAGTCTTCTCCCGGTTTTCATGAAGAAAGAATTCAGTCAGCCGGATTTTTTCCGGTGCGGCGTACCATCTCTGCTCGGCGTACATTCCATAACATGCCGGCTGCAAATTCAGCCCGCCTTTTTGTTCCTTTCCCGTTTTCCAATCGTATATAACAATGGAATCCCCCTCACGACAGGCGAAATCCAGCGTCACATATATTTTTATGCCGTTGTATACGAAATACGACAGATTTTCTATCTCCAGCCAGTCTTCTTTGGGAAGACCGGTGATTTTCTTATACACGGCGGATTGAAAAAAATTGTTCAGGCAATGAACCACATGATCCGCATTCCGTTTCCATTCACTATTTGAAACCCCCACTTCATACTCATGCTCAAAAAGCCCGCCGTCTTTTGGTTTCTGCATATAGGTCTTTTTTTTTGAACGTGAAAATTCTTTTCTCATTTCTGCGATGATGCAGCCGGTTATGATCTTTTCTTCAAAAGACTCTCCCCTTCTAACCAGATTCAAAGCCTTTTCAATGCCCTCATGAACTTTCCGCCCCGCCCACATATAACGGTTCTGAATTTGCTTCAATATGTATATCAGACGGGTCCGGTCGCCGGCCTCCGCTTTCCACCCCCCCCAGGAGCCGTAATAATGAAAATAGTACATCCGCCGGCAGGCCTGAAACATCCGGTCACGGGAAACCGACCAGGAAAACTCGTTTCGATCCACACTCATGGTCCCTCCTCCAGCCTTGCCTGTTTCCGCCCGGTCATCTTGCCGCCCTGATCTCATTCCCCGGTGCAGCTCCGGCATCTTCAGCCATCCCGGCGCACTGAATAATTAAGGCTCTTTTATTTGTGTTATTATATATATGACACACGTAAAGAAAAAGTGAAAGCGGCGGTGCGGCTGCTGGCCCGGTTAAACGTGCTGATGCCGTTTGACTATTTTGATAAGCTTTGATATAAGTAAATACCCTTTTACTCCTGGATTAACGGGCGGGATTGGCGCAGAGGCGGGGCGAAGGCATGAAGAAGAAACCGCTTTTTTTATTAAGAAGGGCGGATCCGTTATCTTTAAGAATAAATCGATTTTACAGGGAGCATAGATATGGATATCTTTGATAAATGTTACGGAGACGGCGGGTATTTCGGCACGTTCCGCGCCCAGGATGATTATTTTTTCACCCGTCCGATACTTGATCCCATCCCCGGTCCTAAAACTGTCTTCAACGGCCGGAAATGCATCCAATGGTCCATCAATAATTACCTGGGGCTGGCGGAAAATCAGGAGCTTAAAAGCTTTGCGGTGCAAGCCGCCCAAAAGTACGGCACCAGCGCCCCCATGGGTTCCCGCATGATGACCGGCAACACCCAATTTCACAAACAACTGGAATCTAAACTGGCTGATTACGCCGAAAAAGAATCCGCTGTTTTATTCAACTACGGTTACCTCGGAGTGCTGGGAACCATCTCTTCCCTGGTGGGCAAAAACGATACCATCGTGATAGACAAACTGTCTCATGCCTCCATGCTGGACGGGACTTTTTTAGCCCCGGGAAAATTCCGGACCTTCCGGCATAACGATATGAACAGCCTGGAAAGCCACCTGAAACGGATCAACCGGGACCGGAAAGGCGGTATTCTGATTGTCACCGAAGGGGTTTTCGGCATGCGGGGTGATTTGGCTGACCTGCCGAACATCTGCGCTCTCAAAGATAAATATGAGGCCAGGCTTTTCATCGATGACGCCCACGGATTCGGCGTCATGGGCAAAAACGGAAGAGGAACGGCTTCTCATTTCGGAGTCCAGGACCAGATGGATGTGTATTTCGGAACTTTCGCCAAAGCTTTTGCTTCCATAGGCGGATTTTCCTCAGGTTCCAAAGCGGTTATGGATTGGATCCGCTACAACGCCCGCACTCAGGTCTTCGCCAAGAGTCTCCCCATGATTTATGTGGAAGTTCTCCAAAAAACCCTGGAAATGGTCCGCAGCGGTGATCAACTGCGAAAAAAAATGTTCGAAAATGCGGCAAAATTGAAAAAAGGATTGCGGGAACTGGGTTATTATGTCGGCGGCGGGGACTCCCCTATCACTACGGTTTATGTACCGGCCGGCGACCTTCAAATCGGCATGGCCACCATAAAAAGACTGCGGGAATTGGGAATCTTTATCACAGGTGTGATGTATCCCGTTATTCCTAAGGGCAGCTTTCTATTTCGAATGATACCCACCGCTTCTCACACTGATGAAGATATTCAAAACACGGTTGACGCTTATGCCAAAGTCCGGGATGAATTGAAACTCGATTTAGAGTCGGCTCAACAGTCCATGGTATAAACGAGAATCGTCGCCTCATCCCAGCCGTCAGGAATTCCCACCGTTGCCCATCTAGAAATGACATGTTAATTTTTCAGAAAGAAGTTTTATGCATATCTATTCTGGCAGCATCAGGATATGCAGCCTATTATCTTCTTACCGCATCCTCTTTGCCTGAACATTTAACGCCCCAAAAAAACAATATGGAACACATCAGTGTTCTCCGGACTATGATTCAGAGGGCTTCAGGAGCGCTGCTGTACGGGGTCATTCCCCTTCTTGTGATGTTTGCGGTGTTCAAGCGGCCTCTGTCGGATTACGGCTTGACGTTCAAGAATTTTAACCCAACTTTATTCTGGACCGCCGCCTTAATCCCCGGGATGGCTTTGGTGGGCATTTTGAGTGGAAAACATTCAATAAACCAGGAAATCTATCCGCAAATGCGTCTTTCCTGCTGGAATATCAGCCGGGCAGCGCTCAGCGCTGCCACATGGGGACTTTATTTGTCCGCATATGAATTTTTATTACGCGGACTGTTTTTCTTTTCCTGTTGGAGAGCTTTTGGTTTGACCGCAGCGGTTTTACTCAACATGCTGGTGTACGGGCTTTTCCATCTTCACAAAGGAGCCAAAGAGATGGCGGGTTCTATTGTCTTGGGCGCGGTGCTGTGTGCATCGGTTTTTTTCACCCGGAGCATTTGGCCCGCTTTTGGCGCCCATCTCGTCCTGGCCCTTTCCACTGAATGGTCTTCCATACGTTTTAATCCTGATATGAAAATGAAATGGAGACTCAAATCGGCATGACGTGTTTTGTGACAGGTGCCACCGGATATGTCGGGGCCGCCCTGGTGAAGCGCCTGGCTGGATCCGGACGGACCGTGCACGCACTTTACCGGTCCATATCCAAAACGGAACAGCTTAAGCACCCCCGTATCCGGTGGCACCAGGGCGAGCTCTTGGATTCATCCAGTTTGGAAAAAGCGATGAGCGGCTGCCGCTATGTCTTCCACACAGGCGCCCAAACCGGCATATGGTGTCAAAACGGCGATTCATTTTTTCAGATCAATGTGAGAGGAACAAAAAATATCCTGGATTGCGCTTACAGCCTTGGGGTTGAAAAAGTGGTCGTCACTTCAACCGCAGGAGTCTTCGGACCTTCTGATATTCCTGTTGATGAATCCAGCGGCTTCGCTTCCCGGTTTTTTACCGAATATGAAAAAACCAAAGCGGCCGCCGACCGCCTGGCTCTTCAATATGCCCGGGAAAAAATGAACATCGTGATCGTGCATCCCACCAGGATTTATGGGCCCGGTCCTCTTGGACAGAGCAACAGCATAACCAGGCTGGTCAAATTATATATGGAAGGAAAATGGCGTTTTTTGCCGGTAAACAGACTGAGTCGCGGCAATTATGTTTATATCGGTGACGTGGTGGAGGGTCATATCTTAGCGCTGGAAAAAGGTCTGCCCGGAGAAAGCTATATCTTGGGCGGAGAAAATATCTCCTACCAAAATTTTTTCAGAACTCTAAAGACGGTATCCGGAAAAAATCATTATTTGCTCCGGCTTCCTGCGCGCGGAGTGCTGGGGTTTTCCTGTTTCTTGCTTTTTCTCGCTGATATCTTTAAAATCCCTCCCCCCGTAACCCCGGGCATGGTGCGGAAGCTTAATGCCGACTGGATGATATCCAGCCGGAAAGCCGAAAAGAAACTGGGGTACTGCCCGGCATCGCTTGCTGAAGGACTCCAGAAAACCGTTTTCTGGCTGAAATCCAGACAGATATGAAAGCCCTCGTCACCGGAAGCAGCGGATTCATCGGAAGCCATCTGACGGAAGAACTGCTGCGCAGAGATTATCAGGTCTATGCTCTTCTCAGAAAAGACAGCAGCCAGAAGTGGACCCGCGGGCTTAATATTCATCCTGTGATCGGAGATTATTCGGATACAGAGAGCCTGCGGAACTGCGTATCCGGAATGGACTTTATTTTTCATCTGGCGGCTGTTCTTCATGCCCCGGACTGGAAAACCTATTACCGGGTGAACACGCTGGGAACCCGGCATCTTCTTCAGGCCTGCGCCGATATCAATCCGGAAATGAAAAAGTTTGTGTTTATTTCCTCTATCGCCGCAGCCGGTCCCGTTTTCCATAAAGTGTTCCGGGATGAAAGCCATATTTCCAGGCCGGATTCCTATTACGGTAAAAGCAAGCTCCTGGCTGAAAAAGAAGTCATGAATTTCCAAAACCGGATTCCCGTCACCATCGCCCGGCCGCCCAATATCCTCGGTATCCGGCAACGTGAGCTGCTGCTGGTGTTGAAGATGCTCAACAAACGAATTTTCCCTCTTTTGGGAAACAATAAACCGCAGACCAGCCTGTGTTTTGTCCAGGATCTGATGGAGGCGCTCATTCTCATGGCTGAAAAGGAGGAAGCCCGTTCCCAGCTGTACTATATCACCGACAACAAAGGCTATTCATGGAGGAATATGCTGGAGGTGATTTCCAGGCTTCTGGGTGTTTATCCCCTTTTGATTAAAATCCCCTATCCCCTGCTCCTCGCCGCAGCTTGGACTTCCCAAATATACGCCGCCGCAGCGGCTCAGGATCCATTGATATCACCGCGTTATATTATCAGCAGCCGCCATCATTATCATCTGTACCGCAGCGGGAAAATTCACCGCGACTTGGGATTCACGGCGAGAACTCCCTTTACACAAGAAATGAAAAAAATAGTATATTGGTACCAACAGCATGGAATATGATAAGAGGGTAAAAAAAAAGGTATAGATCAGGATGGAGGAGTTAAACATGGCAATTGAGCTCAAAGAAGTCCGGACCCGAAAAGATCTGAACACATTCGTTCGTTTTCCCTTTCACCTCTACAGCAACAGCCCCTTCTGGGTGCCGCCTTTGATAAAAAATGAAATCAACACTTTAAATCCGGAAAAAAACCCTGCTTTTGAATACTGCGAAGCCGCATACTGGACCGCCTTCAAAAACAACCGGCCGGCCGGCCGCATCGCCGTGATCCTGAACCGGAAATTCAATGAAAAATGGAACCGCAATCAGGTTTCTTTCAGCCGGTTTGATTTCGTGGATGATGAAGCGGTTTCAAGAACATTAATGGCGCGGGCGGAGCAATGGGCCCGTGACAGAAACGCAGACGGCATCCACGGCCCCCTGGGGTTCACCAATTTCGACCAGCAAGGCATGCTGATTGAAGGTTTCGAGGAAACACCGACTCTTGCATCGGTTTATAATCATCCCTATTACCCCGCTCACATGCACAAAATGGACTTCACCAAAGAGATCGACTATGTGGAATTTGAAGTCAAGACTCCGGCGGAAGTTCCTGAAAAAGCCGCCCGCTTGTCTGATATCGTATTGAAAAGGCAAAACTTACGGCTTTTAAAGGCCAAAAGCAAGAAAGAACTTCTCCCCTACTCAGAGCAAATCTTTGATGTCATCAATAAAGCGTACACAGATATATTTTATTCAGTCAAACTGTCGGATAAACAAATCCAAATGTACAAAAAAAAATATCTGTCTTTCATTGATCCCGAATTCGTATCTCTGGTTCTGGATTCCAGCGACCGGGTCATAGGATTTTCTATGGCGATGCCGTCATTATCCCGGGCGTTTCAAAAGGCCGCCGGCCGGCTTTTTCCTTGGGGATTCCGGCATATACGGCACGCCTTGAAAAACCCGGTGCATCTCGACCTCTACCTGGTGGGGATTGTTCCCGAATACCAGAACAAGGGGGTTAACGCCGTTTTCATGTCCGATCTCACCCGGACCGCTATCAAACACGGTATCCAATCAACTGAAACCAACAGCGAACTGGAAACCAACAAAAAAGTTCAGGCCTTCTGGAAATATTACGACGCCCGCATGCACAAGCGGAAACGGGTTTTCCAGAAAAAAATACAATAGCAGCGGTGACGTCTCCCCATCTGGCGAGAACGGCTTCGAAAAATGGGGACAGTTCATTATTTGCCCGATTTTCAGAAACACTTAATCCTCTCAGCGTCCATTTATATGAGATAGGACCAATTGCCCTGGTTGCACGAGGAAACAGCGCCAATAGGTGAGCTGTCCCCAGATTTATCCACGCATAAAATTACCTCGTTTCCTCGAACCGGCGGCGGGCCTCATCAACTTGTCTCCGCAATTCTTGGTGACGCTCATAAGCATCCCGGGAAGGATGCTGATCCGCCCGCATCAGTGAGGAGTAAAGGTACTTGAGCTGATCAATGGTTTCAGGAGGAGAGTATCGAACAGAATTTGTGATGAGGCTGTTTTTAATCCGGGTCAGACTCTGTTCAACATCACCGTCGGCGGTCTTGAGCATCCTGACAACACTCACGGCGACTCGACGGGCCTCGCTTAACGTCTCCCTGACCTGAAGCGCCAGTTCGACCTGGGCTTTGACATCTGACGCGGTTATTCCTTCGGCGATTACACGAGGGTCCATATTTAGATTAAATTCCTGGATCAGGATCTTTGAGCCGATCGTCAAGCGGGCTTGGTAATTTCCCGGAGCAACCATTGGTCCGCGTGAATGTGTGGGCTCCTCACCCCAGGGGCCGGGGTGCCGGAGGTTCCAGACAAATCGGTGGAACCCGGGAGATTTTGGCAGGAGCAAGGGACTGGGGGAACGAGCTTGTCCTCCGGGTGAGGGTTCTGTGATTGAAGTGACGATTTCGGATGGTTCGCCGATTTCACTGGAATAGGTTCGGATCAGTCCGTCCTTTGAGTCGAAAATCTCCAGTTTGACTTCCCCTTGGGGGATTGCGGAAAGGTAATAGTCGATATTGACTCCTGCATCCGGATAGTCAGGTGTATCGGAGGCTCCGGACCGGACTCTGGGAAGATACAAGCGGTAAGTATCCCGAATCTTAAAAAGATGGACGTCGGCTCCAGTCAGTTCCTGTGAAAACTCCTTTATCGGAGTCAGATTATACAGGATCCAGAACCCCCTCCCCATGGTGGAGAGCACAAGGTCTTTACCTATGATTTTTATATCGGTAACGGGAGTCACCGGCAGGTTCAGCTGGAACCGATGCCAATTCAATCCGTCATCAAACGAAAGGAACATACCGAATTCGGTACCCGCGTAAAGCAGTCCGGCCCGATCGGGATCTTCCCGAACGACCCGTACCGGGTAATCGGATGGGATTCCATTGGTTCCGTTGGTGATCGGGTCCCAGGTTTCTCCGTAGTTTTCAGTTTTGAAGACATAGGGAGCGAAATCGCCCAACTGGTACCGAAGGATACAGGCATAGGCTCTTGCCGGATTGTGTGGAGAAACTTCAATTGTTTGAACGCGGCCGTAAGGTCCCAGGTCCGGAGTCACGTCCTTCCAGTTTTTTCCTCCATCACGTGTGATGTGGATCGGTCCGTCGTTTGAACCGACCCAGATCACGCCCGGTTCATGCGGTGATTCCTGGATTTCGTAGAGAGTGCTGAAATGTTCCTCACCGGTGACGTCGATTGTGATCGGTTCACCTGAGATCACCTGGGTTTCTTCAGTAAAAGCAGTCAAGTCCGGAGATATGGTTTCCCAGGTCCGGCCTTCGTTCATCGTGACATGAACAAACTGGGAAGTGTGATAAATGCGATTCGGATCATGGGGCGAAACATGAATCGGAGCTACCCTTTGAAAACGGTAAGCCAGATCCTTGGGATTACGCCCATAAAGGTTCCAGAATCCGACGTAATACTGCATCTCCTGGCCGGTTCTCCGGTTATAGACTCCAAATCGGCCTTTACAGTTCGCATAAACGATGTCCGGATCTCCCGGTTTGGGGACAACGGGTCCCGTCTCACATCCGCCATGCGATTCCCAAAGAGCCGTGTGTCCCCCTGGAGCCGGCCGGGGCGGAAGACTTGGTATCGAAATGGTCGAGTTATCCTGCTGACCGGCATAGAGACGATATGGGAATTCGTCACTGACATCAACCTGATACAGTTCGGCTGTCGGTTGATTGTACTGGGTTGACCAGGTTTTCCCCCCGTCCAGCGAGACGTTGGCGCCGCCGTCATTGGACTGAACCATTATCTCCGGGTGATCGGGATTCACCCACAGGTCATGGTTGTCTCCATGAGGAGTGGAATAACGTTTCCAGGTTTTACCTGCATCTTCCGATTTATAATGTCCTTCGGCCATACCCCAGAGAATGTCGGCATTGCCGGGATGGGCATAGAGATTGGTGTAATAAAAGGGCCGGTTTCTGATCGGCTGAAAATCTGTCACTTGATCCCAGGTTTTCCCTCGATCATTCGATCGGTAGACGCCCCCTTCATCCTCGGGTGCCTCGATCAATACATAAACGCGGTCCGGGTCGGCAGGAGAAACGGCCAGATCCGCTTTGCCTATTAACCCGGAGGGGAGGCCCTCTTCCAGACGATACCACTTGTCGCCGCCGTCGTTTGACTTGAAGAGTCCCCCTTCGCAGCCGCCGCTGATGATGGTCCAGGGTTTTCGTTCGACTTGCCACGTGGCGGCGTAAATTTCGTTCGGGTTAAACGGGGCGAATTCCAGATCGACCGCACCGGTCTGCTCGGAGACAAAAAGGACTCTCTGCCAGGTCGCACCGCCGTCCCGTGAACGGTACACCCCTCTTTCGGGATTGGGCTTGAATGGATTGCCAATTGCGGCAATGTAAACGATATCCGGGTTTTCCGGATGAATGATCACAGAACCGATGTTCCCTGTGTTCTCGAGTCCCATATGTTTCCAGGTTGTGCCTGCATCAGTCGATTTATAAATCCCTTTGCCAATGATCACATTGCTGCGCAGTCCGTCAGAACCGGTTCCGACATAGAGAATATCGGGGTTAGAGGGGGCGATGCAGATCGATCCAATCGATCCTGTGGCAAAAAAAACATCCGATATGGGAGTCCAGTTTTGCCCATAATCAGTGGTTTTCCAGACCCCGCCTCCGGTAGCTCCCATGTAAAAGGTTGAAGGCTGTTTCCTGTGGCCGGCTACAGTGGTTACCCGGCCCCCCCTTGATGGGCCGACCGACCGATATTTCAAACCTTCGTAAAACTGTTCCAGTTCTGACGGAGATGGTTGTGCTAGTGCTGCAACGGTTAGGAGCAGGGACAGAATTACGGTACAAAATAGTCTATGGTCTTTCACGTTGAATCTGATTTTCGGCATATTCCTTCTCCTTTTGTGGTTTCCGGCCCCCAATGTCCCCTTCTTTTGTCGACAAAAAAAGTGATGTCGATTGGGGCATTAGGTTTCAGACCTGCCGTTTATTCTTGCAGCAAAGATGAGTCGGAAAAAAGATGGACAGGTAAAGGGTCAACACGACTCTCTCAATTATAATACACACAAAAATCACCTTCAGTCAACAAGAAACCCGCAGAAAAGAGAGAACATCTATTTACCCTGTTTTCAGAAACACAGAAAGGTTGGAGATTTGGAAAGGGCGAAAGATAAGGAGATAAAAAATTCATTAACCTGGCTTATTCACGGGTTGGGATTGCCGCAGACGACGACAATTCTTTAATTCAATGTCGTCCCGAGGAGCGGAGCGACGAGGGATCTGTGAGTGCTTTCGTCAGGCCATATGGATAACGGGTTGCAAATCCGAAGCAGTCCGGGATCCTTCGCTCCGCTCAGGATGACATTAAATTAATGAAAGGTCGTCACTCCACTGCGACGAGCCGCAACCCGGCAGATGCGGTGAGATCCGGTTTTTTTATGAATAAGTCAGGTTGATAAACTCGAGCAAATAACCGGGAGAACTTTGAGGAAAAGAAAACCTGAAAGACCAAAAAAGAAGCGAAAATAAAAATAAAAAATAAGGTAAATAGGTGAGCTGTCCCCAGATTTATTCTCTTCTTATCCCATCCACCTGAATATAATTTTTGGCTCCGATGAATCTCTCGCGGTAAAAAGGACTCCACAGCCAGTCCCTTCGAATCCTGGAATCAGCTCCCGGCGCATGAATAAAACCTCCGTTTCCGGTATATATCCCCACATGGGACACCCGGGCCGTGGAGGGGCCGGCGGCGAAAAAAACCAGATCTCCTTTTTTCAATGCGGTAAACTCAACGGTTTTTCCGGCATTATACTGGAGGCGGGAGTTTCTGGGCAGGCATAATCCGTTGAGTCTGTATACCACCATGGTCAATCCGCTGCAGTCAAATCCCTCTTCTCTGGAAACGCCTCCCCATGAGTATTTCACTCCCAGGAATCGTTCGGCCGTTTCCACAATACTATCTCTCAAATAACCTGAACCGAATATCTCCGCCCTTGTCACCGGATGCTCTTCAGGCCCAACGATATAATAATCCGGAATGATTGTTTTATTGAAAAGGTCAACAGCCGTGTTCCGGGCTGCTTTCCGCGTGGAAAAATCCCCGAACCGGACTTTATAAAGACCGGATTCATGACGGAAATAATAGGGATCCAGCCCCCTTTGCATGAGCGTTTCCGTTAAACGGACCGCATTATCCAAAACGGAAAACGCCCCCACCTGGATCACATATCCGGCCCGGAGAACCGTTTCCGGCTCAAATTCGGGATAGACCCGCACCTGCCGCCGGCATCCTCCTGTGATCAGCAGCAACCCCGTCAAAACGATAAAAAAACATTGGTGTTTCCGCACATTTATTTCTATATCCTGATCTATTCATAAAAAAATTGCGATGTTTTTGCAATCTCTTTCTTATCAGCGATAAGCATGGTTTTTAATGAAAGATCAAATGGAACGTTTTTCATTTTTTTAATTGTTATTTTAATCGCCATTTTTTTACCTTTCGGGCGGGGTCCTGAGGAGCGAAGCGACGTGAGGAACTTAGACGGCTTCGTTCGTTAGAATCTATCCGCCTAAGGTTGCCCCGGCCTGCTCCGCAGGCCTCGCAATAAAACTTTGTTGCAGGGCATTCGCGGTGAAGGACCACAGCTTCATGCCCTGCGCCTCGCATCTGCGGCAATCTCGGCCCGTGAATAATTCAGGTATATCATATCTTTTTATAAAATAAAATATCCCGCCTAACGAAGCGTATGACCGGTATTCCGGAAGCGGGATGTGTACGGGAAGGAATATTTCGCTTTTTTATAACCCCTTGCTCATGGCATTGAGAAAGTCAGCATTGGTTTTAGTCTTGGATATCTTTTCCTGCAAAAGCTCCATGGCCTCGACTTCGGTCAACTGGCTGAGAACTTTACGTAAAATCCAAATCCGGTTTAAATCCTTATCATCAATGAGGAGCTCTTCTTTACGGGTTCCTGAGCGGTTGATATCAATGGCCGGGAAAAGTCTTTTGTCCACCAGCCTCCGGTCCAGATTGACTTCCATATTTCCGGTCCCCTTGAATTCTTCGAAAATCACTTCATCCATCCGGCTGCCGGTATCGACTAAAGAAGTCGCCATTATGGTCAAGCTGCCGCCTTCCTCCACCTTCCTGGCGGCTCCAAAGAATTTTTTTGGTTTATTCAGTGCATTCGCGTCGATCCCTCCGGAGAGAACTTTTCCTGAGGGCGGGATAATGGCATTATGAGCTCGGGCCAATCGTGTGATGCTGTCCATTAATAATACGACATCCTTCTTGATTTCCACTAAACGTTTCGCCTTTTCCAAAGCGATGGTGGTGACTTGTGAATTCCGGATGGGAGGTTCATCAAAAGTAGAGGCAACGACTTCTCCTTTAATGCTGCGCTGGAAATCAGTGACTTCCTCAGGCCTTTCCGCCACCAACAGGACAATGGTGATGACTTCAGGATGGTTTTTTTCAATCGACTGGGCGATGGTTTTCAATAGCGTGGTTTTACCGGCGCGGGGGGGGGAAACAATAAGCCCCCTCTGTCCTTTTCCGATAGGAGTCAATAGGTCCATTATCCTTGCGTTCAAATTATTGCGCTGCCCGTCTTCCAGCTTGAATTTCTCATATGGATAAAGAGGGGTCAATCCGTCAAAATGGACTCCCCTTCTCTGATCAATGATTTGATCCGGATGCATAAAATTAATGGCTTCGATTTTGATCAAAGCAAAATATTTTTCTCCGTTTTTGGGGGGGCGAACCACACCCGATATGGTATCGCCGGTCCTCAGCTGGAATTTTCTGATTTGAGAAGGTGAAACATAAATATCATCCTGGCTGGGCAGGTAGGAAAACTCCGGAGCCCGCAAAAAACCAAAACCGTCTGACAAGCATTCCAGGACACCTTCGGAAAACAACAATCCACTTTTTTTGGCTTGAGCTTCGAGGATTTTGAATATCAAATGCTGTTTTTTTGAATGTTTGAACTCATTATCAGGAATATTCAGTTCTTTTGCAATATCAACCAGTTTTTCTACTTTCAATTCTCCAAGTTCAGCTAAATTATACTCTTTCATTTTTTTACCTCACAATGATTGGATTCCGTTGGGTAATATTCTTTGTTACCCAGGATTACTAACGAACTCAGACGGCGACTCGTTAATATTTATAAATCAGGTTTAATGGGTTACTGTTGGATCTTGGGACTCATCCCCTTCATCCTCTGATTTGGAAACACCGGATGAGAGCTCCACATTTTCGTCGTCATCGCCTTGTTTTGTTTTTTCGGGAATATCTCCAGTCAAGGCGATTTTTAAAACTTCGTCCATTGTCTGGACAAAATGAATCTTCATGACCTTTTTGATTTTTTTAGGAAGATCTTTGATATCACACATATTTTCCAGCGGGAGAACGGCTTCATGTATACCATCCCGGTGGGCGGCCAGCAGCTTTTCTTTGATTCCTCCTACCTGAAGAACCTTTCCCCGTAAAGTGAGCTCTCCGCTCATGGCCACTTTCTTATTGACCGGGATGCCTGTTAATAAGGAAATGATGGAAGTGGCTATGGTGATCCCTGCTGAGGGGCCCTCTTTAGGAGTGGCCGCTTCGGGAACATGGATATGAATATCATAATTTTTATGCAAATCACGAGCTATATTTAATTCGAACATTTTTCCGCGGACATAACTGAAGGCAGCTTGAGCCGATTCCTGCATAACTTCCCCCAATTGTCCTGTCAATGTGAAATTGCCCTTGCCGTGAACTTTCGTCACTTCGAAAGTCAAAAGCTCGCCGCCGAATTCCGTCCAGGCCATACCAACCGCGACTCCGACTTCATTCTTTTTATCAATCGCACTGCGCCGGTATCTGGGTATCCCCAGATGATCTTCAAGGTGGCGGGGAGATACCGGTTCCCGGTGTTTTTTCCCCTTGGTCACCACTTTTTTGACCACCTTGCGGCAAATTTTGGTCAACTCCCGTTCCAGATTTCTCACCCCGGCTTCTCGTGTGTACTCACGTATCAACCTGCGTAATGACTGATCGGATATTTTTAAATTTTCTTCGGATAATCCGTGGGCTTTAATCTGCTTCGGCAGCAGAAATTTTTTAGCAATCTGAGACTTTTCTTCTTCCGTATAGCCGGGCAGGCGGATGATTTCCATCCGGTCGATCAGAGCTCTGGGGATGGAATCCAAAACATTGGCCGTAACAATAAACATCACTTTGGACAGGTCGAATTCCGTATCAATATAATGGTCCAAAAAAGTATTGTTTTGTTCCGGGTCCAACACTTCCATTAGGGCTGATGCCGGATCGCCTCGGAAATCAACGCTCATTTTATCAACCTCATCCAAAAGAAACACCGGGTTATTGGTTCCGCCCTTGGCTATCATCTGAATGATCCGTCCGGGATAAGCTCCGATATAAGTTCTCCTGTGGCCGCGTATTTCCGCTTCGTCTCTGACTCCCCCCAGAGACAGGCGGACGAATTTTCTGCCGGTAGCCCGGGCAATCGATTTACCCAAAGAGCTTTTCCCCACTCCCGGAGGACCGACAAAGCCGAGAATGACACCGCGGGGATTTTTGACCAACTGCCGGATGGAAAGATATTCAAGGATACGCTCTTTAATCTTATCCAATCCGTAATGATCCTCATTGAGTATCTGCTTAGCTTTTTTTATAGCACGCTTTTCCCTGGATTTTTTGTCCCAGGGCAAGCCGATGATCCAATCCAGATAATTACGGCAAACGGTTGCTTCCGCGGACATAGGAGGCATGACTTCCAGTCTTTCTATCTCCTTGTATGCTTTTTCTTCGGCGTCCTTGGGCATATTCGCCTCGGCAATCTTTTTTTTCAATTCCTCAATTTCATTGGCTTGATCATCTTTTTTCATATTCATTCCTGGGGTTAATACTTTTTGTCCTGGCTCCTTGAACGGAGATTTTCTTCTTTGAGATGATTTTCCGTTCTTTCTTAATTTCGAGTGAATCTTCAGGATTTCATTTTCAAGAATAAAGATTAACCTTCTCAATCTTTCCAACGGATTGACGGTTTCCAAGAGATTTTGTTTTTCTTCCACCGCAAGATAGAGATGAGAGGAAATAATATCCGAAATCCGGGAAGGCGTGTTCTCCCTTAAAGCCGGAATAATCGATTCAAAATTGGCATGCTGGCTCAGCTTGAGATAATCCTCAAAAAGCGACAGCACCCGTCTCAAAGCTTCCTTGATGGATTCATCGTTGGGAACGTTTATTTCCGAGACTTGCTTGCTTAAAACCTGGTAATAAGGATAAGTGTTCAAGTATTCCAAAATCCGGGCCCGGAACTTTCCTTCCACGATCACTTTCATGTTCTTGTCGTCCATCTTCACAATCCGGATAATCTTGGCGGCCACGCCCAAGGAATAAATATCTTTGGGGCGGGGATTATCCAGTGACGCATCCATTTGAGAAGAAAGGAAAATCATTTTATTTTGAGACGCGGCTCTTTCCAGAGCCTTGATCGAAGAAGGCCGCCCAATAATGAAGGGGACAAGAGTTGAGGGAAACACAACCAGATCACGAAGCGGGATCAACGGAATTTTTTCAATTTTTTCTTTGACTTCAGAATGGCTCATGGTCACTCCCCCACAGCTTTTTTAAATTTTTCATAGTCAAGAATATTTTCATCTACCATTTTTTTTGTGACTTTTATAGTCTTGTGTTGTTTTGAAGAAGGCAGGTGGAACATTATATCCAGCATCAAGTCTTCAATGGTGCTCCTCAATCCTCTGGCTCCCAGTCCGCGTTTATCGGACTTTCTGGCTATGGATTTGAGAGCCGCCGAAGTAAATTCAAGTTTAACATCTTCCATTTCGAATAGTTTTTGAAACTGCTTCAAGATGGCATTTTTAGGCTTGATCAGAATATTCACAAGTTCATTTTCCGTCAACTCTGAAAAAACCGCCGCCACCGGAATGCGGCCAACCAGTTCAGGAATCAATCCGAACTTGATTAAATCCTGGGGAATTAATTCCCGGAGAATCTCTTCTTCCCTTGGGGATTCCCGCAACTTTGCCCGGGATTGGAAGCCCACCGTGCTTTTACCGGTTCTTTGCCTGATAATATCTTCAAGGCCGATAAAGGAACCGCCCAAAATGAAAAGAATATTGGTGGTGTCAATCGGAATGTATTCCTGCTGCGGGTGCTTCCGGCCTCCCTGAGGAGGAACATTCGCCACCGTCCCCTCTATAATCTTTAAAAGAGCCTGCTGCACACCCTCTCCGGATACGTCTCTGGTTATGGAGGGGCTGTCTCCTTTTCGTCCGATTTTGTCGATTTCATCAATATAGATAATTCCTTTCCGGGTCTTGGCCAGATTGCCCCTTGCAGACTGAAAAAGCTTGAGAATAATGTTTTCAACGTCTTCACCCACATATCCTGCTTCAGTTAAAGAAGTGGCGTCGGCTATGGCGAAGGGCACTGATAGTATTTTGGCCAAAGTCTGCGCCATTAAGGTCTTTCCAGTTCCTGTGGGGCCCATAACAAGGATATTGCTCTTGGTTAATTCGACATCATCGATTTTTCCGCGATAATAAATTCTTTTATAATGATTATAAACCGCAACGGCGATCCTCTTTTTAGCCTCGTCCTGACCGATAATATACTCATCCAAAGCCTTCTTTATTTCAAACGGAGTCAGGAATTTTTCTTCCCTGACATCGCCGCTTTTTCTCTCTTTCTCAGAGGAAATGATGGAGTGGGCCAGCTGCACGCAATTATCACAGATGTAAACCCCCCCCCGGCCCGGCGATCAATTTATTGACTACCGGCTGCGGGCGGTTGCAGAAATTGCATTTTTTCTGCTTATTATTGATTTCTCTCATTCGCCTTTGGCAAAAAATTTTTTGATTTCAAAATAAAAGAACAAGCTGTTACGGCTTAATATTCTTTTTTGCTGTAATGATATCATCTATAATACCATACTTTTCAGCTTGTGCGGGTGTCATGATGAAATCCCTCTCGATATCCTCTTGAATCTTTTCTTTGGGTTCACCGGTGTGATGCACCAAGATTTGATTGATATTTTCACGGATGCGCAGAATTTCTTTCGCCTGAATGGCAATATCAGAGGCCTGGCCTTTAAAGCCTCCAAATGGCTGATGAATAATGATTCGGGCATTAGGAAGAGAATATCTTTTTCCTTTGGTTCCGGCGGCTAAAAGAATGGCGGCCATGCTGGCGGCCTGGCCCACGCAGATAGTTGAAATTTCCGAACTCACATATTGCATGGTGTCATAGATTGCCAGGCCGGCTGTGATACTCCCGCCGGGAGAATTAATATAAATGGAAACAGCTTGGCCCGGCTTCTCAGCCTCGAGGAAAAGAAGCTGAGCGATAACCGAATTGGCCACAGCATCGTTGATTTCCATTCCGATGAAAATAATATTGTCTTTGAGCAGACGTGAATATATGTCATATACACGTTCATTTTTGCCTTCTCGGTCAACAACAAAGGGGATTTGAGTCATGGGAAACTGTTATTCTATTATAGCTTGTTCGGTCAGGAAGTCAACTGTCCTCCGGAGAAGTAAATTCTCCTTCAAATTTTCCTTCCGGCCTTCCTGATTCATATACTCCACCACTTTTGGAAGCGGCACATTGTTTTTTTCCGCGATGGATTGGAATTCTTTTTGAAGATCATCCTCCGTGACTTGAATGTTTTCCTTTTCTGCAATCTTCTTTAATATCAAATGATTTTTTATGGTTTTCTCCGCCCGGATCCGGGCCTCTTTTTTCAAGCTCTCCACTTGTTTCTCTTCCAGAGACTGTTGCGGCATCTGTGACGCCGCCTGGCGGAGATTGGCGATCATTTCCTGGTTCACAACCGTTTCCGGCAGTTCGACTTTGGTCTCACCGGCGATCTTTTCCAGAATTTCCTCCGTGATCTTCCTCTCGGAAATGTTTTTTCGCGCCGTTTGGAGCTCTTTCTTTATTTCATCTTTTAATGCCTGGAGATTGTCAAACTTTCCGATTTCTTTTGCAAAATCATCATCGAGTTCGGGGAGTTTCTTCTTCTTTATGGATTGAACTTTGAGGTTATATTCAATGGTTTTTCCGGCGACTCTTTTATTGGGGGTATCTTTTTTATGAGTTATTTCAAAATCAGCTTCTTCTCCGGTTTTCAAACCAGCGATGTTCTTATTCAAAACCGGATCATTATCGGGGTGCCCGGCTATAACAGGAGTTTTTTGGGTCGGAAGAAAACGTTTGGTTTCTTTCTCTCTCCCTTTAAGTTCAACCATCACGTAATCCTCATCTTCTACCCCCCTCTCTTCGACCGGCTCATACCGGGCTGATTTCTCTCTCAGTTCGTTGAGGGACCGGTTGACATCCTCTTCGGAAACTTCAGTTTTTTCCTTTTTGATTTTGATTTTTTTATAGGGAGGCAGATCTAACGCAGGCCAAAGTTCAAATTCAACTTTAAGTTTCAGGGGTTTTCCCTCCTGAAAATCGATATCTTTAATCACAGGCGAATCAACCGGCTGAATATTTTCTTCTTTTAATATATCATTTATCTCCTTGGGGGCCAGGTTTTGCACCACGGCTTGGATGATATCTGATTCGTACTTCTGTTTGACCAGATGGGATGGAGCCGCGCCCTGTCTGAAGCCTTTGATATCCGCCTGCATGACATAATTATTAAGGACCCGCTCATACTCGTTTTTAGCCTGGCCGGCTGGAATTTCAATCTCCAATTCGCGTTTGATGTCATTGATTTTATTTATTTTATGATGAGTTCCTTTGATAATATGTACCATTATATAACCTTTTTTTGGAATTAATGGGCAGAGCGGGACTCGAACCCGCAATCCCTCATCAGGAACTAGGTCCTAAGCCTAGCGCGTATGCCAATTTCGCCACCTGCCCTTATGCTCGGATTTCCGTCAGTATAACCTGACTTATTCATAACGGGAGGGCCGAATCTCACCGTATCCGCCGGCTGACGGTTCGTGGTGGTGAAGGGCCGCGACTTTTTCATCAGAATCCGTCATCTGCGGCAACCTCGGCCCTCTCATCATCCAGGTATAAGGATTTCTCTTCTCGAAAAATTAGGGAAAGTTCGAGTCAATTGCATCACGAGAAGAATATCTTTTACCACAGCTTGAATTTTTTGTCAATTTAGGCCTGTCACAAGAATTTCCGCCAGCGGGCGGCCACCCGTTCAACCGCCTCTAAAAAAGATGTGATATGGCTGTGTGTGTGGGCCGACGAAACGGCTCCGAATCCATGAAAGACATTAAATCCTTCATTGAGCATGGCCAGCTTGAACACACTTTCCCTGGCCTGAAAATCATTTATTTTGGGGTCCCAAACATCCTCCGGCGAAGAGATTCTTTTCAAGTCTTTTTTTAAAAAATGAACCCCGGCCACAGAGGAATGAGGAACCACCCCCTTGTTGTCTCCTGAACACTTCACCCGGAATCCATGAGAATGGAATATCCTCTCTATACCTTCTCTGGCCATTGTTCCCAGGCGCCCTATATGGGAATAAACGGATTTTTCATTATCAATCAAATATTTTATGAAGGTATATCCCGCCAACATAGCTGACGGATGAGCGGAAAAGGTCCCTCCTTCACATTTGACTTTTTTCAGCGGATTGAAACCGTTCCGGCAGAGCTCCATGATTTCACTTCTTCCCGCCACTGCGCTCACCGGCATTCCTCCTCCGATGGTCTTCCCCAAAACCGTCAAATCGCCTTTAACCTGATAAAGGGACTGCAGCGCTCCGGCATGGAAACGGAATCCGGAGATGACTTCATCTAAAATCAAAAGGGCGCCGTGTTTGTCCGTCAATTTTCTGGCGGTTTGGATATAAGGCTTGTCTCCGAAAATAAAACCGCCGGATCCAATAAACGGCTCAACAATCAAGCAGGCGATTGATTCGCCGAAGCGGTCGAATTTTTCCTTTAAATCCTCCTGATCATTGAACCTGGTCATAATGGTATCCGCTTCAGAATCCGCGGAGAGGCCGGCCGACTCCATATGATCCAAACCGGATATAAACGATTTTATCCCCTTGAGCGCATAAGGTTGGGAACCGTGCCAGCCACCGCCCACTTTTAAAATCCGGCTGCGGCCGGTAAACGACCTGGCCAGCATAATGGCATACATGGAAGAGAGGGTTCCGCTGGTGGTGAACCGGATTTTTTCAAAGCCGGCCCGCTCCGCCAGCAAACCGGCCAATTTTTCCTGGTACAAGCCGGGGAAACCGGTATTCAATCCCTGCCCCCGGCGCAAGTTTTCTTGTAACGCCTCAATGACCACAGGAGGGTTATGCCCCAAAACATTGCCGAAATGGCCCTGCCAGAAATCGATATAGGTATGTCCATCGATATCCTTGACCCAGGCACCACGGCATTCCTGGTCATAAAAAGGAAAAGGGCGGAATAATCGTAATGTGTGGCTTCCGCCCTCTATTAAACGGCGGCTGGTGTGTTTAAAAAATTTTTCTGAGTTAGGGCGGCGGCGGCGGTAAATTTCCGCTTCCTGGTTCAGGATCCGATTGAAATCCATAGTTTATGTGAATAAAAACCGATCCCCTCCGCTTGGCATCCGCGGCAGTCTATTCCGGAAAGCAAACCTCAGGTCCGATATCAGCGGAAATATTTAAGCAGCCTCTGCGCCATATTGGGGTCAAGCTCTTTTAATTTCAGATAAGCCTGTCTGGCACTGGGATTGTCGCCCATATTCAAATAAACGATTCCCAGATTATAATACGCGAGCGGATAATCCGGCCGCAGCTCGATCACCTTGCGTAAAGGTTCCACCGCGGAGGACCATTTCTTTTGCTGCATATAATTCACCGCGATATTAAACCAGGCGTTGTCATTATCAGGATTAAGCTTGACCAGCTCCTGAAAAGCTTGGATGGCATTGCCGTACTGGTTCAACTGGGAATACGAAAAGCCTAAGTTCATATATGCGTATTCGAAAGAGGGGCGGATCTCGATGGCTCTATTAAAAGTTTCCACTGCCTCCTGAAACCGTTCCTCCTTGACGTACATGTAACCCAGGTTATAGACGGCATCGGCGTTTTCAGGATCAAGCTCAACTATCTTTTTGGCCGCGTCGATGGCATTATCCGGCATACCCGCATTATCATACATCTGGATAATGGTGTTGTAATAGACCCTGGCTTCATCGGGATTGGCTTCGGCCAGTCCTTCATAAATTTTTTCAGCTTCCTCATACTGTTCCGCCGCCCTGTGAGCCTCGGCCAATTTGGCCTTTAAACGGGTGTCACCGGGATCCTTTTCTACGGCTTTCCCCAGAGATTCTATGGCCCCTTCGTAGTCTTCGATCTCCATTTGGGCGAACCCCATTCTTTGATGGACATCTTCCGGATTTTCAGGGTTGGATTCAACAAATTTGGAAAAAGCATCCACAGCATTAGCGAAATCTTCTTGTTCTTCGTAAGCTCTTCCAATGAAATAGTATGAACGGGTTTTCTGGGGATTCAACTCCACCGCTTTTTCCAAGACGGGGATGGCTTCATCCCATTTGCGCATATTGACGTAAACATCTCCCAGTTCAAGATAAGCGGAAGCCCGGTCGGGATCAAGTTCAATGATTTTGTTATAAACGGATACCGCGGAATTATAATCTCTCTGCTCGGTATAAACCTCGGCCAGCATCTGCTTGAGTTCAATGTCCCCGGGTTTCTCTTCAATCAGCTTTTCAAGAAAACCTTCTGCCGGAGCGGTGTTATCCAATGCCGTAAAAGCACGGCCGGCCAATTCCATCCCTTCCACAGTGGCAAAATATTCAACCTTATCCATTCTTTTCAGCCGGGTGTAATCCCTGTCATCCGTTTTCATTCCCCGGAGCATCTCGGCTGGAATAATGAATTTGGATGTCCGGTCCGGATAAACCAAAACACCGACAACCATCCCGTTCTCGTCAAAAACCGGAGCGCCGCTGCATTCTTTCACGGTGGAGATGCTGGTGTCAGCAACTATCACATCGTCCATAACCTCTTGGATGTTTGTGATTTTCCCCTCAAATCCCTGCATTTCTCCAACTTCATTGGATCCGATGATATACAGCTGGCTGCCGAATTCAATATCATTTAAACCGCCTAATTTTACCGGCTCATTCCTGCTTCTGACTCTAACCACAGCCAGATCCCATTTTTCATTGACATCGATGATACCATCGATTCGGACTTTTTTTCCGCGGTAATCGACGCCTTCAGCATCCTCTGCCTGGCTTAAAAGATGATAATTCGTGACCATGACTCTGTCATCCAGCATGAAACCCGTCCCCTTGAAAAGGACTTCACCGTCATCATCATAGGCCGTAAAAGCGATCACACTCTCAATGTTATTTTCCAGAATCTCCGGAGTTTCATTGGTTTGCGCCGTAAGCCGATCAGCTGAAAAAAAGAATAAAGCGATACAAAATATTATGGATATTGATTTTTTCATGGGACCTCCTGTATGGTATTATTGATTATTGAAAAATTTGATATTTCCATAACAATAAATTTACACTTTCAAGCAAAATTAGTCAAATTTTTAACTTTCATCAACCTGGCCCGGGATGGCCGCAAACGCCATGAAAAAAACACAAGTGACCAAACTTGTTTGGGTTGCCGCTTTCGCTTTTTCTTTTTTCTGGCTTTTCCTCATTCTCCTGTCTCCGTTTTTACTGAGCCGTGATTTATTTTTGAGTTCTTTGATCTATGAATTCTTCTCTTCAATCTGTCACCAGGTGCCTTCCCGCTGTTTTCATCTTTCCGGTTTTCCCATGCCGGTCTGCACCCGGTGTTTCGGCATTTATTCAGGTTTTTTCCTCGGCACATTCCTCTACCCTAAATTGAAAGGGTGGTCTTCTTTATCCATTCCCGGAATCCGTGTTTTCGCCGCCTTCAGCCTCCCTGTCATGATTGACACGGGGGGAAATTTTTTATTCGCCTGGCAGACACCCGGCACAATCAGGTTTATAATTGGAATCCTCTGGGGAGTCCTCCTTCCCTATTATTTCATTCCGGGAATTTCCGAGGCCGTCTGGATGATGAAGCATAGACCCCGAGTCAAAAACAAATCGAAACCGAATGATTCCGAATAATCGGTTGCTTGAAAAGTGAACAGCTGGGGTCGGAAGTTCACTCTGTGCCACGATTGACGCGGATTTTGAATAGGGATTTCACTTGAGCTATGATTTATTATGGATTAATTATGCTCGCAGCCCGGCTTCGCCGGGTTCCCTCAAACACATCCCTCAGTCTGCCCCATTCATAAAAAAATGGCGATGACATTGAAACACCGGCAAGGAAAAACGTGACATTTGTGCTTTTACTATCAATGATGAATATCGAAGTTAATGAAAGGTTGTCAAACACATCGCCGTTTTTTTATGAATAGGTCAAGCTTGAAATGAATCTGTTAAAACCCTAAAATAGAATGAATCACATATAAGGAGGCCTCCTCAATGACAACCCAGGAAGAAAGACCGGGAATGTTTGTTCCCGCCTTAATTGGGGGCGGAATAGCCGGCTTGCTGTCAGGAATACCTCTAATCAACTGTTTATGTTGTCTATGGATAATAGGAGGCGGAATAACAGCCGCCTATTTCTTCAACCGGGAATCATCCCGCCCCATTACTCCGGGAGACGGCGCCATTGTTGGTGTTTTTGCGGGATTGATCGCCGCGGTGGTCGATTTTTTTATCAGCATACCTCTTGCGCCCTTGTCTAATAAATTTATTCAGCGCTTCCTCGATAGAATGTCCCAATATGCGGAAAACATGCCTGAGGGCTGGGAGCAACTTATGGAGAGAGCGGGCACGGAAATGTCCATCTCCATCCTGCTTCTTAATTTCGCCATAAGCGCCATTGTCTTCTCTCTGTTTTCGGCACTGGGGGGCATCATCGGAGTTGCCTTATTCAAGAAAAAGACTCCGGAAGCTGGAGCCGCCGATGTTCCTGAAAACCAAACGACTTCTCAAAACACAAATAATCGTTAATCCCGAATCAAACCGGGGACGGACTGGGAAAAAATGGAAACAGATAAAGGAGGTCCTGCATAACTTTTTTGCTGAATTCAAATACGAATTCACTGAAAAGCCTTGTCAAGCCATAGAATTATGCCGGTCCGCCATTAAGGATGGATCAGAACTGATCATCGGAGTCGGCGGAGACGGGACCATGAATGAAATCGCCAATGGTTTTTTTGAAAACCAAAGAATTATCAATCCTGATTCCGTTTTAGGTGTGGTTCCTTCCGGAACCGGGTCGGACTTCAGCCGCAGCCTTAATATCCCTTACAGCTTATTTAAATCCATGAAAATCATCAGCGAAGCCCCCAGCCGGCATATCGACATGGGCCGGATCGTTTACCACAACCATGAGGGCAAAAAGGAGAAAAGATACTTCCTGAATATAGCTGATTTCGGAATCGGCGGTGAAGTGGTCAGAAAAATTAATCAAGCAAGGCTTAAGCGCAAGGCGTCCAGGTATTTATTCTGCCTGGTTTCGGTCGTCTCGGCCTTTAAACATAAAAACCTGAATATTAAAATCGACAGAGACGTCCTTCCTTTGGAAAAATACATGATCGGAGCTGTATCCAATGGTCGTATTTTCGGAAAAGGCATGAAAATCGCTCCCTATGCCCGATTGGATGACGGACTTTTTGATATCATTTTGATCAAAGGCATGCGGCTGTCTGATTTCTTCTTCAATGCCTGGCGTCTTTATTTCGGAAAACATTTAAACCACTCCAAGATCGATTGGATCCGGGGAAAAGAAATCCTGGTTGACGCCTCAGACCGGGACAATCACGCTTTAATTGAAGTGGATGGTGAACAATTGGGCCGGACTCCGGCGAAATTCACTATCCTTCCGGAAAAGTTTCCCATCCGGGCCTTCATCTAACCCGGCTTGCTTTTTTACAGGACGGGTTAATTTTTTCTTTTTCTATTGGCGTTGTATAAAGCCTGGTTGTTGGTCAAAACCAGGCGGCCATCCTTATCGTAATAAGTGTATATCCTGGTCCGGGTTTGAAGATCTCTTCTGCCGTAGGCGGATTTGACCTTCTCAATATAATTAATGGTCTCGGGATACGGGGGGATCCCCTGGTATCTTTTAATCGCTTCCTGGCCGGCATTATAGGCCGCCAAAATCAATTCAAGATTTTGATCATAAATTTTAATCAAGTCTTTCAAATATTTTGTGCCGCCCTCAATGTTTTCCACCGGGTCAAACCTGTCCTTGACTCCATATTGCTCAGCTGTCTTCGGCATCAACTGCATCAACCCGGCCGCTCCTTTGGATGAAACCGCATAAGAGTTATAATTTGATTCCGCTTTGATTATGGAATGAATCAATTCAGATGGGAGATCATATTTGTGCGCGATTTTTTCTATGATTTGATCATAGTTGCCCTTGCCGGAAAGGGATGATGAGTATCCGGGAATCACTGAAACAGCTATGGCCAACAGCAGCGCCGTAAAGACAGCCGGAATACCTTTTCTCATCCGGGTGGCATTTAAAGGGATTCTTATCATGATTTTGCTTTTAATGTAAAACAAATCCTGTTTAATTATCAATCCCCTTTAGAGGTGATATTTTCGTTTTGAGAAATTCCAAACCTTCACTCAGGGCTTGATCCAGTTTGCCCGGGCTTGCCCCTCCGGCCTGGGCGAAATCGGGTCTTCCCCCGCCTCCGCCGCCCACAACCGGCGCGATTTTTTTAATGATTTCACTGGCTGTGATTCTTTCAGTCAGGTCTTTGCTTACCGCCGCCACTAGAAGAGCTTTGCCTCCGTGAACCGTCCCCAGGACCACCACCCCGGACCCGATCTTTTGTTTGTGAGAATCAGCCAAATTACGCAGTTCAGGCTGGCTCAGGCCGTCTACCCGCTGAGTCAGGATGGAGACTCCATTAATATTATGAACTTTTTTATCCTTTTTCTGGCTGCTGATATGAACAACTTTTTGACGCATGGACGCGCACTCTTTTTCCTTCTCTTTCAGGGCTTCCTGAATTTTTTCAATCTGGGTGAGAAGATTATTCCGCGGCGTTTGAAGCATATTCTGAATATCATTCAACAGCTCTTCGTTTTTACGAAAATAGGCCAGAGCGAATTTGCCGGTCACGGCTTCAATTCTTCTCATTCCGGCGGCAACACTTCCTTCGGATTTTATTTTAAATACCCCGATTTCACCTGTCCGGTTAACATGAACCCCTCCGCACAATTCTTTACTGAAATCACCAACGGTCACCACTCTGACTTTTTCTCCATACCTCTCATCAAAAATAGCCACAGCCCCTGATTTGATTCCTTCCTCCATAGTGGTTTCCCGGATGCTTACAGGAATATCTTCCAGGATTTTTTGGTTGGCCAGCGATTCTATCCGCTCAATTTCATTCGTGCTGAGAGAAGCATAATGAGTGAAATCAAAACGCAGCCGGCCGGAAGAAACCAGGGATCCGGATTGTTTGACGTGCGGCCCTAAAATTCTTCGAAGAGACGCATGCAGAAGATGCGTTGAAGTGTGATTCCTGCTGATGTCCTTTCTCTGGGATTGATCGATGACAGCTTCAACTGTCTCACCGGGATGGATGACTCCGGACTTCACTTTGATTTTATGAGAAATCAATTCAGGAATGGGATAATAGGTTGTTTCAACGTCAAGCCGGGCTTTTGATGAGAGGATTTTGCCGCTGTCTCCCACCTGCCCTCCGGCTTCCGCATAAAATGGAGTCCTGTCCAAAAAAATTTCTCCGGCCTCCCCTTCCTTTAATGAATCGGCCGCCTTGCCGTCTTTCAACACGGCAAGAACTTCGGCGTCAGGAATCATGCCGCGGTCGTAACCTTCAAACCGGACTTTGAGGTCTTTAAACGGTTCATAAATCCGCCTTTCCTCCTGTTCGGCATCCCCTTTCCAGGATTTTCTGGCACGGCGGCGCTGCTTTTCCAAGGCCAGAAAAAAACCTTTCTCATCCACCTTCAGCCCCTCTTCTCCGGCCAGCTCTTGGGAAAGATCGAGAGGAAAACCGTAAGTGTCATAGAGTTTAAAAACCTGTTCGCCGGGAATGACTTGCCGGCTTGCTTTTTTTGTTTGGGCAGCAATGCGGTCGAATGTTTTAAGTCCGGCAGTCAAAGTATCAGCAAAACGCTCCTCTTCGGCAAGGCAGATTTGCGAGATATAGTCGGCTGATTTCAGCAGCTCGGGATACCCGTTCTTCATGATATCACAGACAACGCCCACCAAAGTATAAAGAAAAGGTTTCTCTATTCCCATTTTTTGGCCGGCCCGGAAAGATCTTCTGATCAAACGCCTTAAAACATAACCGCGGCCTTCATTGGCGGGCATAATGCCGTCTCCGATTAAAAATGTGACGGCGCGCATATGGTCGGCGATAATCCGGAGATGCACCAGGTTTTGCTGACCGGCTGGAAATTCAACGCCGGCGATTTCCGATGCTTTTTTTAAAAGGGGAGCAAACAAGTCGGTGTCATAATTGTTTTTTTTGCCTTGCAGCACAGCCGCCATTCTTTCCAGGCCCATTCCGGTATCAATGGAAGGCGAAGGCAGCTCCCGGATGGATCCATCCTTATCACGGTTATACTGCATGAATACCAGATTCCAAAGCTCTATAAACCGCTCATGACCGGTTTCGATCAGGGTGCGGGGATCCCCCCCGCCGGAGGGGTTCAAGTCATAATGGATTTCCGAACACGGTCCGCAGGGGCCGGTCTCTCCCATGCTCCAATAATTGTCCTCTTCCCCCATTCGGAATATCATATTATCGGGTATTCCGATCTCCTTTTTCCAAACGGCATAGGCTTCATCATCATCCCGGAATACGGTTATAAAAAGCCGGTCTTTGGGAAAACCGTATTCCTGCGTCATCAACTCCCAAGCGAGATGAACGGCGTCTCTTTTGAAATAATCTCCGAACGAAAAATTGCCCAGCATTTCAAAAAAGGTATGGTGCTTACTGGTTTTTCCGACCATCTCCAAGTCATTATGCTTTCCACTGACCCGCATGCATTTTTGAACAGAAACCGCTCGCTGATAACTCCTTTTCTCCAAGCCGAGAAAAACATTTTTGAATTGATTCATTCCGGCGTTGGTGAAAAGAAGAGTGGGGTCATCTTTCGGAAGCAAAGATGAACTGGGGACTATTTTATGCCCCCGGTCGGAAAAATATTTTAAAAAACGCTCTCTGATTTCCTGTGACTTCATGCCAATTCTTCCGCCCTCCCAAATGATTTAGTCTGGATGATAAACGGGCCGGGGCTGATGCCGAGGACAGTTCCGGCCGGCGGGTCAGTCCTCACTCCGCTCCACTTCCCCCATTTCTTTTTCCATATCTTCCATAGCCACATCCCGCGATGATTGAATTCCCATAACGCGAAGTTTGAAATTATCGGGACTTGATGAATACCTCATCCCCTGCTCATAAGAAATATATCCGCTTTTATATAACTTATAAATGGATTGATCGAAAGTCTGCATTTTGTATTGAGAAACCCCGGAAGCGATAGCATCCCGGATCAGCCCGGTTTTATCTTTATCCTGAATACATTCTGAAATATAAGGAGTATTGATCATCACTTCCACCGCCGGTACCCGCCCGTTTCCATCTTTTCGGGGAATTAAGCGCATAGAAATAATGGCTTTGATTATGCTGGCGAGCTGCAGACGGACCTGCCGCTGGTGATGCGGAGCGTATACGGAGACCACCCGGTTAATCGTCTCAGGGGCATCAGTGGTGTGCAGAGTGCTCATTACCAGATGGCCGGTTTCAGCCGCCATCAAGGCCGTGCTTATGGTGTCGTAATCGCGCATTTCCCCTACTAAAATAATGTCCGGGTCTTCGCGGAGAGAGGCTCTCAGTCCCCGGGAAAATGATTTCACATCAAACCCCACCTCTCTTTGGCTTATGGTGCTCCGCATATCCTGATGCAGATATTCTATGGGGTCTTCAATGGTGATGATGTTTTCTTTTCTGCGCTGATTGATATGATGGATTATGGCCGCCAGGGTGGTGGTTTTTCCCGACCCGGTTGTGCCGGTAACCAAGACCAACCCCCGGCTTTCTTCTGCGATTGACTCCAAAACTTCCGGCAAAAGAAGTTCTTTAATTGTCATGACATCAAGAGGAATAATCCGGAGAACCATGGCGAACGACCCCCTCTGACGGTATATGCTCCCACGGAAGCGGCCGAAGCCGGGAAGACCGTATGCCAGATCAATATCATGATTTTTTCTCAGTTCATTCATATAGTATTCCCCGGCCACTTGTTTAACCAATTCTTCCGTTTTCTCCGGTGTGAACTTGGTATAATTGTCAAGAGCTTTCAATTCTCCATGGATGCGTATAATCGGATAGTTTCCTGCTTTGATGTGAAGGTCCGACGCATCGTTCTCAATGGCGATTTTCAATAACTCATCAATATCCATTGCCTAACCCCCGAAAAAAGTTTATTTTCACTCCCCAAAACGGCGATGACAGACTCTGCACCCGGCTTCCGCGACAGGCCCGGCCCGTTCATCATTCCTGTCGGTTTTTAGGGATTTCATATTATCCCAATTACATACTCAAGTCAATTTTCCTCACCGCAATATGGACAACGATTGGACTTATAAGGAAGAGGCTTTCGGCAATTCCAGCAGCACATGTCTTGTTTCTGGTCTCTGGCCTGAATTCTCCGGCGGATATCCTCCAGCTCTGATTTTTCTGCGTTCTTGCCTCCGAAACAAGCCAAAGCCTCAATGATCGCCCCCGCCCCATGATATCTGCCTTTCGTATCGGATTGGAGACATTGCATAATGATGGCATCAATTTCTCGAGGAAGACGGCTGTTTTTTATGCGGGGCGGTGTGATTTTGCCCTGCCTGGCCTTTTCCAGAATTTTAAAAGGGTCCTGGTCGAAAATAGGAGGGCGTCCGATAATCATTTCATAAAATATACATCCGATGGAATAAATATCCGATTGAAAAGAAGCCTTTCCCAGAAATTGTTCGGGTGCCATGTAGGGAGGGGATCCGATCCGGGTTGAGGCATATGGAACTTTATTCAGCCAGGCGGAAGTCCCAAAATCCGTGATTTTCACTTTGTCTTTTTCATTAAGCATGATATTGGAAGGACGGAGATCCCTGTGGATTATCCGGTTTTCATGAGCATGCTGCACGGCATCGCATATTTGAAGAATATAGCTGGAAGCTTTTTCATAATTCAATATTTTTTCTTTATCAAGAACTTTTTCCAGGGTTTTTCCCCTGATATATTCCATCACCATAAAAAACACTTTATCTTCTTTTTCAGCCGAAAGCATTCTGACAATATTCGGATGGTTCAAAGCAGCCTGAAGCCGGGGTTCTTTAAGAAGTTTAAATAATTCAACGGATTGTTTGTGAGGGACTTTGAGTGCGACCGGAATATTCAGCCAGGTGTCCTTGGCTAAATAAACAACCCCGAATCCGCCGCTTCCCAAAGATCGGATTATCTGGTATTTGCCGACTTTTTGTCCCTGTAAAAACATGTCAAATCATCCAGAAATGAAAAATAATAGCCAAACCGAATATTGCCGCTGTTTCCGATCTCAACGTCTTGGGGCCTAAACTGGCCATCCGGAATCCGTGCTGAACTATATTCTTTTTTTCCGGGTCTGTCCAGTCTCCCTCCGGTCCCACTAAAAGGAAAACCCCCTCTTTGGAAGGGCTTGATTCTGTGAGAATATCTTTAAGCAAATTTTGTTCATGCTGGTATAAACAGAGTCCTGTTCCGCCAGCCTTATCCTTTAAAAATCGTGCCAACGGAACTGGATTTTCGATCTTAGGCAAATAAGCCCGCCCGCTTTGTTTGGCTGCACTCAAAACAATTTTTTCCCAGCGTGTTATTTTTTTTTGAATGTTCCGTTCTAACTTGACCACGGACCTTTCCGCCAAAACCGGAGATATGCAGGATGCTCCGAGTTCGGTTGCTTTTTGCAGCATCAAATCCATAGACTTGGGTTTAATTAAAGCCGGCGCCAGAATCAGTTTAAACCGCGGTTTATTTTCAGAATATGACTTTACAATTCTCAGCTTGGTTGTGGACGAATCGATCCGCTCCACCCTTGCCGAGTGATAATTCCCCCGCCCGTCGAAGACTTCAATGGTTTCCCCCCGCTGGATGCGTATGACCCGGGTGAGATGATGGTGCTCACGGCCTTTCAGGGTAATGAACGGAAATTGGATTTGTTCTGCTGGGGCAAAGTATCGCTTGGCTGTCAATCTTATCCGACCTGCAACATAGCCTGAATTATTCATAAAAAAATTGCGATGTTTTTGCAATCCCTTTTTTATCAGCAATTAACATGATTTTTATTGAAAGTTCAAATAGAAAGTTTTTCATTTTCATATTTTTATTTTAATCGCAATTTTTTTACCCTTCGGGCGGGCCGACTCTCACCGCATCTGCTTTGTTGCAGGGCATTCGCAGTGAA
>JAWODN010000018.1:0-21807 GCA_046483285.1 Candidatus Aminicenantota bacterium | reverse complement strand
AAGCTTCGCCGTCATGCCTGGGGAATTTTAAATTACTTTGATTTCCCCATATCCACAGCCAAAGTAGAAGGGATTAATAACCGTATAAAAGTGATCAAACGCAGAGCCTATGGCTATAGAGATATCGATTACTTTAAGCTTAAAATCTACAACATCCATGCCACAAGGTATCCATTATTGTGATGAACCTTTAATATAAAAATCGGTTTTAAGACATTCCTGTGCTTTTTTCTTACTTAAAATCAGTAAGATCGGTTTTAGAAGCAACGGTAAGAATTGTCCTGTTAGAATCAATTTTTTGCACAAAAAATCTCTTCTAAGGAAAGTGCTCCAGGGAGAGGAAAAATCTATGTTATTCAAATACTATAATTTAAGGCTTTTAGGTTTTAGGTAAGAATGTTTTCAAAACGAATCCGGCCATGTATCGGCAAGCCGGTACCCGTCGGGCCACGGGTCCTCCGGATCCAGCATGAGTTGATGCATCCCCGTGATCCACGCTCTGCCTGAGACGGTCGGCACAATGGCGTTGGTCCGGCCAACGGAAGTCAAAGACTCGATTCCGCATTCAAACTCGGATCCAATGATCGACCGGGCTCGATAGCGATCGCCAACCTGCATTTGTCCGCGCGCGTGAAGAACAGCCATGCGTGCAGAACAGCCTGTCCCTGTAGGTGACCGGTCAATTTTGCCTGGGCGGACAACGACGGCGTTCGGTCCAATCAATACGCCGTTTTCGTTGGTCAGGGGGCCTGCAAACTGACAAAACGAGATGTGACCCCACTGGTCATTCAAGGGGTGCCGGAACCCCAACTGCTCGTTGGCAGCAGCCGTGATTTTTGTGCCGACCGCGGCTAACTCACGCGCCTCTGCCGGCACAATTGCAAATCCCAGAGTCGCCGCATCGACGATTACGAAGCTGTCGCCGCCATAGCCTGTATCAACGGTCAGTGTTCCGAGATTTTCCACTTCCAACGGCACCGCCAACTTATCAGCGAAGGAGGGAACATTTCTGATTGTGATCCGTTCCGCCTTTCCATTGCGACACAGCGCCCGAGCCTTGACCAAGCCGCCCGGCGCTTCCATCAGAAGTTCCGTTTCCGGTTCGGTCATGGGTACGATCCCTGTGTCGAGCACCACCGTCGCCACACAGATGGAGTTTGAGCCCGACATCGGCGGAGTATCGACGGGCTCCATGATGATCCATCCAATTTGAGCACGTCGATCTTTGGGAGGGACCAACAGATTCACATGTCGAAACACTCCGCCGCGCGGCTCGTTCAGCATGAAACGCCGCAGATGATCATCCTTGGCAATGAAACAACGCTGCTCCCAGATCGTTTCACCAGGCGGCGGAGCAACCCCGCCGACGATGACATCGCCAACTTCCCCTTCCGCGTGGCAGCTCACCACGTGAATGACTTTCGATGATCTCATTGCTTCACATCCCACATCGACATACCGGGAAACCCGGTAGAGTCGTAAGGCCGATGCTTCGTTCCACGCGGCTATTCATGTTCATGTCATGCCTTGGGCTTAGACTTGCTCGGCCGTCCGTCATAGACTCAAAAAAGGCCCCGCCCGGTTGCCCGGGATTTGCCATTTAACGCTAAAATCTGGTATTTCTGCCCACAAGACGGTTAATAATATCACAAGCGGGATGTTAATTTCAACGCGACAGGCCACTGTAATTTATCTCAGCCAAGTCGAATTACTCGAACGTTTCAGCTGTAATTTTCAGAAAAACCTTGCATTCCTCTGAAACAAAGATCATAAAAAGACCATCGCCATTTTTTTGAATGGGTCAGGCTAGAAATGAATTACTAGAAATACTATAATTTATCCAAGCCGAATTACTATCCTGAAAGACTGGGCGTATGTAAATAAGGAGGAGGGATGAAAATCTTCAAAATTGTTAAGGAATCCATTATTACCGGAGCGATAACCTTTGTGGTTGCGGCGGCGGTTACGTTCTTGTACAGTTTGATCGCGCACGGGAACGGAGCCGTGGACTGGGAATACGCCATCCGTTTCGGAATTATTTTCGGGATTGTCTTTGCCTGGATGAAATCCCGCCGCTGACAGCTGTTTTTATTAACCAGCGCTGAAAAGGAATTCGGAGACATTCCTTTTATTCATACCATTGGATTTTTCCCCCTCCTGCTGCGGATAAAGGAAGAGAGTCCCAGGATGAGGCAGGTGATAGATATCCCCAGCATGATTCCGGAAAAAACGGCGGAATGAAGGAATGTGGCTTTGACTTCGGGCCAGTTGTTTAGCCGGATTGTGATATCTTCGTATGTGACTTGGTAAGAATTTCCCTCTGAATCCAGAGCTCTCAAGGAACCGCGTTCGAGGAGATCCTGGAGGTTTGCTCCCCTGATAAAAAGCCTGAATTCATGGCTGGTTTCTTCCAGAGGAAGCACCAGGGACCGGGGGGTCCACCATATTTCGCTGTTTCCCCAGACAGCACGTCCGTAATTAATCCCGAAATGGGCACAGAACACGGAAGTCCCGATGATACCGATTAATAGAAGCCCATTGATCTTTGATTTCATGGTTTCCTCTCAATATTGATGGTGCGGCCAACACCCATGTCCACGAATTTATCTCCGTAGGAATCTTTGAACAAACCGATGGCCTCCGGTCCGGTGCAGTGGGTGGCTCCGCATTGAACGACTCCCAGCTCTCTGAATCTTTCAATGATCCGCCGGATTTGGTTTTCCGGTTTAGATATAAGATGAAAACCGCCGAAAGCAAAATAGACTTTTTTATCAAGGACGGATTCCGCTTTTTCAATGATATCCACAATACCAGGATGGGCGCAGCCGGTCACCAAAACCAATCCGCGTGCCGTATTCAGAATTAATGATTGCTCTTTGATGGCAGTTCCCATTTCTCCGGTTGAGTGAACCCCCCCGCAGATCTCCACGGGATCCGTCACACGGATGATTCGATCTTTTTTCTCTTCAATTTGTTTTCCCAGATACGAAGTGGGAGCATAAACAGGAACCAGAGGGGATATTTTTTCCATAACCCAAAGCAAGCCGCCGGTGTGGTCCCCGTGATTGTGAGAGATGACGATGGCGTCCACTTGGGTGATATCCACTCCCAGGATATCAATATTGTGCCTGAGAATATCGCTCTTGGTCCCGGTATCAAAGAGAATGGTTTTTTCCGTGCCCGTGATAAGGCAGGAGAATCCCCAATCGGATTGGGTTCCTTCGATAAATGTATAATTGTCATATAGTATCGTGATATTAATTCCATCAGAGGGATTTTGGATAGCTTCCCCGGTAAGGCGGGTTGAGTTAAAGCACAAAACGACGCCTATCAATATGAGAATCGCAATGAAGATTTTATTCATGATTTACCTTTTTAAACACCTATGATTCTATTAAGAATCCGGGACAAGGGTCAATAAAAAAATGAATAAACGGGGCCGTAATAAGAGCTTCAATTAGTCTGCAGAGATTTCTCGTCGTTTTGCTCCCCGGAATGACATTGAATTAATAATTGCCGGTATCTGCGGCCATCCCGGCCCGCTCATCATTCAGCTCTAAAAAGAATAGATTGCCCGAAAGATGAGAGAGCGGCCGGGAGCGATCACGCCGTCTTGATCCGCGGACACCCGGTATGTCTGGTGGAGAAGATTTTGACCAATGAGAAGAAAGGTTAAGCCGGGGGTGAAACGGTATCCCACCACGGTGTTCAACAGAGTGTATCCGCCGGTTTCAATTTCCAAAGGGCCGGGATCTTTTTTGGGGGCCGAAAAGGTCAGGCTGGGTTCAATCCAGAAGCGGTCCGGAGCATACTTCATTCCCAGAACCAGCCGGGCCGCAGGAATGTAATTAAGGGGGGAATCATCGGTGGTGTCCCTTCCCTCCAAATAGTGGAAGCGGAGAGAAGACTCGAAATGTTTGAACGGCCAGATGTTAAACTCGCCTTCAATGCCGGTGATCCGGCCTTCGCTCAGATTCTTATAAAAAAATTCATCTTCATCCGGGCCTTCATATTTTTGGATCATGTCACTGATGGTGTTGCTGAAAAGATATAAAGACCCGAAAAAATCAGGGTGCAGGTAGCGGAGGCCCACATCCAGATTCAGGCTTTTTTCCGGATCCAAATCGGGATTGCCGAAAACCGTGCCCCGGCCTGTCAAGCCGGTGTAAAACAGCTCACTGACTGTGGGGAAGCGGAAACTGCGTCCGATATTAGCCAAGAGCGAAAGGCGGGGAGTGAATTGGAAAATCGATCCGATATATGCGGTAAACGATTGGTCATTCCTGGAAAAACGGGAATCATCCATGATGTTGCTTGTGCTGATGAAATCATACCGCAGGCCGGCATTGAGAGTGAGGCTGGAAGCGGCCTGGAATTTTTCATCCAGGTAGAAACCGAAATTGTTTCTCCGGGCATCCGACAAGGAGGTTTCTTCAGTGACGCTGGTGATTCGGTCTGCTGAATCGATTTCCCATTCCGTGTTTTGATCGTTGATGTTGCGCCGGCCGAAAAAATCCATTCCGAAATTCACGGTGTGCCGGGTTCCGAGGGATTTTCCGCCCCGGACTTTGACCCCGAAATTGTTTGTCTCGATTTCAGCGAGATTGCGTTTTTTCACAGAATAGTCTTCCCTCAGATTCTCTTTTTTAGTTTCCAGAAGCGAGGGAAAGACATAGAAAACGGCGTTGAAGTTATCTAAAAAACTTATGTTTTGAGTTTCATATCCGGCGGTGAAAATCGTATTTTTCTCATTGGGATACCACCGGGGTTTGTATTCGGAAGCAGGGCTGGGTTTGCCTAAGTCGACTCCGTGATAATTGATAAAGGTCATATAAAAACGGGAATTCTCATTCCGGCGGTTCAGTTTGAACATAACATCATAATCGGAATAGCGGGACCATTCCACTATGCCTTCCGGAGAGGCGTAGTCATCGGCTTTTTTTCCGTTGGCGGAAAACATAAAACCGTATTTACCTGCGGACCCTTGCAGGTTCAGGGAGCCGGCTCTTTCTTGCCGGGCGGTGTTGTATCCCAGCTGCAAGGTCCCCCGAAGGGGAGCATCAGGCTGAGGAGACCGGGTGATCAGGTTGATGATGCCGCCGATAGCGCCGGATCCATGGAAGACGGAATAAGGCCCCCGGTTGACTTCGATGCGTTCAATATCGTTGACGTTCACAAACGAGGCGCTGGCCCCGATGCGGCGTTCGGACCGGATAGGAACGCCGTCAACCAGAAGGAGAATGCGGTGCTCCGCCAATCCCCGGATAGCGGGCACCATGGAATAGCCGCCTTTGCCGATGGCCGTGACTCCTGAGGTTTTTTCCACGGTCTCCGCGATATTGGATGTCCCTAACTGGGCCACCACTTGGTCCGTCATGATGGTTCGGTGGGAAGGGAGGCTGACATCAATCATGGATTCCGCTTGGGCCGTGACGGTGATTTCCTCTTTCAAAATCATCAATTTCGGACTCAGCTTGGCGATGTCCATTTTTACGGTTTTGGGGACGTTTTCGGTCACGGTGATCGCCAGCACTCCCGGCATATATTCGGGATGGGTGAACAGAAGACGGTAGGATCCCGTATCCAATCCGCGGATATAAAAAGCGCCGTTTTTATCCGTGCTGGTTTCCAGTTTGCTTTCCACGACTTCCACTCGAACGCCTGAAACCGGTTGGGAATTTTGATCATAAACGTGACCTTTTATGGCGACTTGTTCCAAAGGCAGGGCTGCAGAGAATATCACAAAAGAAACGGCCAAAAATTGTATAAAAAAAACCGACACTCGTTTCATCGGGCCTCCTCGACCCTCACATCCCCTTGATATATTGTGAAATATTAAACATTATACTATCAGATTTCCCCAAATGGATTCAATTCTTTTCTTGGCATTATGACTAACCCGACCTATACCTTAGAGAAAATGACAGTTCCGCTGTCATCCTGAGGCCTGCGAAGCAGGCCGTGAGGATCTTATTCGCCTTGGTCTGATGAGCCGGTTCTGAATCATCAGCCGAGGCACTCGAAGATTCCCGCCGCTTCGCTCCCCGGGACGACATTGAATTAAAGAATGTCGCCGTCTGCGGCAACCTCGGCCCGTTCATCATTCAGGACTAAAATAGTTTTGGAAAGAATTATTCTTGATCGGCTATATGAAAAGCAGTCAAGTAAGTCAGGCGCATTATCTTTTCCATGAGCTCGGAGTTGACCTTTTCTACGCTGTCACTGGGTTGATGGTAATCTTCGGTCATGGCGGCGAAGAAAAAGATCCACGGAATTTTGCTCATGGCGAAGGGGGCGTGATCGCTGCCGCCCATGGCGCTTTCGGATGGCCGGAGGTGCAGGGAAAGGCCGATGTGCCGATTGTATTGTCTCAGCAATTCTCCCAAATAAGGGGCTTCTTCAGCGAAAGACAGGCTTATGAAGTTTTCAACGTCGATTTTTTCCATGGTCTCTTTATCCACGTCGATTCCCCACATCCGTGACATTCTTTGCAATCCGGCCTTATCCCAGTTGCGGCTGATCATATCCAAATTCAAGCAGGCCGCCGTTTTGTCTATCGGAAAAAAAGGATGGAAAACATAATAACGGGATCCGAGGAGTCCTTTTTCTTCAGCAGTCCAGAGCGCAAACAGGATGGACCTTTTCGGTTTGACCGGGTTTTTGCTGAAGGCTTCCGCGATTTCCATAACCCCCGCCGAACCAGAACCGTTGTCATCGGCTCCGTTAAAAATGTAGTCGCCTCTTTTGCCCAGATGGTCCAGGTGGGCTCCGATGACGACGACCTCGTCTTTGAGCTCAGGATCGGAACCTTCCATGTAGCCCAGGACATTGGGGGAAGAAACCAGCCGGGTTTCAGACCGGTTGCTGAGCTTCAGGGTTACTCCTTCCAGGGCGAAAGAAAAAGGAGCGTAAGCGGAAATTATTTTTTCCTGCAAGTCTTGACTGTTCCGGCTGATTAAACCCAGGATGGTGTCGGCCATTTCCCGTGAGATTTGTATCCGCATGACCGACTGCCAGGGCATGGGCAGCCCCTTGCCTTCAATCAGACTCATGCGTCTCCGCTCACCGGGGAAAATGGGCCTCTCGTCGTTGATCCGGCGGCTTCGGATGATCTGGGCCGGCACGTCCTGCCCGTCCTGCACATCGCTTTCTATCATGAGAACACCGGCCGCTCCCAATTTACGGGCCAGTTCAATTTTGGGGGATGTCCAGCGCCGCATCATACGGGGCGGCTGGTATTTTTTCTTCATTTCCGTAGTGTTGAAAGGAGAATCCGGGTCATCGGCTCCGGGGATTCCGGTGAATATCAAAACGAATTTCCCTTTGATATCGATATTTTTGTAATCATCCCATTTGATTGATTTTTCCTGGATGCCGTATCCCGCGAAAACCAGGGGAGCGCTGAGGGACTGCGTTCCTGATCCCGAATAGAGGTAGTCGATACCGGGTTGAAATGTGTGGGTTTTTTCCAGGGGGCCTTGGCTCCATTTAACCTGAATGTCGCCTTCGCTGCTGAGAATTTCCCGTATTTCGACCTGCTGAAGATAGGTGCGTTCCGGTTTCCCGGGGGCATCTGGGTCGCCGAACATTCCCTGCGGCGCGGAAAACTTGATGTCTCCGGCTGGAAGAATACCCCACAGGGAGAACATGGACGCGGCATACCGGGCTGCGGTTTCATATTCCCGGGTGGCGGCTTCCCGGCCTTGCAGAACATCGGAAGACAAAAATTCCAGATAGGTCACGGCGTCTTTTCCGGTTATGGATTCAAAGCCGGTTTTAACCCTCTCATCCACCGGCTCCGGATTGTCAACCAGGGACAAGTTATTTTGGGGCTTTTCCGGCTCGGCTTGTTGTTGTGCGGCTCCCGGACTGAAGGAAAGGGCCAATAAAAATAAGGACAGAAAAACAAGGCTTGCTGATTTTTTCATCCTACCTCCTCGCTGACGGCGGCAGCGCGCAATGGTATCTGTAGCTGCCCGTGCAGGCTCATCATTTGGGACGGGAAAAGTCATAACCATTAAATATAGCATGAGCCGGGACGCGGTGTCATCAAAATTCCGCTTTTTTCTTACTTTGGCGCCGCAATTGGAGTATAATAGCGCTCCGGATATTTACCTTTCGGCGGGATGCTGCCCGGGTCCCGGATCCGGACCTGAAACCGTCGCCGTTGATCAAAGGGAGGCATGATCGCAGATGCCGTTAAAAGGAGAAAAAATGAAAAGAATCTGTAAGATTGAATTGATTGCCCGGCAAGTCGAAAAAATGGAAAAACGGGATCAGCATTAAATGGATATTGCAAAACCCAAAAAAAATATAGAAGACGTTCATCCGGAAATCCGGAAGTGTTTTCCTTTGCTGGAAAGGGATCTTTTCGGCAATAGACGGATATATCTCAACGGCGCCGCCGGAACGGTTACTTCTGATTTTTCCATCCAGGCCGTTTCTGACGCGGTGAGGACCGCCCATCCCATGCCGGGGGATGTGTATCCGGCTGAAACCGCCACCCGGGATTTTCATGCCAAAGTCAGGCAGATGACCGCTGATTTCATCAATGCCCCTTCCCCTGAGGAAATCAGTTTTCATTTTTCCACCACCCAGGCTTTGTTCAATTTGGCATACGCGCTTCAAGTCATGATACAGCCGGATGAGAATGTGATCGTCACCGATTTGGACCATATGGCCAACGTGTCTCCTTGGGAAAGAGTGCAGGGGGCGCTGCAGGGGTGCGAAGTCCGCCGGGCGGCGATTGATGAGCAAGGCCGGCTGGATATTGACCATTTGTTATCCCTGGCAGACACAAAAACCCGGCTTTTGGCCCTCACCATGGCTTCCAATGCCTTTGGAACCGTTGTTCCTCTTCAAACGATCATTCCGGCTGTGAAAAGGAAATCTCCGAGGTGCATGGTTTGTGTGGATGCGGTTCACCATTCTGTTCACGGCCCCATCGATGTTCAATCCACCGGATGTGATTTTCTGGCTTTTTCCGGCTATAAAATTTTCGGCCCCATGCTGGGAATTTTGTGGGGCCGGCGGGACCGGCTGGATGAAGCGCGTCCATACCGGGTCGAAACCAATAAAAATGTCCCTCCCTTCAATCTGGAACAGGGGATGCTGAATAATCCGGTCCTTGCCGGATTCGCCGGCGCGCTGGAATATTTCCTTTGGCTGGGGAGGAGAATTTTTTCTTCTGATCGCTGTCGGCAATTGAGCCGCCGGCAATTGTTTCATGGAGTGATGAAAGCGGTGGAAGAGTATGACCACAGCCTGGGCCGTATGGTTTTGGAAGGATTTCAGAAGTTTGACCCGAAGAAATTTATATGTTACGGAATAACCGATCCGTCTTTATACACCGGGAGAGATCCCACTTTTGCATTTGATATCAAGGGAATGAAGGCGGATGCCGTCAAAAGGCATTTATGGACCCGGCACCGCATTCAAATCGGCAGCGGCAATCATTATTCCGCTGCTGTGTTCCGGGTTTTAAAACGGTCCAGCCTGGCCAGGGCCAGTTTCTGCCAATATGACAGTTCTGAGACCGTCCGTTCTTTTCTGAAGGCGGTGAAAGAGCTGCTGGAAAGGTGATCACTATGAATATTTTAGAGATCAGAAATCTATCGCTGCGTTTAGGCGAAAAAACCATTTTGGATGATATCAACCTCGATATCTGGCGAGGGCACGTTCATGCGGTGGTTGGACCCAACGGGGCCGGAAAGTCCACTTTGGCGTCGGTGATTATGGGGCTGGAAGGATTCCGTGACATCCAGGGTGACATTCTTTTTGAGGGTCAATCCATAAAAGGTTTGAATATAGATGAACGGGCCCGGTTAGGCATCACTCTTGGCTGGCAGGAGCCGGCCCGCTACCAAGGATTAAAAGTCCGGGATTTCATGCTGGCTTCATCCCGGGAAAAAACCGAAGAGGTCATTGCGGATTCATTGGAAAAAGCCGGCATGTCACCGGATAACTATCTTGACCGTTCGGTGGATAAGACCTTGAGCGGAGGAGAGCGAAAAAAAATTGAACTGGCGTCGATTCTGGCGATGCGTCCCAAAATGGTTCTTTTGGATGAGCCGGATTCAGGAATAGACGTGGCGTCGCTTCAGAAAATTTTCGATGCCATCGCGTTGCTGAAGCAAACCGGGACAACCGTGGTTTTGATCACCCACAGCCTGGCCGTTTTGGAAAAAGCGGAACACGCTTTTCTGCTGTGCAGCGGCCGGTTTTTGCGTAAAGGGGTTGTCAGTGAAATCAGGGACTATTATCAGGACAGCTGCCTTCCGTGTGATCATAAAAACGTGCCGGAAATAAATGGAGAACAGAATGCTGAAGATTGAAGATATTATTGAAACCGCAGGTCTGGGCGGAATCATGCATGACCCGGAAGCTCCCAGACTGGTGATTAACCTGAACAAAGTTCATCAAAAAATCGGGGTTTCGGGACTTGACGTGGATACAGAAGAAATGGAAGACGGCGTGGATGTCCGTATCCGTTTGCGGGAAGGGACTGTGATAAAGAAACCGGTTCATTTATGTTTCGGAGTGACGCATAAAAAAGCGGTTCAAAAAATCAAATTGGATGTTCACATAGAGAAAGACGCAGACATTAAAATTTTTGCCGAGTGCATATTCCCGGAAGCTGAAGACATTCAGCACATTATGGAGGCTCAAATCCGTATCGATGAGGGAGCCCGTTACGCCTATGAAGAAAGGCATATTCACAGTCCGGCCGGAGGTGTTAATGTTGATGCCCGTGCCAAGGTCGAATTGGGCCCCCGGGCCCGCTTCCAATCCGATTTTGAATTGAAAAAAGGACGGGTGGGCCGCATGAGGATCGATTATGAGGCCTTTTGCGGAAAAGAAAGCATAACCGAAATGACCGCCAAAATAAGCGGCCGGGACGATGACTATATTGAGATCCATGAAACCGCTCACCTGGAAGGAGAAAAAGCCCGGGGGGTGTTAAACACCCGCATTGCGGTCAGAGAGAAGGCAAGAGCTGAAATATACAACACCATGAAAGCGAGTGCTCCTTATGCCCGGGGCCATGTCGACTGCAAGGAGATCGTGAAGGATACGGCCTCGGCTAAAGCCGTTCCCATTGTGGATGTCCGTGACCCTAAAGCCCATGTGACCCATGAGGCCGCTATTGGAAGCGTGGACAACAAACAGCTGGAAACTCTGATGACCCGGGGCCTGAATGAGGATGAAGCCGCCGATTTAATCATCGACGGATTATTGAGTTGACGGGGTTAAAAGCGTTTGCTGCGTTTCCTCCGCCCGCAGGCAACCCAAACTCCTCGCATTTGACAAGTTTCCTCTCCGGCTTATATTAATTATGGGAGGGGGCATGGAATCTTTTAAATCAACACGTCATTATTCCGTTTCTCACAAATTAGTGAATTTGATAGAACGGAGTGCCGATGAAATCACTTTGAATTGGCTTCGGGACATTAAGCAGAACTCCGGGATGCCCACCTATCATGCCTATGATGAAAACCTTTTATATGACCGGGCTTTCCGGGTTTACAGCCAGTTGGGGAAATGGATATCCCGGGAAACCACCAAACAGGAAATCGCCGAGCATTATGAGAGTTTAGGAGCCGAAAGGCGCAGGGAAGGTTTTGCCTTATCTGAAGTGGTTCAGGCCCTGATACGAACCCGGCGCCATTTATGGCTGAAAATCATGTCGGAAGGCTTGATGGATAATGTGTTGGAATTGAATCAGGCCATGGAATTGAGCAACAGAGTGATTTTGTTTTTTGACCGGGCTATCTATTACACTGTTCTCGGATATGAAAAAGGGTGACGGCTTTTTTCACTTTTCCTTATTTAATTCCACTTTTATGATCGATGCCGCCACCAGATTGGCGATTCGGCTCCGCAGAGAAATCACTTCGCCTTTGTCATCAGGATGGACGCGGTTGGCTAAAAAAATGACATAGGTTTCCGTTTCCGGATCAATCCACATGGATGTGCCGGTGTATCCGGTGTGTCCATAGGAGCGGGATCCGAATAAATCTCCCCCGCTGGTTGAATAGGGGGAATCCACATCCCATCCCAGTCCCCGTCCGGAGAATTCAGCCCGGGAATATATTTCGGTCATTCGCCGGACCGTCAGCGGACTCAAGATGCGGACTCCCTCAAACTCTCCTTCATTCAGCATCATCTGAGCGAAAACCGCCAGATCGTCCGCGGTTGAAAACAGGCCGGCGTTTCCGGATATCCCCCCCTGCAGCCGGGCGAGAGGGTCGTGCACGGTTCCCCGCAAAACCTCGCCATCCGCTTTTTGAGTGGATACGCAGCGTTTGCGGATTTGATCAGCCGGCTGATAAAAAGTGTCCTTCATGCCCAGGGGGTGGAAAATATATTCCCCCGCGAATTCGGCGATGCTCATTCCGCTGATATCTTCAATGATATGGGCCAGGATTATGAACCCCAGGCAGCTGTATAAGAAATTTTTTCCCGGGGGGGACACTTTTGGCATTCCCGCGATGTGCTTGACCAGCTCAAGAGTAGGGCAAAAATTCCCCAAAACAGTTTCCATGCCGTCCTTGTCCACATAGGCCGGAAGCCCGGAGGTATGGGTAAGTAAATGCCAGATACGGGCGTCTCCGGATTTGTTTCCGTGCTCATCCGTATGAGGCTGGAAGCCGGGAACGAAATCCGCCACTTTGTCCCATAACCGGATTTGTCCCCGTTCCATTAAAATCATGAGGGAAACGGCGGTGGCCGCCGGTTTGGTGAGGGAAGCCAGATCGAATATCATGTCCACGGTCATTTCTTCCGGCTGAGGTTCCCAGCTGCTGTGCCCGAAAGCCCGCCGGTAAACCATTCGGTTTTTTCTTCCCACTACCACCACCGCCCCGGGGAAATCCTTGTTTTCCACCGCTTTTTGGATAACCGGAGTGAGACGCGCCAAGCGGACAGAGGACATTCCCACGCTTTCCGGACGAGCCAGGCTTTCGGAGGTGCCGGCTCCGGACATTCCCGTCACGATGATCAAAGCCATGCTTAATCCCGCCGCAATCAAAGATTTCATGGTGTTCTCCATTTTTTTTATGAACCCGATCTATTCAGGTGAATTCATCATGAGTATAACACACTGAGAACGATGAAAATCATTTCTGAACTGCTGCCGTAAGATTCGGACCATCCATCGCCCGGATTCTTGGCTTAATTTTTTACTTGACATCGATAATATATATGCGCTTTAATAGAAATCCATGCGATACACACAAAAATATTTTCTGACCTATTGTAAAGTCAAATCCCACCTGCATTTCAACTAATTTTTATTCTTCAATAATCAACCCGTCTGCAATCCGTTTGAGGATTGCCTTTTTTCATTTCTTTGGAAGGAGAGTAAAGCCATGTTGAAATTAGTCATACCCAAAGGCCATATATTTCAAAATGTGACGGAGCTTCTTGATGAAGCCGGCATCAGCCTTTCCATCAACGGCCGCAACTATATTCCATATATAAGTGATCCCGAAATAGAAGCCAAAATCATGAAGCCCCAGAATATCGGTCAGCTGGTGGAACTGGGGGCCCATGATGCCGGATTCACCGGATTGGACTGGATTGAGGAAACCGGCTCTCAGGTGGAGGAAATCATGCGGTTGGGATTTGATGCTGTGAAAATTGTGGCGGCGGTGCCGGAAGGGGTTTCTGTGTTAAGCCTTGAAACCAAAAAAGTCATTGTGGCCACAGAATATGTCCGTATCGCTTCCCGTTATTTACAAAAAAAAGGATATGATTATTTCCTGATCCGCACCCATGGAGCCACCGAAGCCTATCCGCCTCAGGATGCCGACATGATCATTGATAATGTGGCCTCCGGGAAAACCCTTCAGGATCATAATCTGAAAATCGTGGATGAAATCATGGATTCATCCACCTGTTTCATCGCGAACCGGGAAGCTGTCCGGGATAAATGGAAGCGCACTAAAATCGATGAGCTGGAAATGCTGTTCAAAGCTGTGCTTAATGCCCGGGACCGGGTCATGCTGGAAATGAATGTCTCCGGGAGCAGGCTGGAAGAAATTGTGCGGACGCTGCCCTGCATGCGGGCGCCCACTGTTTCGCCTTTGTACCGGGAGGAGGGGTTTGCGGTGAAAGCGGCGGTTCCCAAAAAAGACATTGTGAAGCTTATTCCGCGGCTGAAGAAATTAGGCGCCACCGATATCCTGGAATATGATTTCACCAAGGTGATAGCATGAGTATGATAAAACCTTCGGTCTCAAGTTTAGATGATTATGCGGTGACTCAATCTGTGACCGGAATTAAAATGAATCAAAATGAGTCTCCTTTTGATCTCACGCCGGAATTGAAGCAAAATATCAGCGAAAAACTGCTGCGGGCGGAATGGAACCGGTATCCGGATGGGTCCGCGCGTTCTTTGACCCGATCCTTGTCCCGGTATACCGGACATCCGGAAAAAGGAATCCTGGCCGGGAACGGATCCAATGAGCTTATCATGGCTTTGATGAGTGCGGTATGCCGTCCGGGAGACCGGGTTCTGGTGGCCGAACCGGGGTTTTCGGTTTATAAAAGAGCTGCCGCCGTTATGGATCTTAATGTCAAAGAGGTGCCTTTGAAGCCGGATTTTTCTTATGATGGGGATGCTGTTTTCCGTGCCGGGAAGTCCTGCCGGCTGATGGTTCTGGCTTCTCCCCATAATCCGGCGGGCTGTGTTTTCCCCCGGGAGGGGTGGAAGCGGATGGCACAAGACTTTCCCGGCGTTTTGGCCGCGGATGAAGCCTATTTTGAATTCAGCCGGGAATCCGTGCAGGACCTGCTGGCTCATTCCTCCCGTCTCATCATTTTAAGAACCCTGTCCAAGGCCATGGGCCTGGCCGGATTGCGGCTGGGTTATGCCTTGGGAGGAGAAGAGCTGATCACCGGTATGCGCAAAGCCCGCTTGCCTTTTTCCGTGGGAATATTCCAGCAGATCGCCGGAGCCGCGGTTCTGGAAAACCGGGACGTTCGGCAGACTCAAGCTGAAATCATAATCCGGGAAAGGGATCGTCTTTTTGACAGCCTGAAGCGCATACCCGGAGTCCGTCCCTTTCCCAGCCGGGCCAATTTCATTCTTTTCCAAACAACAAGGGAATCCGGCCGTTCTCTGTATGAAAAATTGTATGCCCGGGGGATTCTGGTCAGATGTTTCCATCAAAAAAAATTAGAGAACACCCTCAGAGTCACTGTGGGGTCCCCCCGTGACAATGACATCTTCTCAGCCGTACTGCGGCAGGCGGTGGAGGAGAAGCCATGAAAGCTCTGCTGTTTGATATGGACGGGGTCCTGGTGGATGTGTCTTGTTCCTACCGGAAAGCGATTCAGGAAACCGTGGCGGCTTTCACGGGAGAATCCGTGGCAGAGGAGGTGATCCGGGATTATAAAAACCGGGGAGGGTTCAATAATGACTGGGATTTGACCGAACGCATTCTTCTGGACCGGCGGCGGATGGTGGATAAAAAGACCATTATCAAGTTTTTTCAAGATGTGTATCTGGGGAAGAATTATTCGGGCCTGGTCCGGAATGAGACCTGGCTTATGGAAAAGAATATCATTCAAGAGATAAGCCGCCGCTATTCCTGCGGAATCGTCACCGGCCGTCCCGCCGGCGACGCCGGATATGTGCTGAAAAGGTTTGAGATGGAACCTTTTTTTCCGGTGGTGATCACCATGGACCAGGTCCCTGAAGACAAGCAAAAACCCCATCCGCTGGGCCTTCTTATGGCCATGGCCGAAATGAATTGCAGCCGGGGGATTTATTTTGGAGACAATGTGGATGATATGAAAGCGGCCGGGGCCGCCGGCATGGATGCGATAGGAATCATCCCCCCGGGAGCGGACCCGGATTCGCATAAAAAAAGACTGCTCCGGCATGGTGCGGTCAAGGTTTTAGATTCAATAAATGACATTGCGGAGGTGCTGTCATGACCCGGAAAGCTGAACTTGAACGCAGAACAGCGGAAACGGATATTCAGGGCCGCCTGGTTTTGGAAGGGAAGGGGCAAGTCCGGATAGACATCCCGGTTGGATTTTTCAGTCATATGCTGGAATCGTTCGCCCGCCATGGGCGGTTTGACTTGACATTAAAAGGCCATGGAGATTTGAATGTGGATCAGCATCATTTCATTGAAGATGCTGGACTGGTTCTGGGGGGGCTTTTTTCCCGTGCTCTGGGTGACCGGAAAGGGATCAACCGGACCGGATTTTTTGTTTTTCCTATGGATGAGGCTCTGGCCTTAGCCGCGGTGGATCTGGGAGGCCGGCCTTGTCTGCAATACGGCGTTTCATTCAAACGGAGATTCTGCGGAGATTTTGATACCGATGTTCTTCCCGACTTTTTCCATGCTTTGGCGGTGCACAGCCGGTCCAACCTGGTGGTCAAAGCGCCTTGCGGACGCAGCGACCATCACAAGATGGAGGCGGCCTTTAAGGCTCTGGGTAAAGCCATGCGGCAGGCCTGTTCCATGGATATCCGGGAAGTGGAGGATATTCCCAGCGCCAAAGGAGTGATTGATTATGATTGGACTGATTGATTACGGAGCCGGAAATCTAAAATCAGTAATTCAGGCTTTTGTTTATCTGGGCGAAGATATTCGTGTTATGGATACGCCCGGTGATTTTAACAAGGTGAGGAAATTGATTTTGCCCGGAGTGGGGTCTTTCGGGCCGGCCATGACCAACATCCAAAAAGGAGGGTGGCTGGAGCCGGTCCTGGAATGGCTCCGCAGCGGGCGCCCTTTTCTGGGGATATGCCTGGGAATGCAGCTTTTATTCGAGGCCAGCCGGGAATCTCCCCAAGCCAGGGGATTCTCTGTTTTCCCCGGTCACTGCCGGAGATTTCAGGCCGCCAAGGTTCCTCAGACCGGGTGGAATAATGTGACATTTAAACAAAACAATCCGGTTTTCACAGGTATTGCGGATGGAGAATATTTTTATTTCATCCATGGTTATTATGTGGCGGCCTGCCGGCCGGACATGGTTCTGGCGACGGCGGATTACAATTTGGAATATCCGGCGGCGGTGAGCCGCGGCCGGGTGTACGGAGTGCAGTTTCATCCTGAAAAAAGCGGCCGGGCCGGATTGAAGCTGTTGGATAATTGGAGGCGGTTATGTTGACGGTGCGGGTCATTCCCTGCTTGGATGTCAATGACGGCCGGGTGGTCAAAGGCATCCGTTTCCGCTCTCTCCGGGATGCGGGTGATCCGGTGGAACTGGCGGATTTTTATAACCGGGAGGGAGCCGATGAAATCGCTTTTCTGGATATCGGGGCCACCCCGGCCAGCCGCAAAACCATGGCGGATGTGGTGTCCAGGGTTTCCGAGCGGGTCTTTGTTCCCTTGACCGTCGGCGGAGGAATCACCGGAGTTGACGATATGCGTACTTTACTGAATGCGGGGGCGGACAAGGTGGCGGTTTGCTCGGCGGCTCTGAAGAGCCCGGAGATTCTTTCCCGGGGAGCGGAAATGTTCGGTTCACAGTGTGTGGTTCTATCCATTGATGCCAAAAGACACGGCGGGTTCTGGCATGCCTACAGCGGGGGAGGCCGCCGCGATACCGGCAGGGATGCCCTGAAGTGGGCTTCTGAGGGTGAGGCGCGGGGAGCCGGTGAGATCCTGCTCAATTCCATCGATCAGGACGGGACCGGGGCGGGATATGACCTGGAATTAACCAGGCGGGTTTCCGAAAAGGCGTCCATTCCCGTCATTGCGTCCGGAGGAGCCGGAAGTCCCGAACAAATATATTCGGCGGTAGCCGAGGGCAAGGCTGATGCGGTGCTGCTGGCCTCCCTTCTCCATTTCCGTGAATTGAGTATTGCCGAGATAAAAAATTTTCTGCGAAAGAAAGGAGTGCCGGTACGATGATCATCCCTTCCATTGATTTGCAGTCAGGTAAAGCGGTTCAGCTGGAACAGGGCCGGAAAAAGAGACTGGAACATGACGACCCGTGTTCACTGGCCCGGAATTTTTCCAGGTATGGAGATATCGCGGTTATTGATCTGGACGCGGCGCTGGAGCAGGGCTCCAACCAGGATGTCATCCGGCGGCTTTGCCGGATCGCTCCCTGCCGGGTCGGAGGAGGAATCCGGTCTCTCGAAAAGGCCCGGCGGGTGGCGGACTTGGGTGCGGAAAAATTGATTTTCGGAACCCGCGTCTTCCGGAAATCCGGAGTGGACCATGAATTCATGCGGAGGGCCGCCCGGGAATTCGGGAGGGAGAGGATCATGGTGGCGCTGGATGTCCGCGGCGGCCGCATTGTCACCCGGGGCTGGCGTGAATCCACCGGCATAGATCCCGTTTCAGCGGCCCGGGAGCTGGAAGCGCACACTTCCGAATTTCTCATGACCTGTGTGGACCGGGAAGGATTGATGCAGGGAACAGATCTGGAATTATTCACCCGGCTGCAGAATGAAACGGAAATTGAAATCACGGCGGCCGGCGGGGTGAGCTCTCTGGAAGAGATCAGCCGGCTGTCCCGTAATGGACTGAATGTGCAGTTGGGGATGGCGCTTTACACCGGAAAAATATCCCTCCCCGGCGCCTTCATCGCTTCCCTGGATTGGAGCAAGGGATTGCTTCCCACCGTCACAAGGGATGCTTCCGGCCGCGTTTTGATGCTGGCATACAGCAGCCGGGAGTCACTGGAAAGAACTTTTGAAACAGGGAAAGTTTGGTATCACTCCCGCTCCCGCAAACGGCTTTGGCAGAAAGGGGAAAGTTCCGGTCACATCCAAAAATTCATCAATATCCGCGGTGATTGCGACGGAGACGCGCTGCTCATCACCGCAGAGCAAACCGGACCGGCCTGTCACACCGGCCGGTATTCCTGCTTCGGGTCCAAATCATTCACCCCCCGGGATTTGAGCGGAGTGATTCAGGAGCGCCTTCAAAAACCCATTCCGGGATCATATACGGCGTCTCTGGATATTCCCCGTCTCCGAAGTAAAATTCTCGAGGAGGCTGAGGAGCTTATCCAAGCCCGGGAAAAAGATCACATCATTTGGGAAGCGGCGGACTTGTTTTATTTTATGAATGTGTGGCTGGTTCGTCATGATATCCATTTCGATGATTTGGCCCGGGAGCTCGGCCGGCGGCGGGGGATCCGGAAGCGGGGGGGGAAATGAAAATTCTGCTTTTGAAAGACTTTGATCCCCAATATGAATTTCCCGATTTTCAACGGGACTGGAACCGGATTGCGGAAATTGTTCAGGATGTCCGGAGAAACGGAGATGAAGCTTTAAAGAAATACACGCAGTCATTTGACGGAGCCGTGCTGTCATCCATCACAGTGGAGCCCGGCCAGGCGGCGGAAGCGTCCGCTCAAATCGGTCCGGATTTAAAAAAGGCCATGCTGGAGGCCGCCGCCCGAATTAGAAAACTGGCTTTTCTGCAGAAAGAGTTGTTTCAGGAACGGGAGTGGGAAATTGAGCCGGGGGTGTGGGCGGGGCAGAAAGTCAACCCCATTCAGAAAGCCGGAATTTATGTGCCGGGAGGGCGGTATCCGCTCATTTCTTCACTTTTGATGGGATGTCTCCCGGCACGGGTTGCCGGAGTGGAGGATATAACGGTCTGCACACCACCCGGAAAGGACGGCAGGCTTCATCCCGCCTTGCTGGCGGCGGCGGAAATGGCCGGCGTCAACCGCATCTGCCGGGTGGGAGGCCCCCAGGCTGTTGCCGCCATGGCATACGGGACGGAGAGCATCCCCGCGGTGGATAAAATAGCCGGGCCCGGAAATATCTATGTTAATATCGCGAAAAAAATGGTATACGGACAAGTGGGGATTGATTTCATCGCCGGACCCACTGAGATTCTGGTGATCGCCGATGCGGGAGCCGACGCCGGCTGGGTGGCGGCGGATTTGATCGCTCAGGCGGAACATGACGAAAGATCACGGGCGGTGTTGATAACCGATTCCCGGGAGTTGGCCCAAAAGGTTAATTCGGAGGTGACGGACCGGCTGAATCAAGTTGAAACACGGGACACCGCTGGAAAATCGCTGGAAAAAAACGGACATATCCTCCTCACGGATTCCCTGGATGAAGCCGCCGCCGCGGCCGACCGGCTGGCACCGGAACATTTGCAGTTGGAAGTCAGGCAGCCTGAAAAATGGATCGGCAAGATCAGAAATTACGGCGCGGCTTTTTTGGGCGGATACGCCTGTGAAGTGCTGGGGGATTACAGCGGCGGGGTCAATCATGTGCTTCCCACCAGCCGGGTTTCCCGTTACTGCGGCGGCTTAAGTGTGCGCAGCTTTCTCAAGACCCAAACCGTACTGAAGGTGAGCGAAGAAGGATTCCGGACAATCGCTCCGGCGGCGGAGCGGCTGGCGGAGGCGGAAGGGCTGGCCGGACATGCCCATGCGGTTCGAGCCAGATTCAGCAGGAATCATTCACGGGTCAAAAAAGGAGATGTGTCATGAAAACATTTTATATAGTGGATGTTTTTGCTGAGCGGAAGTATGCCGGGAATCAACTGGCTGTTTTCAGGGACGGCGGACAATATTCCAGTGAAAAAATGCAGATTCTGGCCAGGGAAATGAATTTCTCGGAAACCACTTTTATCATTACGGATAAAAAAAAGGCGGGGGGATTTGATGTCCGGATATTCACCCCTGCCCGGGAGGTTCCCTTCGCCGGCCACCCCACATTGGGAACGGCTTTCATTATCCAGCGTCATCTTATTCAAAAACCGGTGGATAAGGTGATTTTGAATCTCGAGGCCGGTCAGATCCCCGTAACCTTCACTTATGCCGGCGATGAGGCGGAATGGCTTTGGATGCGCCAAAAAACACCCCGGTTCGGAGATTCCCTTGATCTCGGTCTTGTGGCGGAATCTCTTCATCTGAACCGTTCGGATTTGGACGGGCGTTTTCCGGCGGAAGAGGTTTCCACCGGAATCCCTTTTCTCATTGTTCCTGTCAAAACCCTGGCGGCGATGAAAAGGGCCCGGGTCAATCAGGATCTTTTCATGGCCCTGGTCAAAGATAAAAAAGCCAAAGCACCTCTTTTGTTTTGCCCCGAAACATATTCGGAAAAGCATGACCTGAATGTCAGGGTTTTTGCGGATTATTACCAGGTCCCGGAAGACGCGGCGACGGGGAGCGCCAATGGGTGTCTGGCGGGATATTTAGTTAAAAACCGGTTTTTTCAATCCGGGAGTATAGATATCCATGTGGAGCAGGGCTGCGAAATAGGCCGCCCCTCATTGCTTTGTCTGAAGGCGGAAGAAAAAGAAAAGGAGATTGTTGTTCATGTGGGCGGCCGGGTTTTTTCTGTGGCTCAAGGAGAGCTTGAATAACCTGACCTATTCATAAAAAAATGGCGATGGTTTTGCCAATCTTTCATTAACGGCGATATTCATTATTTCTATAAAAAGCACAAGCGTCACGTTATTCCTTGCCGGTATTTCATCCTTAATCGCCATTTTTTTACCCTTCGGGCGGACCGGATCTCACCCATTCGTCGCACTTGGGTTCCTAAACCCGGTAGACCCGACTCGTTCTGGAAGAAAAAAGAGAACCTAATACAATCGGGTCGCCCCCTAGGTCTACCTGATTTCGACGCTAAGGTTGTACAATCGGCTATCAATCTCGTACTAACCAATATCTACGAGCCGCTGTTCGATAGCTACAACGTCAGCTTCGGCTTCCGTCCCGCCCGAGGCTGTCACGACGCCGTGAAGGACATTCCTGCGAAGACCCAAGGCCTCCATTCAGCAATTGAAGGAGACATCAAAGGTGCTTTTAACAATCTCCAACACGATAAACTTATTTCCACCCTTAGTCGCCGCA
>JAWODN010000057.1:0-12620 GCA_046483285.1 Candidatus Aminicenantota bacterium | reverse complement strand
TTCACTGCGAATGCCCTGCAACAAAGCAGATGCGGTGAGAGTCGGCCCGCCCGAAGGGTAAAAAAATTGCGATTAAAATAAAAATATGAAAATGAAAAACTTTCTATTTGAACTTTCAATAAAAATCATGTTAATTGCTGATAAAAAAGGGATTGCAAAAACATCGCAATTTTTTTATGAATAATTCAGGCGAATTAATTTCAGTAAAGTCTTTTCCCCTTATGCGATTATTTTGGCATGTTTCTTGTATTTTATATTTTCGCTGGAGGTGATATTGTGTATTCGAATCAGCATTGTCCTGCGGTAAAAAAAAAGAGGTCAATGAGCGAAGGGGAAATGGAAAAGATAAAAATTAACAACCTGGGAACTTGTTTTTGTCCGAAATGCCAGCCGAAGGAATAAGCGTGGGAGATAAGATTTAAGAACTGAAGATGAAGCTGCTGAAAGAACAAAATGGCGGAAAATAAATCAGAAGGAAGCAAGCGAAGCAAGGATAATCTGCCGGATAACCCCTGGGCCCGGAAAGCACGGGAAATCCTGGAATATTTTTCTGTTTCTCAAGAGCAGGGTTTGACGGAAGCGCAATCGCGCAAACAGAAGAAGAAATTCGGCGCCAATAAACTGAAGCAGACTGAGAAAAAAAGTTCCTGGTCCATACTCATCGATCAGGTGGAAAGTATCGTAGTGATTGTGCTTGCCGCTGCTACGGTGGCGTCGTTTGTGTTAGGTCATTTATTGGAAGGGATCGCCATCTCAGTGGCTTTGCTCATCAATACCCTTATCGGGTTTTTCACCGAATTAAAAGCCGTTCGTTCTATAGAAGCTTTACAGGAATTGGGAAAAGTCAAAACCAAAGTCCGCCGGGAAGGAACAATCCGGGAAATCCCCGCCGACGAAGTGGTTCCCGGGGATATCCTTATTTTGGAAAGCGGAGACATTGTCACGGCTGATCTGCGCCTGGTTGAAGCCTCCAAACTTCAGGCGGATGAATCCACCTTGACCGGTGAATCTGAAGCGGTGACTAAGACTGTGGAACCGCTGGAAGAAGATGCTCCCTTGGCTGAGCGCACCTGTATGCTGTTTAAAGGCACTTCCATTACCCGGGGGACGGCGGAGGGTGTGGCCTCCGCCACCGGCATGGATACGGAAATAGGAAATATCACTTCCTTGGCCGAGGAGGCGGAAGAGGAAACCACTCCCCTGGAACGCCGTCTCAACCAGATGGGGAAAAGACTGATATGGGCCACTTTAGGAATAATGGTGGTGGTTGCGGTTGCCGGGTTGCTGGCCGGCAGAAATGCGGTCATTATGCTGGAAACATCGGTAGCCTTGGCCATAGCCGCCATTCCGGAAGGGCTTCCTATTGTGGCCACTTTAAGTCTGGCCCGGGGAGTCCGGCGGATGGTTCAGAATAACGCCCTGGTCAACAAGCTTTCTTCGGTGGAAACGTTAGGTGCCACCACGGTCATTTTTTCGGATAAAACCGGAACCTTAACCGAAAACCGAATGCAGGTCAAAAAAATACAAACTGCCTCCGGAATTGTGGATATGGATAAGGAAGACACCAATGAAAATGATTTAGTGCGGGAGGCCTTGAAGGTGGGAGTGCTTTGCAATAATGCGGATTTGTCCGAAGACCCGGAAGAACATTCCATGGGGGAACCCTTGGAATTGGCTTTGCTGGAAGCCGGCCTCAGCCTGGATATAAAACGCGACGAGTTACTTAAATCCATGCCGGAAAAAAGAGAAGTATCCTTTGATCCGGAAGTCAAGCTTATGGCCACCTTCCATCAGAAAAACGGAGATTGCCTGGTAGCGGTTAAAGGCGCGCCGGAAGCGGTTCTGGAAATCTGCGACCGGATAAAAACCGAAGAAAATACGGAACAGCTGGATGAGGACAAAAAAACGGAATGGATGGATAAAAACATGGGCCTGGCTTCTGAAGGATTGAGGGTTATCGCCCTGGCAGAGAAAAACGAATCAAGTCCTGAAGCGGAACCATATGAAAATCTTGTTTTTTTGGGTTTAGCCGGAATGATGGATCCCCCGCGGGATGAAGCCCGAGGGGCCATAGAGAAATGCAAAAAAGCCGGAATCCGGGTGGTCATGGTCACCGGAGATCACGCGAAAACTGCGGTGAAAATCGGAGAAAATGTGGGGCTGGCTTCTCAATCTTCTCAAGTAATGGAGGGACGGGAACTTCATGATATCTCTATGGAGGATGAAGACCACAAAGGAGAGGTGATTAAAACTCAAATTTTTGCCCGGGTCAGCCCGGCACAGAAGCTGGATCTCATTCAAATCGAGCAGGAGGCGGGAGAAATCGTGGCCATGACCGGAGACGGCGTTAATGATGCACCGGCATTAAAAAAAGCGGACATTGGAGTGGCCATGGGAAAACGGGGAACTGAGGTGGCCAAAGAAGCTTCGGATATGATTCTTCAAGATGATTCCTTTTCCACAATAGTCCTGGCTGTACAGCAGGGCCGGATTATTTTCAATAATATTCGCAAATTCATTTACTATTTGCTTTCTTCCAATGCCGGCAAGATTTTAAGTGTGGCGCTGGCGTCTTTTTTCGCGGTTCCGCTGCCGGTCCGGCCGCTTCAGATTCTGTTTCTGAACCTGGTGACGGATGTTTTTATGGCTCTGGCCCTGGGGGTGGGGAGCGGAGACCCGGGAATCATGAATAAGCCTCCCCGGGACAGCCGGGAACCTGTCCTCACGTCCACTCATTGGATAGGTATTTCGGGCTACGGATTAATCATTTCCTTGGCGGTTGTAGGAGCTGTATTTGCCGGCCGCAACTGGCTGGAAATGGGGACGGAAAAAGCCGTGACCTTCTCTTTTATCGCATTGGGGTTTGCTTCTGTATTTCACGCATTTAATATGCGAAATACAGGATCGAATTTCTTCCGGAATGAAATCACCCGGAATCCCTTTGTTTGGGGCTCGGCGGGATTGTGTCTGGCCCTGCTGGCGGCAGCGGTCTATGTTCCGGGCCTTTCTGATGCCTTGAGGACCACTCCGCTTTCCATTCAGCAATGGAGCTTAGCGCTCGGGATAGGTCTTATTCCTTTTGTGGTCGGGCAGGTTCTGAAAGCATTTAAAAAATTAGCCCCATTCAGCCCGTCCTGACCATGACTTTCTCGCCGCAATCGCGGCCCTCGCCCGAAGGGTAAAAAAATGAGGATTAAGATGAAATATCGGCAGAGAAAAACGTGCAAATATTCTTCACATCAAAATCAAGGTGTATTTTTGATAAGAAAGAAATGATTGGGGCAGATCGAACCTCCCCGCATCTGCCGGGTTGGGGCTTACCGAAGCAAAGGGCCGCGACTTCCTCGGAACAACTCCGGCATCTGCGGCGATCCAGGCCCGATCATCATCCAGGTCAGTCGTATTTCGGGGGAGATTCCCTTCTCGTCACAACCAGATCTTCGGCCAGGTCCAATCCCTCGCCGGTAAGATGGATCTTATATTCTCCGGCGGGGATAAACTGAAGGTAATGAATAAAATAGGGCCGAGGGCTGTCGATTCTTTCCGTCACCAGGTTCCAGCGGATTTGGTTGAATCCGGCTTGTCCTTCTATGGATTGAGACCAAACGGCGTTTCTCTCTTCATCCAGCACCTGAAGCGTGCATTGTTTCGGTGAAGTCAAATAGAATGTGAAGGGGACCTTCTCCACGGTGCTGAGACGGGGATCGCCGTGCGTATCATTGATCCAGGGAAGCCTGGCCGCAGGCGGGGGAAACAATAGATCTTTTTCCGGAGCCCCGTTCCCGAAAGCTTTCTGAATGGGGCGGATATTCATTTTGTATATGCCCCGGCCGTGGGTTCCGGCGATCAGGTCCATCTCCCGTTCTTGAATAACCAGGTCGGAGACCGCCGCCGCCGGAAGTCCCGGCCCCAGTAAAGACCAGGATTCCCCCCGGTCGGTGGAGATATAAATCCCCCGGTACATGCCGGCATATAAAATATTTTCATGAACCGGATCTTCAATAATGACATAAGAGGTTTCATCCGGCAGGTCTGAGTGAATCGGTTTCCAGTTTTTCCCGTAATCCTCAGATACGAAGAGGTAAGCCCCCAGGTCGTCGTTGTTGATTCCGGACACCGCGGCGTAAACCCTGGAGAGGCTGAAGCGGCTGGGACAGATGCTGCGCACATAGTGGTTGGGAAGCCCCCCGGAATGCTCCGTCCAAGTCATGCCGTCATTCCGGGTCACCCAGAAAGCTCCTTGATCCGTCCCTGCGTAAATCAGCCCCGGCTGTAAGGGGGATTCAGCCAGTGCGCTTACCGCGGTGGAGGTTTTATCCTCATGGGACGACTGGGACAGATCCGGACTGATCAGCTCCCAGTTATCTCCCTGATTCAGGCTTTTGAAAATATAATTGCCGGCATGGTAAAGAGTCAGACGGTTATGATGAGATATAAGATACGGGCTGACGAACACATACCGGAGTTTCCCCGGGTGGTCTTCAGGAAGAACCGGCCGGATGGAGACTGAACGGTCCGCGCGCATATTTTTCCGGCGGACGGCGCCGTTCTGCATGGAAAAGTAGACCGTGTTGGGATCCACAGGATCCGGCATGGTGAAACACCCGTCTCCTCCCGACCAGGCGTCAATCCAAATATACTTCCACACGTCCGGATAGTTGGGATTCCATTCCTTGGCCGGACCGTAAACGGAAGCGTCATCCTGAACTCCGCCGTAAACATAATAGGGGTCCTGGTTGTCCACCGCGATATCGTAGAATTCACCGGCGGGTATATTGTTGTAATGCATCCAGGTCTTTCCCTTATCGTAACTGACATAAAATCCACCGTCATTTCCGAGAACCAGCTGATCGGGGTTTTCAGGGTGGATCCACATCTCACAGTGATCCAGGTGAAGTGTTTCCGCCGGGCTGGGAAAAAAATGGAACACATTTCCGCCGGTCAATTCAAAGGTGCGCCCGCCGTCCCGGCTGTGCGCGATGCGGATTCCCAGGGCATAAACTTCTTCGTCGTCCCGGGGATTGACATAGCAATCAGTGAAATACCATCCAATGCCCGAGAAAATGTGCAGGTCTTCGGTATGGGTCCGTTGCCAGGTTATCCCTCCGTCTTCCGTTTTATAGAGTTCGGCGGCGGCGTTTCTTTCCCGGCTAAGATTGTCCACCAGGGCATACGCTTTATCCGGATTTGACCAGGATACAGCCACCCCGATACGTCCGGTTTTATCACTTTCCGGCAAGCCCCCGCCCAGCCGCCGCCAGGTTCTTCCCCCGTCTTCGCTCTTGTAAACGCCGCTGTTTTTTCCGCTGATTCCGGGATTGTTTTCCCACATGGAGGCGTAGGCGATCTCCGGGTCGGACCGGGCGAACACCACGTCGTTGGCTCCGGTTTTTTGATCGATATACAAGGCGTGTTCCCAGGTGCGGCCTCCGTCGCCGGTGCGGTAAATCCCCCGGTTGGCGTTGGTTGACCAGAAATGACCTTGCACCGCAACCAGAACCGTATCCGGGTCATGGGGATGAACCGCGATTTCCCCGATATGGTACGAATCAGGAAGCCCTTTATGGGCCCAGGTATCGCCTCCGTCATCCGAACGGAAAATCCCGACCCCCGGCATGGTGAAATTGCGGGCTTTTTTCAGACTCTCTCCCGAGCCCAGCCAAATTGTCTCCGGCCGGGACGGGGCCAGCGCGATATCACCGATACCCAAAGCCGGCTGATTTTCGAAAATCGGATGCCAGGTCATGCCGTGGTTGACGGTCTTCCAAAGATTTCCGGACCCGAAGGCCGCATACATGGTTCCGGGCCGGCTGGTATCGACCTGTACGGCTTCCACCCGGGCTGAATTAAGAACCGGGCCTAAAGGAATCCATTCCAGATTAAAAAAGGAGGTCATCTTTTTGTGAAGGTGCTGCTCCCATGAATCCAGCAGGGGGCTTTTCTCTTCCTCCTGTATCCCGCCCAGGAAAAGGGGGAAGCTTAACAGGACGGCGCTTATTATAATCTGTGATCTTTTTTTCAAGTGATCCTCCTTTTATTCATTCCGGTTATACCCTCCGGCCGCAAGGGGTTCCGATGCCGGTACATCATTAAAACACTTCAGGCAGGAAATCGCAATGCTGTTTTTGAGAGCGGCTCCGCAAAACGGCTTCCTTAGAAACACAGTTCAGAGAGAAGCGGAAGGGATTTGGCACACATCTGGCATTCATAATTATGGGAGTGCATTATGAATGAGAAATATGATATCGAAAGGATTCTCATGAACACCCATAACCGTTTTCTTATGCAGCCCGGGTACGAGGACACCCGCCCCTGCCAATACCAGATATATTTCCAGTTCGCGGACGAACCGGATCAATACTATGTGATCCGTGCAGAGCAGGATTCCAGCGCTGAATTATGGAAAATGAGCGGCCACTCCATTGAGGATGATTTTTTAGAAGGCGAATTGATGGAAGATCCGGATGTCCTGGCTATTGACAGCCCTGATTTAGGAAAGGTATATGTAAAATTCAACCACCGCGTGATCAAAGAGTATGCGGATTATGATGAATTTTGGGAAGACGCAGGCTATTGAACTTTTCCGGCCGGACAGAACAATCCCCATAAAACCGTACAAATTATAATCCGGGCATGGAGCCGCAACCCGGCAAATGCGTTGAGATCCGGCCCGTGAATAGGTCAGGGTAAGTAAAGACTCGGAAAAGGAGGTTTAATGATGGAGAAACAAGATGATCCCCGGATGAAAAGCCAAAAACAAAACATAACCCGTTTTGAAAAATACCGGCATATGATCAAAGCCGATCTCAATGAAGCGTTGGAAGCCTTAAAAGAAGCCCAAAAATCCTGCCTGGACCAGGGGAGCGGCCAAATGGAATTATTCGCCGCTGAAAAACTTCATCCTGAAATAGACCGGCTGAAAAATTTAATCCGGCATGTCGAATCCCTGGTTCCGGAAAATATTAAAGGAGGTTCTTAACTTATTACGAATCAGGGTTAAAACAGATCCGCTTTCACAATTAATATTCGTCTCCGGCCTTGACCGCCGCTGATCAGGCCGGCGATATTCGGGACTGGAGAACAGCATGAAGAACGGGAATAGAACCGGGATAAAGGCGGAGAATTGAAAATAAAAGTCCTGGGCACAAGGGGAGAGGTGAAACCATCCCTTTCCTACCATTCAAGGCATTCCGGCCTGTTGGTGAACGACTCGCTGCTGTTTGACCTCGGGGAGGAGGAATACTTGAAATACCAGCCCAGGGCCGTTTTTATAACTCACTTTCATCCGGACCACGCTTTTTTCATTGTTGAGCGGGCTCCCGATATCGAAGTTCCCATCTATGGCCCGGAGGAATACCGCAATAATATCAAAATAACCGTCATATCCGGGGAGGTGGAAATGAGAGGCTGCCGGATCATTCCGGTTCCCACTCACCACAGCAAAAAAGTGAAGTCCACCGCTTATCTTATTACCGACGGGATGAGGAGGCTGCTGTATACCGGAGACTTGGTGTGGATTAACAGGGAGCACCATCAGCTGATAGAGGACCTGGACTTGGTCATTACGGACGGAAGTTTCTTCCGCAAGGGCGGGATGATAAGAAAAGACAGGGAGACCGGACAGATATACGGTCATAACGGCATTCCCGAACTGGTTAGGCTTTTCAGCAGGTTTACCCGGCGGATAATGTTTGTACATTTCGGCAGCTGGTTTTATGAAGGGGCGAAGCAGTCCCGCCGCAAGCTCGCCGAATTGGGAAAGCAAAGCGGTATCACCATCTATACGGGTTATGACGGCATGGAGATGGACTTGGACCGGCTGGATTAAAGAGTATACCGATCTGAGTTACGTTTTGGACTTCCGGCTTTCCGGCCCGGCGTTCTTGGCTTCTCTGATGATCCCGCGAACGAGAGCGGGAAAGAGAACGGCATGGAAAGGTTTTGTGAAATACCAGTATAGCCGGCCTCCCAATCCCCGGGGGAGAAAATGAGCGGTCATTATTAAATTTTTATGATCGATTTGAAATTCCAGCCAGGATTTTCCAGGGACTTTCATCTGGCTGGAAAGCAGCAGTCTTTGGCTGGGGACCAGGTCTGTTACTTTCCAGAAATCCAGACTGTCTCCGATTCTTAGGCGGCGATGATCCCGCCGCCCCCGGCTGAGCCCCGGCCCTCCGGCTAAAATATCAATAAATCCTCGAAGCTTCCATAACCAATTGTACCGGAACCATCCGGTTTCTCCGCCGATTCGTGAAACTGCGGTGAAAACCTCTTCAGCGGAGGCGGGGCGGTAAAGCCGGCGGGCGGTGTCCCGGTAAACGGAGAGAGATAGGGAGTGCTGGTTTTTGATATCACATTCCTGCTGGCTGCTGCTGTCGCACCAGCGGCTGATGACTTGCTGATGGGCGATTTCCGCCATGGCTTCTTTTATGGATTGCGCATAGGTCCGGGGTTGAATTTGAGGGAATAATGTTTCAGCCGCGTTATTCTGCATGATGGTTTCCGATTTAAGCCCATCCACAAGACTTTTTGCCACTTTAAAGTTAGCCGGGGTTATAAGCAGCAGCCAGTAAGAGGACAATTTCGGGGAGAAAAAGGGGATGGGTATAATCCAGCGTTTAAGACCTATGACGGATGCGGCTGATGAAAGCATATCCTCGAAGCTCATAAGATCAGCCCCGATATCAATGATATGGGACTTGGCTGTCCGGAGGTCCTTGGCCGCTGTCAGATAGTCAAGAACGTCTTCAACCCCGATGGGTTGGGTTGGAGTACGGACCCAAGCCGGTGTGATCATAACCGGAAGCTTTTCGACCAGGTTGCGGATGATTTCAAAACTGGCGCTTCCGGATCCGATAATCACCCCGGCGCGGAACCATAAGGTTTGGATTTGAGAAGGCTGGGAGCTGAGTATTTCTCCGGTCTCAATACGGCTTTTCAGGTGGCGGCTGGCGGTGGCCTTGTTCCCCAATCCTCCCAAATAAATGATCCGTTTAACCCCGGATTTTATACAGGCGTCCAAAAAATTTCGGGCGCTCTCGCGGTCCAGTTCTTCAAACCGGTTTCCGGCTCCCAGAGAATGTATCAGGTAATACGCGGTGTGGATGCCTTTTAAAGCCCGCTCAAGACTGCCGGGATCGAATGTGCTGCCTTCATAGATTTCAACAGGACCGCGTTGATATTCAGGAAGTTTCTTCCGGTTACGCACAAATAACCGCAAAAAAAGGTCATTTTTCCCGGCCAGCCGGGCGGTTAATCGCCTTCCGATATAACCGGTTGCTCCTGCGATAAGAATATGCATTTAAAAATTGATGACCGCTCCCACCGAATAGAAGTTGACCCAGGCGAAGTTATAGACTTCATCCACATCCGCCCCGCCTTCCACCACCCGGTATCCGGCCTTAAAATCGATATGAGGGCCGCCTCGGATCAGCAGGCCTATAAAGATGTCCTCCGCCCTGCCTTCTCCTCCCGGGGAAGCAAGAGCATCCCCTTCCAGTAAAATTCGGACCGCAGGAAACGCCGCATATTCAATCCTGAAATTCAAAAGCGGCACAAACCCCACATTGGTTTTGGCGGAAGATTTATCCGGCGATTCCACACGGATGGCGGCATCCCGGATCTTGGCGGTAAAACCGGCTCCCACTTTCCATTTCTTTGACCTGATAAAGTCATACCGGTATGTGGCCCGGTAAGAATTGAAAGTGAAAACACCCTCCACCGGAGTCTGTGCGGGGAAGGACTCTTCGAAAAAAAAGATGTTTTTCGGAAGGACTCCTTCCGCATTTAATGTTAAAGGAGCAGCGAAAAGCGATATGGTGTGCCGGTTTCCCAGGGTCACGCCGGCGCGGATGCGGAAAAATGCTTTGTTTGGGATATTCAGGTCTTCTGAAAGGGAAAAAAGCGTCCCGGTTGCGTTGGGAATCCGGACATCATTGTATCCGCTGGATACCAGTCCGGTTTCAAAATCAAAAAACCAATCCGCCGGACGAAGAGGGCAAACCAGAATCATAACCGCGATTCCCGTGACAATTGTTCTGATAAACAACTTCTTCAACTAAATCCTCCTCATAAATCAGCCTGGCCTATGACTAAGCCTGGATTATTTGGATAAACATAAAGGCTTGTTCAATTCGCAATAATTATTATCTAATAAATAAAACTTTTTTACAACATAAAAAAAGCGGACCGGGTGGGAATCAGATCCAGGTTCTGATTTGTGATTCTCTCCTTAGGTGTGTTAACCTGAATCAGTCCATTATTTCTTGGAGGCGGATTATTATGAAAAAACTTCGGGGTTTCCTTTGTTTTGTATTGATATTGGGTTTGGTTTTTTCAGCATCGGCCCGGGCGGATAAGGTTCCCGGACCGTCATTCAAGGATGTGCTGAGCTTAAAATCAGCGGGAAGTCCGGTTATTTCTCCCGACGGAAAGCATGTCTTGTTCACGGTGCGCCGGGCTGACTGGGAGAACAACCGCTATGACAGCGAGATCTGGCTCAGCCGGAACGGGGAGGAGCCGTTTCAGCTTACCCGCACCCAAGGCGGAAGCAGCGGCTCGCCGTCGTGGTCCCCGGACGGGAAATGGATTGCTTTCACGGCCAGCCGTGACGAAAAACAGCAAGTTTATCTAATCAATCCCCGGGGAGGGGAGGCTTTTAAACTGACTGAGCATAAGGAAGGGGTGAACCGCTATGAGTGGTCTCCCTGCGGAGAGCGCATTGCCTTTTCAGCCTCTGAACCGGAGAGTGAAGACTTGAAAAAACGTAAAGAGCAATACGGCCGTTTCGAAGTGGAAGATGCTGAATACCGCATGACCCATCTCTGGATGATCGACGTCAAGCCAGGCGAGACACCGGAAGCCGAACGCCTGACTTCGGGGGAGGAGTTCACAACAGGGAATTTCGATTGGTCCCCGGACGGGAAGAAAATCGCATTTGATCATCAACCGGATCCTTTGATCAGCTCTTCGTCTAAATCGGATATTTCCATTTTGGATGTGGAATCAGGAGAGATCATCCCGCTTGTCACCCAGCCCGGGGGAGACGGAGGGCCGCAATGGTCGCCGGACGGGAAATGGATTGCTTTCAGCACTAAAATGGGCGACCGGCCTTATTTTATTAACAGCGAACTGGCCCGGATTCCATCCCAGGGCGGGAAAATCGAAGTGCTGAGCGGGGATTTTGATGAAAATCCCTACGGATTTGACTGGACGGGAAACGGAATCTTTTTCATTGCCTCCGATAAAGTATTTTTAAAACTTTACCATCTTGATCCGGAAACGGAAAACATCAAAACCATTCCGGGAACTCCGGAAAACCTGGCGGGAGTGAGTTTTACCGAAGATGGAAACACCTTTGCCTTCACAGGATATGACCGCACCACTCTGCCGGAAGTCTATATGGCTCAGACCGGTGAGATGAAACCGAAACTCATCACCGGTTTAACAAGCCAGGTGGCGGATTGGGCGACTGGGACCCGTGAGGTTATCACCTGGGAGAGCAAAGACGGAACTCCTATTGAAGGGATTTTGTGGAAGCCGGCGGATTTCAATCCGGATAAAAAATACCCTGTGCTGGTCAGCATTCACGGCGGCCCCGCCGCCACATCCAGGCCGGTTTTAGTGTCAGGCTATGTTTATCCCCTTATCCAGTGGCTCGAAAAAGGCGCTCTTATCCTTCAGCCGAATTACAGAGGATCAGCCGGATATGGAGAGGAGTTCCGTTCTCTTAATGTCCGGAACCTGGGAGTGGGGGACATGTGGGATGTTGAATCCGGTATTCAATATCTGATTGATCAAGGAATGGCGGAACCCGGCCGTCTCGGCGCTATGGGCTGGAGCCAGGGCGGGTATATCTCCGCTTTTCTCGCCACCCATTCGACCATGTTTGATGCCATATCCGTGGGTGCCGGCATTTCCAACTGGGTGACCTATTATGTCAATACGGATATTCACCCTTTTACCCGGCACTACCTGGAAGCCACCCCCTGGGAGGACATGGCGGTTTATGAGAAAACATCACCTATAACCTATATCACTCAAGCTGAGACCCCCACCCTTATTCAGCATGGAGAGTTTGACCGCCGGGTGCCTATTCCCAACGCCTATGAGCTTTTCCAGGGACTGCAGGATATGGATGTTCCGGCCAAGCTGATCGTGTACAAGGATTTCGGGCATGGCATCACCCGTCCCAAGGAACAGCTTGCCGCCATGTGGCACAACTGGCAGTGGTTCGCCAAACACATCTGGAACGAAGAGCTGGAAATCCCGGTTGAAGCAAAAGAAGACAAATAGGTCTCATTTTCTGAGGTATTGGCCCAGCTTATCTTATTGGCATCTTTATTGGTAGCTTGGCTGACTTATATTATTGGAAAAAAAGAGTTTATAATATGCCTTCCCCTGATGGATTTTCGTTAAAATAAAATAATAGGCCCGAAATTTGATTTTAAGAAAAACCTCTCCTCTGAAGTCAATATGTAGGTTATTTAATTAATTACTCTTCACTCATTTTTGGGGGGACTCCCAAAAATCACACTTGTTGTCATGATAGCAATATGTTCGGCAGGTCGGACCCGAATATGGGAATGATATGCATCAATACAGCGAAGGTGTGGAATACC
>JAWODN010000043.1:0-20518 GCA_046483285.1 Candidatus Aminicenantota bacterium | reverse complement strand
TTTGTACCCCATACCTTTTAGAGCCGCGGGATTGGCATCTAAAAAATTACCCTTGAAATCATGGATATAAACCCAGTCCAGGGATTTGTTGAACAGAGCCCGGTATCGCTCCTCGGCGTATCCGAGTTTTTTGGGGGTGTCAAGAAAAGATTTTTTGGCGTCGTTTTTTTTCCGCATGACTTTTTCTCTCCAAATCCGGAAACGGCCCGGTTCTCACCGTGTGCTTATTTCGTCTTATGGATTTTCGTTTTTCAGCCGGCGGATCCGCCCGGCATTTTTTTTTATTATGCAGCATCACGTTGTGAAACCTGACCTATTCATAAAAAAATTGCGATGTTTTTGCAATCTCTTTTTTATCAGCGATAATCATGGTTTTCAATAAAAGATCAAATGGTATGTTTTTCATTTTTCAATGGTTATTTTAAACGCCATTTTTTTACCCTTCGGGCGGGGTCCTGAGGAGCGAAGCGACGTGAGGATCTTAGACGCCTCCGTTCTTTATAATCTATCCCGTCTAAGGTTGCCACGGCCTGCTCCGCAGGCCTCACAACAAAACTTTGTTGCAGGGCATTCGCGGTGAAGGACCATAGCGTCATGCCCTGCGCCTCGCACCTGCGGCAATCCCGGCCCGCTCATCATTCAGGCAAGTAACACTCGCACAGCGAGTCGACTAAAAAGACCGAATAGACTGAGAAGACTTAGATAAACCCAGATAGACTAAAAGAACGCAACAAACGCAATAAACGCTAACAACGCAATAAACGCGACGAACGCGACCGAAGCGCGAGCATAACGAGGCACTCAAAGATTCCCGTCGCTTCGCTCTCCGGGACGACATGCCGCTTTGTCATTGCGAGGCTTGCGTCAGCAAGCCGTGGCAATCCCTTTCTGCCTCGTGAAAGCGGAACCCGCCGCCCATACGAAGCAGCAAGGGATCCCTCGGTGCTTCGCACCGCGGGATGACACACTCAAAGGCATGACGTGCCTCGGAATGACACACTCAAAAGTGCTCCGCTCCGGGAATGACATTGGGATCATTTTCATGGTTCGTGGTGTGTTATGCTCATGATGAATTAATAAAAAAAATGGCGATTAATGAGCCAGGCTGTTTTCGAGCTAATGGTAAAAAGGGCTGCAACAGAAAGAAACACCGGATGTTCTGGGCGATTCAGGTATTCAAAGGCTTCGGGCAGGAAGGTTTGATTTTGATTGTTTTGAGACAAACCGGGCTTTGGGGCGTCTTAATAAAGTGGAGGAGGAGGAGCTGTTCACATTGAGGAATGCGTGGTGAGCTGTTATGAATGTCAAAACTTTGTCTCTTTCAGCGGTGCTGCCCCTCCGGTTTGAGAAGAAAAGGAAAATGGGGATGAAAATGGGATCGGGAATAAAAAAAAGTGCTGGCTGTGGGGGGAATATTACTAAAGGGGGTAATAGAGGGTCGGGTCCATGCCCAGCCAGCGCAACATGGATAAAAATAAGGTAACATAAAAGCGATAATATTTATAGAGTATGGAGGAAAATTTTTTTAAAGCGGAGTTTTGGAACTTTGATTTGACATATGATTTTTTTTGTTTAATAAATTCAAATAATCTGGAGGAAACGATTTTCTAACCTGAATGATGGGCGGGCCGGGATTGCCGCAGATGCGAGGCGCAGGACATGAAGATGTGGTCCTTCACCGCGAATGCCCTGCAACAAAGCAGATGCGGTGAGATACGGCCCGCCCGAAGGGTAAAAAAATGGCGATTATAATGAAAGGCAAAGCAAACAAAAACATTTCAGCTGTTATTTTCAGAAATACCTTGCATTCCTCTGAAAAAATGCTCATAAAAAGACCATCGCCATTTTTTTATGAATGGGTCGGGCTGAGGGCTGTGCTTGAGGGAACCCGGGGAGCGAAGCCGGGCTGCGAGCATGTTTGACCCACGGACGGGGGGAGTTGCGCAGCAGCCGAAAACACAGGGCTAAGAATGGCGTTAAAAATCTGAAGGGAGCACAAGCCATACCTGAATTCCATATGCCATAAGAAAATGATTTTCTAAGGTAGAGGTCAGGATAAGGTGTGGGGCAGTTTAGGTGACAAAATGAATGGGCATTTGAAATCAATCCTCACGGGCGTGATCCTTTTTATTCTCGCCGGCTTAAATGTGTTCCCGGAAAAAACAAGCTTCAACTCACAGTACACCGATGGAATCTATTTTCAAAAAACAGGCGAATATGAAAAGGCCATTGATTCTTTCACATCCGCATTGGGATCAGGTGACACCGTCCCTTTGAAAATAAGGTGTTTAAATAAATTGGGGGTTTTATTCTGGAATACTGGAGATATCCAAAAAGCGGAAGAGGCCTATAAATCCGCATTTGATTATTCAGTAAAAAGCAGCCGCATAAAAGACTCGAATAAGTTCAAATATTTATTGGAGATAATAGAAAATTATAATAATGGGAAAACAGCAAGACAAAATAAAGATCAAATAAAATCTATAAAATATTTCACCAAAGCGGCGTTTATTTCACAAAAGTTGAACAGCCGGGAACATCAATTGAAATGTCTCCGCCAATTGAGCATTTCATATTGGTATATAGATAAATTTAATATTTTTTATAATCTCAACAAAAGATGCCTTGATTTATCTAATGATTTAAATCATTCCAAGGAAAAAAGTAAAAGTTTGAACAACTTAGGCGCCTATTATGACCTGAACGAAAACTATTCACTTGCGCTGGCTAAATATTTTGATGCTTTAAAGATAGCGGAAAAAAATAATTTCATAGAGGAGAAATCTTCAAGTTACTTGAATATATCCACAATATATTTGCATTTAGGAGCTTATGAGCGGTCATATGAGTATTTATGGAAAGCTTATGACATAGATAAAGACTCAGGAAATGAAGAATTTATTGCTCAAGATTTAAATAATTTAGGACTCTTAAAAAAACATTTGTATATGAAAAAAGAAAATACCCGGTATTTTATCGATTCCCTCCATCATTTTTTTGAAGGATTGGAATTGGCTGAAAAAAATGAATTGCGGGCATTGGAGATAAAAATTATTAATAATCTGGGGAACCTTTTTTTAGACGCCGGTGAGTTTAACAAAGCCATTTTATATTTCCAAAAAGGACTTGATAAAAGAAATTCCGATACAAATTCAAGATTCGAGGCAATGTTGCTTGTTAATATCGGTTTTTCTTATTTGGAATTAAAAAGACCGGATGATGCTCTTAAAAATTTTCATGACGCTTTATCTGTTTGTGAGAAGACAGGATCTTTATATATTTTATGGGAAGTATATTATGGGATCGGAAGATATTATGAGGAATTAAAAAAAATAAATGAAGCCGTTCATTGGTATGAAAAATCAATAAATGCGATTGATGAAATCAAAAAAAATATATTTTTGGATGTCCATTTAGCAGGATATATTTCAGATAAAATCAAAGTCTATGAACGGCTTTTGAATATTTACTTTACCCTTCACCAAAAACACGGCACTGAATTTTATATAAATAAAATGTTTTCTTTGGCCGAAATAGCCAAAGCGAACGCTTTGATGGAAACTCTTGATATTTCCAGAACAAATATTTTCGACAAAGTAAGTCCGCAGTTAAGAGAATCAAAAATCAATATTGAAAAAGAAATTTCTTCCATTTTAAAAATACTATATGAAAATAATTTAAGCCGGAATCAGCGGGAAAATTTACTTCAAAGATTCGAAAGATTGGAGGAAGAAAATTTAATTTTACTATCGAAAATCGGATCTCAAAATCCGGCGATTGCTCAAATGGCTGCCTTTGGAACCATAAGTCTTGATGACGTCCAGGAATTTTTAAAAAAGAATAATTCATTGATGGCGGAATATTTTTTAGGCGACAAGGTTTCTTTTGTTTTTTTTGTGTCTCCTGCAGAAAAAGCCGTATTTTCCATACCGTCTAGAGAGTCCTTAGAAAAGAATCTGCACGGCACTTTGAAATTATTATCCACTCCAGCTTACGACTCTTCTTTTGCCATAAAATCTTTTAGAAAAACAACTCAGGAAATTTTTCCTTTTCTGTCAAAATTAAAAACCGGCTCTGATAATTTAATCATAATTCCAGATGGAATTTTATATTTTTTCCCTTTTGAGGTGCTGATGGATGTTCGATCCAGTGATTATTTAATAGATAAATATGCGGTTTCCTATATGCCGTCTTCTTATTCTCTTTTATTCCTTAATTGGGCAAAAAGCCGTAAAAATGATTCAAATCTTCTCTTTTTCGGTTCACCTGACTATTCTCAATTCAAGAAAAGCAAGAGAAGCGGCTCTGCAGATATTCTGTTGCGTTTATATGAAGAAGAGGGCTATTCATTTTCATCCTTACCTTATAGTAAAGAGGAAGTCGAAGAAATATCAAAATTATTTCCTTCCGGTAAGACTGAAATATACCTTGGTTCCAAAGCATCTGAAGGTCATATAAAGAATTTGCCGGTATCCGATTTCAATATTATCCATTTTGCATGCCATGGGTTTGTCAATAACGACCCATTCAGATCGGCCTTGGTGTTGTCTCCGGAAAAGGATTCAGGTGAGGATGGGTTTTTACAAGTTCGTGAGATATACAGTTTAGGATTTGATGCGGATCTTGTGGTGCTGTCTGCATGCCAAACCGGGAAAGGACTCATCACTAAAGGGGAGGGATTGTTGGGAATTTCAAGAGTTTTTTTCTATTCGGGATCGCGTTCAGTCCTTTCGACTTTATGGAATATCAATGATAAATCCACAGTTTTATTTATGACGTATTTTTATGGTTTTCTCATCGAAGGGATGAGTAAATCCGAGGCTTTAAGAAAGGCTAAGCTCAAATTGCGGGAGAAATATGAGAATCCATTTTATTGGGCTCCTTACATTTTGAATGGTGACTTCAGGGGAATGCTCGATTTTCAATAAACCTGACCCATGCCACGGCTATGGTATAGGCCGGGAGAAATGTTATTTCCGTTTCCCGGTATGGGAATTCTCTTCAGCGCTGTTTTCTTTTAGTGATTTTTTCAGATCGGCTAAACCCCGGTAAAGAAGGTTGCGGGTTTTATTTTGACTCCAATTGAAAAAAATTGATATTTCATCGATTGTCATGTTGAGAAGAAATAACTTCACCACTTTTCTTCGTGAATCGATTAAAGAATTCAATTTCTGATCAATAATTTGGTTGAATTCTTCCGTGTCGATTTCATTTTCAAAGTAGGGTTTTTTTATTTCTGAAATTTTTTTTTGTTTTTCATTTTTGATCATTCCTTCTTCTCTTCTTTTTTTTCTGATGAAATCGATTACGGTGGAATTGACAATTTTTTTTATATATGCGGACTGATTATAAATTTTTTGTTTCTTATTAATAATTTTCCACAGTTTTATTTTTATTTCCTGCGAGATGTCTTCCGGGTCGATTCCGATCTTCTGGGGATCATATTTATGAATATGGAATTGAATACACTGCGCGAAATCATTAATCAAACGGTTGAATTTTTCATTGCTTTTGTTGATTTCATTCATTGGGCTCGAATGTAAGATTCGCCATCCCTCTTCATATATATAGAGGATTTTTGAAAGAAGTTTTTCTCATAACAGAAAAATTTACTGGCGTTTTTTTTAGAGCCGTTTTGAAAGTGTTCCTCTTTTTCTCAAAACAAAAAACCCTGCCGCCAGAACAGCTGCGGCGAGTCCATACCAAAGATAATCCGGGTAAGAGGAGGCGTAGATCACCCGGTTGGTCTTTCCCGTGGCGATGAATCCGGCCCAGTAATAGGGATGGGACAGGACATCGGACCGGATCAATTCCAGCTTGGTTCGGCGAAGGGCGTCGCGAATGGAATGAGAACCGCGGAGATGGGTGTAAAAACGTTCCATCAACTGAGAGGTGGCCTGGTCGTTGACGGCCCAGAGGCTCATCAGCAGGGATGAGGCACCGGCGTAAAAAAAGGCCCGGTTAAGCCCTTCAATGCCTTCGCCTCGGATATACCGGCCCAGGGCGGTCTGACAGGCGGAGAGGACCACCAGGTCGGCGGTCATTTTCAGATTGTAGATTTCCCTGGCCTGAAGAAATCCGTCCTCTTCCCCGGTTTCTAAAGACAAAACCACGGAGGACCGGATGGGGAGCTGGTCGTCGATCAAGCTGTGGGTGGCGAAATGAATGATTTTATAGTCCTCCAGGTCGTGGTTTTTGATGCGCTGCTCTGAGGCCTGGCCGCGGGTGAACACGGTCACCCGGGAGGGGGGGAAAAGCGACTGGATCCGTTCGATTTCCTGGCCGGAGTATGTCAGCCGAAAAAAGTTAAACGCGTTGGAGGACGTGAAATTCTGGAAGACGTCGCCGTTGTTGTCCCGGCTTTCCAATTTGGCGAAATCAGGATCTCCAAAAGCCAGCCAATCCTTTCTGCGGGACCGGCCGTTGTTGTTTTTGCGCTTGACGATCTCCCGGAGCGATGAGATGGAGGGGGAATACGCGATTTTGTAATCCTCGATCAGCCACCGCGGAGGCGTCTCATCCTGCAGCAGGGCTTCAAAAGGAAGATAGTTGAGGATATCGTCCGGAACCACGATAAGGGTGTCGATATTTTGATTAAGTCCCGGTTCCACCAGGATTTGGAAGAGCGTGCGGCCGGCCGGGAAGGACCGGTTTTCCCGGTCGGTTACGGCTTTCAAATAACTCCTGACGGTGTCCTGGATTTTATCACGCGGAGGAAGCGGATAAATGGACAGCTCCTTCTGTGTTATCACGAAAAGATGGGAGGTGTCTTTTTCCAGGCAGTATTCGAAAAACGCTTCTCCGGGCTCGAGGAGGCTGCGGGCTTCTTCCAGGGTGATGATTTCCGGGTATTTGAGCTGGCCGTAAGCCGGACTCCGGGTCCGGATCTCTCTTTTCAGGGTTTCCAGCTCATGCTCTTTATCCCGCAGCTGGTCCTGGATGCTCCGGCTTTCCTCTCCGGTGAGGCCGGAATCGAGCAGCCGGTTGTAAATGGCGGAAATGTCTTTCATGATTTCCCGCTCCTGATTCTGCAGTTTGAAGTCGATGTGCTGCGAGATATCCACTTGGGAAACCTCCAGGCGGTCCAGAAAGGCGCGGGCTTTCCCTTTTTCCAGGTATTTGAAGGCTTGCTCCGCGTAAGCCGGACTGCCGTTCCGGCGGTGGAGTTTAATCAGAAGGTCGATCAGGCTGTGGTAAGCCTCTATGCGTTTGTCGGTCCCCAGATAACTGGCTTTGAGCTCCTCCAGTTCGATGCGGGAGCGGACGTCTTCAATGATGGAGATGGAAAGCTGATAGTATTTAAGGGCCTCTTCCAGCTGGTTCTGCTTGTGGAAGACGTGGGCCAGCTCCAGGTACGCCTCCCACAGGATCCGGCCGCCCCGGATTTCCAGAGCCTGGTCGATGGCCTGCTGAAAATAGAGGGTGGATTCCTCGTAATTTCCCTGGTTGGAATGGACGATGCCCATGTTGTTGAGCAGCATCCCGACCGCTTCTTTTTCGGAGGCGGAACGGGCCTTTTCCAGACCCTGCCGGAAATAAGTCAAGGCGTCGTAATAACGCTCCAGGTCGGAGTACACGGAGCCGATGTTGTTGAGGACGAAAATCTCGTTTTTGGTTTCACCAATTTTTTGGGATATCGACAATCCTTCATGGAAATGTTCCAGGGCTTTTTGGAAATATTCCTCATCGCCTGTGCTCAAGCCTAGGTGGCGGTAGATAGTGCCGATATCATTAAGATCCGCAGAAATATAGACATCATCACCTAATTCGCGGTCTATCTCCAGGCCTTGAGTAAGATAATCAAGCGCTTTCTCATAATTTCCGATGCTTTTATAAATGACACCCATGTTGTTGAGGGTGTTGGAAGTTTCAGCCCGGTTGCCCCGTTTCCGGGCGATCTGGAGGGCGGTCTCCAGGTGGGTGAGGGCCTGGGCGTAATTTTCGTATTTGGAATGGTAAAGCCCGATGTTGTTGGAGCACCGCCCGATCTCCTTGTGGTGGTTCAACCGGCGGGCGAGATCCAGGGCCCGCTCATTGAGCCGCCGGAATTCCCGGAGCCGGTTGGCGTACCAGAAGGTGACGCTCTGCTGCCGGAGGCACTTGAGTTCGTGCTCCGGGCTTTCGGCTTCCCGGGCCAGCAGGACGGCTTGGTCAAACGCCGCGAGGGATGGATCATACCGGCCGCGGGATCTTAATTCTTTGCCCTGCTCATAAAGGCGGTGGATTTCCAGGGCGTCCCGGCAGTGTTTCTCAAGCGCCGGAAGGCTGTGCTCTCGGGCGGCTTGCAGGGCTTTTTGGTAATGGTTTTGAGAGGACTCGAGATCGCCGGTGTTCCAGTAGAGAAGGCCCAGGTTGATTTCAGTCCGGGCTTTCTGTTCAAAACCGGAGGTTTCCGGAAGCGTTTCCAGGAATTTCCGGAAGCACTCCAGGGCTTCCTGGAACTCTCCGGCGGCCTTGAGTTTTTCGCCCTGGGAAAAGGAAGCGGCCGCCGGCGGACTGCCGGTCCGGACCTGAGGAAAAAGAAAGGATTCAAAAGGAAAGCAGAGGCTAAGAACGGCGGACAGAAATAAAGCGGCGGATGTGCGGCCCGTTTTTGTCATGAGTGATACCTAACCGGATATAGTAGCATATCCCATTAAAGCAAGTTGGATTTTCGCACATTTTAAACCGGACCGCAATCGCCCTTAAGGAGGAAAAAAGGGGTGAAATTAATCCTCTCTTCTCACCCTTTAGGACGGTACGGTTTGACCCTGGGGGTTATTATGTCTATTTTTTATTGAAAAATCGGCTCGGACGGGCCGGTCTCACCGCATCCGCAGCGCCGCCGGGCGTTGGAGGCGGCGGGTTGCCGTTTCCTGCCCTGCGCCCCGCATTTGAGGCGGCCCCCGGCCTGTTTAGGGTTCGGATGAAGCGATCAGTCGCCTTCGCTGGGGCGTCCGCGATGAAGGTCGCCGGTGACTTTGGACAGGCCGTCGTCGGAGCCGGCGGGCACTTCAGCGGGCTGGCCGATGGAGTAGACCGGAACGAAGTCCAGCAGGGAGGCCAGGAAGGTGACCGGTTTCTGCAGCCACTTGAAAACATCGGGGCGGTGGTGGTTGGGCTGGGCGTTCAAAAAACCCGGAATGGCAAAAAGAGTGATGCACACCGCCAATCCCATAGCCGTCAGTTTCATGGTTCTTTTTTTCATTTTTTCCTCTCTTGGTTTTGATTGCTTTTGGGTTTCACAAAAACGGATGGACCTCAGTCGCCTTCGCTGGGGCGCCCGCGATGAAGGTCGCCGGTGACTTTGGACAGGCCGTCGTCGGAGCCGGCGGGCACTTCAGCCGGCTGGCCGATGGAGTAGACCGGAACGAAGTCCAGCAGGGAGGCCAGGAAGGTGACCGGTTTTTGCAGCCACTTGAAAACATCGGGGCGGTGGTGGTTGGGCTGGGCGTTCAAAACACCCGGAATGCCAAAAAGAGTGATGCATACCGCCAATCCCATTGCTGTCAGTTTCATGGTTCTTTTTTTCATGAATACCTCCTCTTGTACGGCCGTCAGGAAAGGTAAAAAAGAGAGAACTTGCGTTGGCAGGATAAGGCTTGCGACAAAAAATGTTCCCCTTCTTTTTTTCATCCAAGGCCGCTTCTAAAAATTAGTTGAATAACCACGCCTTGTCAATAAAAAGTTCCCGTAAGTCTTTAAATATTAATAACTTAAGCTGATAAACCACCTCCATCTAGTGCGACGGGACTTAACCTACTCTATATATTGAGTCGGGTGGAGAGAAAAAAAATTGAGGGATTTATGGAAAACAAAGGGTGTTTTATGCGGGTGAAGCGGTGAAATCACACAAAGGGAAGCTCGATTTCTTTCTTTTCTTCGGTGGCCAGCTCGATGATATGCTGATTGATCCCGATTTTTATGGGCGGGGAGGGGGATTTGAGGGACTGAATTGTCATCTTTTTTTGTGTGATTTCCAGCCTCAGCGAATGACCCAGGAAGTAGATTTTCATTTTCAACCGCATGAGTTTTTTCGGCAGGTCCGGATTTATCCAAAGAATGTCGTTGCGTATCCAGATTCCGGTGTAGCAGCGCTGGATCAGGTCTATGGTGCCGGCCATGGCGCCCAGATGGATGCCTTCGGGGGTGGTGCCGCCCTGAATGTCGGCCACATCGCTTTTCAGGGCTTCGTTGAACAGGTCCCATGACTTCGCTCTGTCGGAGCGGGCCATGACCCAGGAATGGACCACCCGGCTCAGGGTGGAGCCGTGTGAGGTGCGCCGCATGTAATATTCGATGTTTTTCGGTATCATATCCGGGCTGAAATCGTATCCTAATTTTTTAAACAGGCTGGTCAGCTCCTCGGCGGAGAAAAGATAAAAAAGCATCAGCACATCGGCCTGCTTGGAGGCTTTATAGCGGTTGGGGGTGTCTTCTTCCGCTTCCAGAATCCGGTCAAGCCGCTGGATATCGCCGTACTTTTCCTGATAGCCTTCCCAGTCGAACTCCTCTAATTTATCGTAGCCTTCAAACGGGGCGATGATATTGTCATCGAGGAAAACCACCCGCATTTTACTCCGGATTCTTTTCCATTCGAGGATTTCATCCCGGCACAGGTCCATCCTCCGGCACAGGTCGCGCCGCCGGTCACAGTCCAGGATGCTCAGCACTTCCAGGGCCCGGTTGATCACCCAGACCGCCATGACGTTGGTGTAGGCGTTGTTGTCCAGCCCCGGCTGGTCAGACCAGGGATAGCCGTCGTGGTATTCGTCCGGACCCATGACGCCTTTGATCTCATAGCGGTCCAGATCTTTATTGTACTCAGTGAGACTGGCGAAAAACCGGGCGACTTCCAGAATCACCTCAGAAGCGTAAAAGGTTAAAAACTCCAAGTCGTTGTTGACCTGGTAATAGTGCCATAGATTGTAGATGATGGCGGCGTTGACGTGGCGCTGCAGGTTGGAGTTGTCCGGAATCCAGTTTCCCGACTTCGGGTTGAGGTGGAGAACCTGACTTTCCTCCCGGCCGTCGGATCCGCTCTGCCAGGGATACATGGCCCCGCGGTATCCGGCCTTCTTCGCCATTCTCCGGGCTTCGTTCAGCCGGCGGTACCTGTACATCAAAAGGGAGCGGGTTATTTCCGGGGTTCTTAAGGTGAGAATGGGGAATATGAACAGTTCATCCCAAAAAATATGACCGCGGTAGGCTTCACCGTGCCATCCTCTGGCCGGGACACCCACGTCCATGTCGCGGGTGTGCAGGGAACAGGTCTGAAGCAGGTGGAAGGTGTACAGATGAAGAATCTGTTCCTGGCGGCTTTCGCGCAGATTGGGAGAGAGGTCGATGTCTATGGCGTAATGGTCCCACAGTTCCTCCCAGGCGGCAATGTGGGTGAGCAGAAGGTTTTCAAAATCAGAGGCTCTTTTTATTTCATTCATGGATTCCAGGGACGGCTCGGAAATGGCCCGGTCGCGGGAGGTGTATAAAGAAATGATTTTCTCGATTTCGATGGTGTCCCGTTCGGAAACGTCCAGTTTGAGATGATGGGCGATATATCCCGGTTCGTCTTCCACCGTCCGGTCCGGGGAAACCGTCTCTCCGTTCCGCTGAACCCGGGTCCGGGCGGATTGGGAAATTTGGATAAGGGATTGGTTGGTCTGGACCTTGAGGTGTATGATGTCATTTTTGGATTCGGTCCGGACGGGGTCCAGGTGCTTGCTGTTGAGGTCCCGGTAGCGTTTCACGCCGTCGTTGATGACCCGCCCGTCCAGGGCGGAGCGGATTTCCAGGGTCCCGGACCAGTTTTCGGATGTCAAAGCCGTGTGCAGACCGGCGAGATGATGGTTTGCCATGTGAACAAACCGGTGTTCCTTTAAGCGGGTTCGCTGTCCTTTTTCATCCTGGAACCGGATGCTGCGCTGAAGAATTCCTTTGCGCATATCCAGGTCCTGGCGATAGGACAGAATATCCGCTTCCGACAAAGAGAACCATTTCCCTCCGTTTATGCGGAAGGTCAGCGTCAGCCAGTTGGGCATGTTGACCAGGTCTTCGTTTTCGATCACCTGGCCTTTTATTTTGGTTTTCAAACGGTTGTAGCCGCCGGCGAGATAGGTTCCGGGGTAATGGATTTCGCCGGCGGATGATTCCGGAGCGGCTCCGCGGGTGACGAAATAGCCATTGCCTGTGGCGCAGAGAGCTTCGCGAAGCTTTTCTTCTCCGGGATCAAATCCGTCGTAACTGAAAACCCAAATATTCATGCACATGTTCAACCCCTTTCCAATACAGTGAGAACTTTGTGAAAAAAATGTTGAACCTGTCCGGTGTCTATGAGTCTGTAGTGCGCCAGGCTGGAGCGGGAATTTTCTCCCACCACTATGGGGATCCCTTCCTCCTGCAGAACCCGGAAAGCGTCTTCATCGGTGGTGTCGTCACCGATATAAAACACCAAGGTGTCCGGTGTGTCCAGATTCATTTTTTTACGGAGCCATAGCAGGGCCCGGCCTTTATTCCAGTCGATGTCAGGCTGAAGCTCGAAAATCTTTTTCCCTGATGACATGCGGAGACGGTCATGTTTGGCTGAGATTTTCTCCACCGCCCGCTTGACCCGGGGGATGTCGGAATCATCGCTTTCGCGGAAATGAATAGCGATGGAAAATTCCTTCCGTTCGATAAAAGATCCGGGAACGGCTTCGATATCTTCTTGGAGATCTTGTTCGGCCTGATCTAAATCAGGCTTAAAATCTTTTCCGTGCTGATAAGAAATATCCGGTCCCAGGATATCGAAACCGTGACTTCCGGCGTAGGTGAGCTCGTCGATTCCGACCAGTTTTTTAACATTGTGAAGGTCGCGGCCGCTGACCACAGCGGTGGGGGTGAGTTCCGCCAGTCTCTGCAGTGTGTCCTTCATCCCGGGCGACAGCACAGCCAGTTCCGGCCGCTGGACGATGGGGGTCAAGGTCCCGTCATAGTCCAGGTAAAAAACCGGCCGTTTCCCCTCCATCTGTGTTTCAATTTGAGAAAATTTTTCCAGTGCGGAGGGAAGCGTGCTGATGGGCCGCTCCTCAGAGTCCCGGCTCCCCTGGGGATTGATTTCCGTCAGCTTTTGCACCACGATGTCAGCACCGCTTTTTTTCAGTTCGTGGAACTGATCTCCGGTATTCACTCCGATAACCCAGCCGAAATTTCCCTTTCTCCCGGCCTCCACTCCGGCCTGGGAATCTTCCACCACGGCGCATTCGGCAGGGGTTTTACCGAGCCGGCGGGCCGCTTCCAGGAAAATATCCGGATGAGGTTTGCCTTTCAAGCCGAGTTCCTCTGAGGTGACGCCGTCGACGCGGGCATCAAATAAATCTTCCACTCCAGCGGCCTGAAGGACCTCCAGGCAGTTTTTGCTGGCGGAAATAACCGCGGCGGGGATATTGCTTTTCCTGAGACCCCGGATAAAGGTTATGTTTTCAGGAAACACGTCCACTCCGTTTTTTCTGATCACGTGGTGAAACATCTGGTTCTTCCGGTTTCCCAGCCCGCAGATGGTGAGCTTCCCGGGAGGGTCGCCGGGAGACCCGTAGGGCAGATCAATCCCCCGGGATTCCAGAAAGCTTTTGACTCCGTCATATCGAGGCTTGCCGTCCACGTATTTCAGGTAATCGGAGCGCTTGTCAAACGGTTTGAATGTTTTTTCTTCAGCAGCGTGATTTTTTAAAAACTCATCAAACATCTCTTTCCATGCCTGTGCGTGCACTCCCGCCGTTGCGGTGATGACACCATCCATGTCGAAAATATAAGCGGTGATTTTATTTTTTTTGTTCATTTTATTTTTTGTATTCTTACATATTGAGGAGCTTTTGTAAAAGGGGGCCGGAAAAAAGAAGTTATTCCGGCCTTAACATCATTGGTTTCAATGTCTTCGGTTTTTAATGATACAATAGTTTATGGGGGTTTTTATACCGGACAAACCTCATCATCTGAAAAAAATGAAAGGAATCAACCCATGGAGGAGGGATTATGGATTCACTCCCTCCCCCATGGCATGGGAAGGCTAATTTCTAAAGTATGGTTCGGGTTTTTTGGTTAAATGACTTGGACGTTTTTTGCGGAAGGTCCTTTTTCGCTTTCTTCAATTTCAAAAGTAACTGTATCGCCTTCATTAAGAGACTTGAAGCCCTCGGCGAGTATCGCCGAATGATGGACGAATATATCCGGGCCGTCTTCTTGTTGGATGAAGCCGTAGCCTTTGTTGTTGTTGAACCATTTGACAGTACCAGTGGGCATTGTGCATTACTCCTTTTTCAAAATACTCAGTGTTTCATCCGGGAAGGCAACACTTGGTTGAAAGCGGGCCTCCGAAGAAACCGAGAGTTGTTTGCGGAAATTCTTTCACGCAAATACTTAGTATAACATAAAGCGGGTGGAAAGCCACAATAAATCATAATAAATTTTTCATTGCGTTCCGTTTGGCATAAAACATAAATTTTTTTTAATCTTGTTTTCACCTTAATTTAATCTTGGTTTCCTATAATATACCCGAATGGACATGGGTTATTCAAGGGTGTCGAAACAGCTCCGGATGAAAGACACCGGTCATGAAGCTGTGGTTTTTCACCGCGAATCCCTGGCGGCAAAGCCGGTGGGGTGAGATTCGGCCTTTATCCATTGCCTTAAAGAAACGATTTTCTAAGGTGAAGATATAGGTCAGGCTGAAGAAATTGAGAGAGCCAGAGACTTGGGAAAGGAGAAATCCATGACTCGATACAAAAGACAATGTGGGATTTTAACCGGTACGCTTATCATCTTATTGGCCTTGCCGGGGTATTTCCTTGCGGAAAACCAAAATTTGGACGAACTCCGTGAGTTCGCCCCCAAAGTTTTTATAGACTGTGACCGCTGCGACCGCGATTATTTCCGGGGAAATATGAGTTATATCAATTTCGTGCGCGACCGGACGGACGCCGATGTCCATGTTTTAATGACGGATCAGCAAACCGGAAGCGGAGGCCGGGAATACACCTTCGCTTTCATCGGAAGGGATAAATACGAAGACATGGATTTCACCCTGGTGCATGTCACCCGGCCGACGGCCACCCGCGATGATGTCCGGAGGGGGCAGCTGGAGGTGCTGCAGCGGGGGCTTTTTCCTTATCTGGTGGAAACTCCGCTGTGCCAGTTTATGAACATTGTGTTTCAGCGGAAGCTGGAGCCCACAGCCGTAGAGGACCCATGGAAATTTTGGGTGTTCAGCATCAGCGCCAACGGTCGTTTCCGGGGGGAATCCTCCCAAAAGTCCCGATCCATCGACTTGAATGTCTCCGCCAACAAGGTCACGCCGGACATCAAAATCAGGTTGGGGATCTCGGGGGATTTCGATCATGATTCCTATGAATATGAAGAAGAGACCATAATTTCTCAGCAGGATGAAAAAGATTTCACCGGAATGGTGGCCAAGAGCTTGAATGATCATTGGTCGGCGGGAGGCTGGGTGGAAGCGGAGTCCTCGACTTATGGGAATATCAACTCTCATTTCACTTTGGCTCCGGCGGTGGAATATAATTTTTTTCCTTACAGCGAATCCACCCGCAGGCAGCTGCGGGTCCTCTACCGGATTGGATGGAATCGTGTCCATTACATTGAAGAAACCATTTTCGATAAAAAGAAGGAAACCTTGTTCAGGGAATCGTTGACGGTCACGCTGGAATCGAGGGAACCTTGGGGAAGCGTTTCCACATCACTGGAAGGATCACATTATTTTAATGACTTCAGCAAATTCCGGCTGGAGCTGCGGGGTAACATCGATATACGGATTTTCAAGGGACTTTCCCTGGATATCCGGGGGCGGTATGATTTGATCCGGGACCAGTTGGCGCTGCCTAAGGCCGGAGCTTCTCTGGACGAAGTGCTGCTGCAGAGGAAAGAACTGGCCACCAATTACGACTACTCCATCAGGGTCGGCCTGCGGTACACCTTCGGGTCCGTATTCAGCAACGTGGTCAATCCGCGTTTTGGAGAGATCCGCGGAAGGTGGTTCTAGCCGGTGCGATCCCGGAAGAATTTATATTTCGGCGAAGGCTGTTTATAATATGAGCATGAAAATCCTGGTGGTCGAAGACGACAAAAAAGTAGGGGGGTTTCTTGAAAGAGGGCTGCGGGAGGAGCAGTATGCCGTGGATCTGTGCCGGAACGGCAAGGAAGCCGTTCACCTGGCATCGGTCAACTCTTATGACGTCATCATTTTGGATATCATGCTGCCGGGAAAAGACGGCTTTGACGTCTGCCGGGAACTGCGTCGGAAATCCGTGTTGACGCCCATCCTCATGCTGACCGCGAAAGACTCCTTGGAAGACAAAGTCTCCGGGCTTTCCGAAGGAGCAGACGATTACCTCACCAAACCGTTTTCTTTTGAGGAACTGCTGGCCCGCCTCCGGGCTTTGATGCGCAGAAACCAGGAATACAAGACCGGAGTCCTCGCCGCCGGCGACCTCAAAATGGATCCCGTCCGGCGGGAGGTCAAGCGGGGAGGGCGCACCATCACCTTAACCGGCAAGGAATACGCCCTGCTGGAGTATTTGTTGCGCAATAAAGGCCGTATTGTGACCCAGACCCAAATCATCGATCATGTCTGGGACCGGAACTACGCGGGCACCAGCAATATCGTCAATGTCTATCTCAACCGCCTGCGCGAAAAAATTGATAAGAATTTCGACACCAGATTGATTAAAACCGTCCGGGGCATCGGATTCACTATTGAGGAAACCTGAGCATTGAAACAAAAACGGTTCCAAAGCCTGAGCTTTAAGCTGATCTTATGGTATATTCTTTTTCTGGGAATCACCATTTCTCTGGCAGGAATATTTCTTTTTCAGGGTTACAAAGACCGGCGGGTGGATGAAGTGGACCGGATTATCATTGAAATCGCGGATGAAACCTATGAAAAATGGCGGAAACGCAGGGGTGTGGATTGGAAAGAAGCCATATTCAGCTCTGAAGAGCGTTTTTCCGCCCACCAGCCGTTGATACAGCTGGTTCAGCTCAGCGAAAGCAGAGACACCCGGATTGAATCGACTGTCCGTTCGGATCGCATCCCGGAAGGCGCTCTTTTGGCGGATACCAGGCTGTACTGCAAAGCCGACCGGTCAGGCATTGATAAACGGGTGTTCACCACCATGAAGGTGGAAGAATTCAGCCCGTATCCCATCCGGTTTGTTCTGCTTCCTGTTCGTGGCCCCAATATTCTCCAGGTGGGGGTCTTTATGAGAGAGGTGCAGAAGGAATTGAACCAGCTTCTGGTGGCCATGATTCTATCCGGAACGCTGCTGTTGGTTCTGGCCTCCGCAGGCGGCGGGGTGATCATCAACCGGGCCCTTCACCCGGTGAAAAAGGTGGTCAAGACCGCCCGGAAAATAACCGCTGACGACTTGACGCTGCGCATTGACGCCAAACAGCGGGGGGATGAGATCGGAGAGCTCATTGACACCTTCAACGATATGATTAAAAGGCTGGAGGTTTCCGTCAATAAAATCCGGCAGTTTTCCGGTGATGTTTCCCATGAGCTGCGAACACCCCTGACTATTATCCGGGGAGAGGTGGAGGTGCTCCTTCGCAAAAAGAGAACCCGGGAAGAATATGTGAACACACTGAACAGCGTGCTGGAGGAATCACAGCGGATGGAAAAGATAATCAATGATCTTCTTTTTCTTTCCAGCGTGGAAGGCATTGGGCCGTCCAAGGTCAATAAAACCGTGGACCTGGAAGAAGTGATCGCGGATGTGATCGAAAGCCGTATCCGGACCGTCCATAAAAAAAGCCTGACGCTTGAAGCGGACGAAATCGAGCCGGCCCGGATCAAGGGAAACCGGGACCTTTTGGAAAGAATGGCCGCTAATATATTTGACAACGCCGTCCGCTACACCCCTGAGGGCGGCCGGGTGACGGTGGAGCTGAAAAAACAAGACGGCCGGGCCGTCCTGAAAGTCAAAGACACCGGTATCGGGATTCAGGAAAAGGACCTCCCTAAAATTTTCGACCGTTTTTTTGTCGGAGATCCCTCCCGGTCCAAGGAAACCGGCGGTTCCGGATTGGGGCTGTCTATTGTCAAATGGATTGCGGATTGCCATGGAGCGGAAATCCGTGTCTCCAGCCGTCCGGGCCGCGGCACCGAGTTTATGGTGATATTTTCGCTTGAATCAACCGAATAAATGGAATAAGCTGAATAAATCAGGCATCTGTTTTCAAATTAAGCAGCCAGGTGTCTTTATGATGGAACAATAAAAGGAGGACAAGCCATGAATAAAGTCAGCCATTTTATCCTTATTGCTGTTTTTTTTCTGCCGGCCGTGCTTCACCCCGGCGGGGGTATCGACAAGCAGGACACCCGGATGCTTCATCAGCCGGCGGTGAGTTCCCAATCCATCGCTTTTGTGTATGGAAATGACCTGTGGACCGCAGACCTTGAAGGAAAAAATGTCAAACGCCTCACCACCCACAAGGGTCAGGAGTCTTCACCGGTTTTTTCCCCGGACGGACGCTGGATTGCTTTCAGCGGGCAATACGACGGCAATACGGATGTGTATGTCATTCCGGCGGAGGGAGGCGTTCCCAAAAGGCTGACCTGGCACCCCAGCCCGGATTTTGTCCGGGGCTTCACGCCGGACGGGAAAGCGGTTCTGTTCAATTCATCCCGGTTTGCGGCCAACCGAAACCGGAATAAACTCTACACGGTTCCTCTTGACAGGGGCATGCCCCGGCCGCTGGAGATTCCTTATGCGGATAAGGCGGTGCATTCGCCGGACGGCAGCCGGATGGCTTATACTCCTTTCGGGGAATCGTTCAACCAGTGGAAAAACTACCGGGGCGGCACCTTTTCCCGGATTTGGATTTTTCGTTTCAACGACCACAGCATTGAGAAAATCCCTCAGCCTGAGGGCCGCTGCAACGACACAGACCCCATGTGGATGGGGGACACAATATACTTCCGCTCCGACCGGAACGGGGAATTCAACTTGTTTTCTTACCATACGGTTGCCCGGGAGGTCCGTCAGCTGACGGATCATCAAAACTTCCCCATTCAAAACGCATCCGCCGGCGGAGGACATATCATTTATGAACAAGGGGGTTCTCTCCATCTTTTTGATCCGGAGGTTGGAGGGAGCCGGCGGTTGACCATCGGCGTCTCCGCTGATCTTCTGGAACTTCGTCAGAGGTATATCAAGGGAAACCGCTATGTCCGCCACGGCGCTCTGTCTCCTTCCGGCGCCCGGGGTGTGTTCGAATTCAGGGGCGAGGTGGTGACGCTTCCCGCTGAAAAAGGGGATTTCCGCAATCTCACCAAGGCGCCCGGCTCCCATGAACGGGGTCCGGCCTGGTCGCCGGACGGCCGGAAGATTGCATATTTTTCCGATGAATCCGGAGAATATGAATTGTGTGTTCTCAACCGGGAAACCGAAGATGTACGGAAGTATCCCCTGGAAGGCGCAGGATTTTATGAGCGGCTGGTTTGGTCGCCGGACAGTGAAAAACTCACTTATACGGATAATTCCTGGAGCCTGTACTGGATCGATTTGTCCACCGGCAGCATCACCAAAATAGGCCAGGAATATCTTTACGGGATATATAAAACCATCCGGGGGGTGTGGGCGCCTGATTCCAGGTGGATCGCCTACACCTTGAACACACAGGCCTATTTCCAAAAAGTTTATCTTTATTCCCTGGAAGAAGACAAATCTTATCCTGTGACCGACGGGCTCAGTGAAGTCATGGAACCGGTGTTCGATCCCAGCGGAAAATATCTGTATTTTTTCTCGTCCACCGACGCCGGGCCGGTCAAGCACTGGTTTGCCATGTCCAATGTGGATATGGAAGCTTCCTTTGCCGTCTATCTGGCTGTCCTGCAGAAAGGAGTTCCCTCCCCTCTGGCTAAAGAGAGCGATGAAGAGGAAATCAAAAGCGGTGAAGAAGAAAAAAAGGAAGATAAAGAGACACCCGATGATAAGAAAAACATCACCATTGATTTCGAAGGACTCAATGAACGCATTGTTTCTCTGCCGGTTCCCAAAGGGAATTATTCCCGTCTCCGGACCGGCGGCGAGGGCCGGATTTATTATCTGGAAGCCCCTTTTCTGGGTGAAGGACCCTTTTCTCCGGACACCAAGCTCCATATGTTTGATTTGGAAAAAAGAAAGGATGAAATCCTGACAAGCGGTGTCCATGATTATGAGATCTCAGCGGACCATAAAAAACTGTTGTATGCCTTCCGGAACGGCTGGGGGATCGTGGATGCGGGGAAGTCTTTTAAGCCCGGCGATGGACGGCTGGATATCGATTCCATTGAAGTCCGCATCGACCCGCCTGCGGAGTGGCGGCAGATATTCCGTGAAGCCTGGCGCATCAACCGCGACTACTTTTATGATCCCAATATGCACGGTGTGGACTGGGATGAAATGAAAGAAAAATATTCGGTTTTCCTCCCGCACTTGTCCTGCCGGGGGGACCTGAACCGCCTGATCCAGTGGATGTGCAGCAACCTGGGTGTGGGGCATCACCGAGT
>JAWODN010000117.1:0-12300 GCA_046483285.1 Candidatus Aminicenantota bacterium | reverse complement strand
AATCACCTCCAAGAAAATAGAACGGCCTTTCCTCCGGGCTCTCAACTGATGAAATCCATTAAGACCCAAAACATGATACAATATTGCTTGGGACATCGCTGTTCCTCCTTTTTTAAATTTAAATTCTCAAGAGGAACTTACGCGATGTCCCTTCTTTTTTCAATCCCAGGTATCCATTTCCGTGATGAACCATATTAAAAAATTACTTTTAAGCATCCCCTGCCCCTGAAGAGATTTTCACAACTATTTTATTTTCTTGGTCTTAAATCAGCCAGGCTGAATTAAGGAGAATTAAGGAATTAATGGAATTAATGCTATGAATTCACACTTCTCATAGGATATTTTGCGGCTATCCATTCTATAAACCAGAGAGTGAGATAACCTGTGATCATAAGCAAAATAGCTATTATCACTTCAGTGTTAAGCGATTCAGGAACAAACCTTTGATAACTCTGAATAACAGGAGAGCCATCCGGCCTCCTTATGAGGTTACCCAACTCATCAATCTTGTAAACCGGATCTTTCCACGGCCATAAAATGAAAAGGGAGCCCGCTATAAAGCCGGTCAGGGATGCCAATGTAAGATCTCTGAATTTTCTGAATATCCAGGATAGAAAATGTGAAAAAGCCACAAGTCCGGCAACTATCCCTATGGCAACAGGAATCAGTATATCCATTCTCAATTCGTTAACTGCCTCTATTGCAATAAGTTCATAATTTCCCATAAGAACCAGAATAAAAGATCCCGACAGTCCCGGGAGTATCATGCTGCAAACAGCCACCATCCCGCAAAGTATCAGATAAAAGAGGTTTTCGCTCCCTTCTGCCGGACGCATGGAGGATATCCAAGCAGCAAGCAGGGTGCCGCCTGCAAAAGCGGCGAAAATTGACAATTTCCATCGGTTGACGATTTTTCCGACAAACCATACCGATGCAAGTATCAACCCGAAAAAGTAGGCCCAGATAAACACGGGGAAATTATCAAAAAGATAGGCAAGAAGCCTGGCCAGGGTAAAAATACTGATCACGGCACCGGAAAAAACCGCCAGCAGGAAAGGAAGGTTAATATGCGAGGAAAATGATCTAAACCTTCCCTTTAAAAGAAATGAAATTGCTTTATGATCAATCGATTTAACTGAGTGGATCAGTTTTTCAAAAACACCTGTGATCAGAGCAATGGTACCTCCAGACACGCCCGGTATCACATTGGCAGCCCCCATGACAAACCCTTTTGATATCAGTATCAGGTAGTTACATATATCTTTGAGCATGATTTTTGAAGAAGAAGTCAATAAAATATAATGAGTTTATTATAAGCATAATAAGCATTATCACTTCAAGTCTAAATTAAGTCACGTATTATTATTGGCCTGATCTATTACTTAGCCTGGCTTATTCATAAAAAAATGGCGATGACACCGTACCCTTCGGGCGGGGTCCTGAGGAGCGAAGCGACGTGAGGATCTTAGACGCCTCCGGTTCTTTATAATCTATCCGTCTAAGGTTGCCACGGCCTGCTCCGCAGGCCTCGCAATAAAACTTTGTTGCAGGGCATTCGCGGTGAAGGACCACAGCGTCATGCCCTGCGCCTCGCATCTGAGGCAATCCCGGCCCGTTCATCATTCAGGTTAGGAATCAGGAAGGAAATCCATATGGGTATCCCCCCTTAACCCGATAAGAAAAAAGCACAGGAATGTCTTAAAACCGATTTTTATATTAAAAAATCACTTTTAAGCATTTCCCGCCCCTGAAGAGATTTTCACAATTGTTTTATTTTCTTGATCTTAAATCAGCCAGGCTGAGCAAAAGCTGAGCAAAAGTACCAAAATGAATTCATCATGTGTATAATTAAAAAAATGGCACCAGAAAACACATTTCCAACAGCCTTCTCTTTCAAGAGAAGTAAACGAATCTGGATTATATTCACCCTCCTCGTCCTTTTGTCTTCCATGCGGATTGTCCATCTGGGAGCGGATCCTCCTCATGACCTCAGCCGCAGCATGGGTTATATGAGCGATCCCGGCGGCTATGTCTTCAACGCCCGCAACAAAGTGGTTTTCGGGGAATGGGAGATGGACATGTGGAATATCATGCATATCAGTCCCCTTCCCCATTATTTGACGTATCTGAGCTTCCGGGTCTTCGGAACAGGTATCGCCCAGATGAATCTGATTCCCGTAATCTTCAGCATCCTTATTTTGATAACAACCTTCTTGATTTTTCAAAAGAAAGGAACAGCGGCGGCTGTGACGGCCGTATTCTTGCTGGGAATCAACTACCAGCTCACCATGTTCAGCCGGATAGCGGTCCGGGTCATGCCGATGTTGTTTTTTGCTTTGCTGGCCGTCTATTTCGCGCAAAAGGCCTTATCACAACAAAAAAATCACTGGCTGATATTATCAGGGATCTCAGCTTTCCTCTCCTTTACCGTAAAAGCCACTTTTGTTCAGATCCTCCCGGCATTATTTTTAGGATTAGGATTCACTCTCTTTTTTCATTTCTCTCCGGGAATGAAGCGTGCGCTTTTTTCATTGGGATATTTTATAACCGGTTTCGCCGCATCGGGAGCGGCATGGCTGGCGGCCTTTTATTTCCCTCACCGGGAAATATTCCAGGCCTACGGCGGTGAAAACATCACCTGGCTCACTCCTAACAGTTTCAATGAAATCATCAAAAATTTCTGGGGCCGCCCTCTTTATTACCTGAATGAAGCCCCTGTCCTCTTCTCCCTCGCCAGCCTCTTTATCATTATTCTTATTTACCGGGCATTCACTTCCCCCAAAAAAATAGCCTTTATCGAATGGACCTCCGGAATATGGCTGATTTCAAACCTGCTTTATTGTTCCATGATCTTTTATCACGCCGCCCGGCACACCGTTGCCTTGATGGTTCCGGTTGTGTTCTTAGCCTTCGGCATGCTGAGCACGATTATCCATGCCCGCAAGATTTCCAAGCCCGCTTTTCCCGCATGGCCCTTCATTCTGTTTTTATACGGATGGTTGCTTTTTCCCATAAGCAATGTGATGATTTATTTGAGCCGCCCCCTGACTCCGGCCTCCTTGCATAACGCCACACTCAAGCTGTTGATTCTGGATGGAATCATTTGCGGTATGATTGTCATCGGCTTGAAAAAATGGCCGCGGAGGTTGACGTTTTCACTGCCCCGCCCGGCAGTGGTGTCCATAGCCGCTGTTCTTATCCTGGCATCGGGATGGTTCAATCTCAAGCCGTACTTCCAGTGGGCCGCCCGCCCCTTCTACCGCATCCAAACCATCTCCCGCGACCTGGGGCGAACCTATGAGCACATGGTTCTGGCCGGTCTGATCACGCCGCTCATTTCTCTGGAAAACACGTTTGAAGCTCATCCCTACCGGGCCGGGTATATCAATCCCTATGATGACTTCATTCAAAGATTCGGAATCACCCATGTCTTTCCCACCATTCATGCTCATGCCATAGAGAAAACGGAATATTTTCGAGACTTCCCGGAAGCCATGCGTGATGCCGAGCTCATGGCCCGCTATCCTCTGTGGCAGACTTATGCCGAACTCTATGCACTCGATCCGGCTCCCGAAGCATTACCGGAAGATGTCATTTCTTATGAAGGCGAGACATTTTTTGGAAGCCCGGGGATGCCCCGCTTTGATGAGCAAGCCTTTCACAAAACCGCTCTTTTTATCGAAAAAAAACATGACGGAGCATTGGCGCAACTCCCCCTGAAAGAGTTTGACGGAGGCGGGTATTCAGCCCGCTTTATTGTTAAAATCGAAGATCCGACCCCGGAAAGCCCGTTTGTTCTCAAAATGGATGTCGTCGACAGGAAGCGAAAAAAACTTTTGGCCAGCAGAAATCTTTCAGCGGGTGAATTCACCCGCACCGGAGAATACTTTGCCTTCGACCTTCCTTTCCAAGTGCCCCGGAAAGCGGCTTTAAGTCTCCGTGTTTATTCTCCCGGCGCAGCTTCAATCTGGCTGGACCGGGTCACCATTCAAAACACCGCACCGGCAAAAGAACAAATCACGGAATAAGACGCAACCGGCGCCTGCACCACACTCCCCCAAAAAAAGAACAGCCGTTCTCACATGTCTCCCCCTCCCGGAATGAAACCGGGGGAAGGGTGCCGGCACGGCTTCTTCCCTCGTCCGCATCCCCGGAGGATAGGGCCCGGTCTTTCAGCCGTGCCGCCTCTATTGGTCAGGTGTGGCTGTAACAGCCTTAAAATTTCAGTCTTCTGAGTGAGAACACCCGCCGCACCTGTCAGATGCCGCGGCCGTTCACCGTTTCCAACAGGTCAGGCCTTCCGGATTAATAGGAACGGTCAAACCAATGGTCCTGCTGAACAGTCGCGGTTCCTGTCAAACGTTTTCCGGCGGCTTCCAAAACCACCCGGTAATCTCCAAAATTAACAGGAATATTTTCATAATCCGGGTCCATACCGGGCCTGTGGCCAAAGGCGGCGTAGCGTTCTATCAGTTCTTTTATTCGTTTTTTATCCGCCTCGGACCGCTCCTTCTTCCGGGTCATGTCCCAGACCACCTGATTCATTCCGGCTTTCCCGGTGCCTTCCAACTGGTTGATCATTTCTTCGCCCTGGAAGATTTTTATGACAACCTGCCCGGATGCCTCTTGAGACAAGTAGTAATTGATAGCGATACCCAAGGGTTTGCTTTCCCCTTCAAAATTAGCGGAACTGTATGCGGGAGAAATCTTTTCCACCCATTTCACTTGGGGCCGAATGGGAAAAAGAAAGACATTTTTATCTAAAACGTCCGAACCCAACTTTTCGATCCAGGAAATATCCGTAACAAAGAAACCCCGGCCATGGGTGGCCACCAGCAGTTCTTTCTCCCGGGGATGTATTTTTATGTCGTGCACGGGCTGAGTGGGCATATCCCCTTTCATCCGGCTCCAGGTTTTCCCCCTGTCGATAGACACATAAACGGCGAATTCCGTTCCCACAAAAAGAACATTCGGATTATCCGGAGCTTCCCGAATCACGTTGACCGGTTCGTCGGGCAGGCCGGCGGCCAGTGACGTCCAGGTCTGTCCATAGTCATCGGTTTTATAAAGAAAAGCACGGAAATCATCACGCCGGTAACCGGTATAAGAAAGGTAAGCGGTTCCCGCACGGTGGTTCGAGGGGGTGATGCGGCTGACCCAGTATCCGGGATTGCCGGTGACCTTTTCATTCAGTTGGGTCCAGTTTTCACCGCCGTCCTTGGAAACCCAAACATTTCCGTCATCCGTTCCCGCCCAGAATAAACCTTCCACCAGAGGGGATTCGTCAAAAGCGGTGATGGTGCAATACTGGATATTGCCGTCGCCGCCCTTCCCGGTGGTCAGAAATTCAGGATTGTTGGTGGAGAGGTCGGGACTGATCACTTCCCAGGTTTCTCCCCGGAAAGGCGACCGCACCACTTTATTGCCGGCGTGATAGATGACATCCGGATTGTGAGGGGAGACCACAATGGGAGAGCACCAATTCCAGCGCATCTCCGGATCCTCATGCCGGTACCCGATATCCTTTCTTTCCCCGGTTTTAAGGTCGAGCCTCTGAATCACCCCGAACTGGGATTCATTATACAGATAGCGGTTGGTTTTCCAATCGAACTCATTGTACATGCCGTCGCCGCCGCCTACGCGGGACCAGTCTTCAAAATAAATCGGCTCATCGCCCCGCTTGGTGCTGGGCCCCAAGAGGGAGCCGTTATCCTGCGTGCCTCCGGCGATACGGTAGGGATAAGACATGTCCAAACCCACGGCATAAAATTGGGCCAGCGGAAGGTTGTCGGGGTGATGCCAATTCTTGCCTCCGTCATAGGTGAAACCCATGCCATGGTCATATCCGAGCCACATGTGGTTGGAGTCCCGGGGATCGATCCATAAGGCATGATCGTCTCCCCCGAGTGTCAAGGGACGCCGCTCCCAGGTTTTCCCGCTGTCATAAGTCCCCCAGGAGGCGGCGCTCAATACGTGCACCACATCCGGGTCATTCGGATCGATAATGATTTTTCCGTAATAATATCCCGGAGCCCCGCCGATGCTTTGATCATCCGGGCTGACTTTGCGCCAGGTTTCTCCGGCATTGTCAGAACGGTAAACTTCGCCGTCGATCATGCCGCTGCTGGACAAATCATTTTGCAGTTCCTGATAACGCTCCTCATCCGACATTCCGGGTTTATTGGCGTTTTCAATAACGGCATAAACAATATCAGGATTTCGCAGATAAACATCCAATCCGATGCGCCCCAGCATTCCTTCGGGAAGCCCTCCCTTTAACTGGGTCCAGGTGGCGCCGGCGTCCGTGGTTTTATAAATTCGGCTGCCGGGCCCGCCAAGGTTGAAGGTATAGGGCTTTCTTTCCTTGTCGTAAGTTGCCGCGTACAGCACATCAGGATTTCCGGGACTCATCACACAGTCCACGGCTCCGATGTGTTTGCCCCTGACCACCACATCCAATGATTTAGTCCAGGTTTTGCCGCCGTCTGTGGTTTTATATAAACCTCTTTCGGGGTTTTCGGAATACAGGTGTCCCAAGGCCGCAACATAAAGAATATCCGGATTTTCAGGATGGATCTCAATGGCGCCGATATGATGGGACTCATCCAGGCCCATGTGGGTCCAGGTCTCGCCGCCGTCGGTGGATTTATACATGCCGTTGCCCCAGTAGGAACTGCGGGAATTATTGGCTTCACCGCTCCCCACCCAAACAATTTTGGGGTCGGAGGGAGTCACCGCCACACTTCCTATGGAAAAAACCTCTTCATGCGTGAACAAGGGCTTGTAAGAAATGCCGTTATCCACTGTTTTCCAGAGATGTCCGGAAGCCGTCGCCAAGTAAAATGTATTCGGCTCCTTTTCATTCCAGGCATAATCCACAAACCGGCCTCCCTGCCGGGTGGGCCCGATCTCACGGTAATGCACCGATTTTAAAATATTTTCGTCCAATTGCTGAGCCGAAGCGTCAACGCTGAAGGTCAGGCTTCCGGCCAGCAGGGCCAGCGCCAGGATAACGCTGAATACTGGTTTCCTGTTTTTCATAATTCCTCCTTGTTAATTTGTATAAATGAAAAGCACAGGCTTCTTATTCGGAGCGGACACGGCTGCTCATCCATTCCAGAATATCATCAAAAACCCGCTGCTTTTCCGGTTCATGCAGAAGATCGTGTTCCATATTCTCATAAATTTTAATGGTCTTATCCCTCGAACCGATTCCGTCATACAGCTCCCGGCTGCCTTCCGGACTGGTCAAGCGGTCTTTTTCTCCATGCAAGATGAGGACCGGAACCTGCAGCAAATCCATTTGATCCCGCAGCGACTTCCCGCCCTGAAGCATTTCCAATCCCATCACCGCAGAAAATTTCCCATGATAAACCAGAGGGTCGTTTTGATAATCCTCCACCACCTGTTTATCCCGGGATAACAGTTCCGGATCAATGGACATGGTGGGCATGCCGGGAAATATTCTGGAGATCACCCCGGTTGCTTTTTGTAAAAAAGGCGGGACACTCCGGCCAAGCCGGACAGCCGGTGCACTGAGAATAAGTCCGCGTAAAGAAGGCTTGCGGGTCACTGTATACAAAGCCGCCACCAGCCCTCCCATGCTTTGACCCATCAAAAAGAGCGGAGACGGCTTTTCCTCCCGGACGCGTTTCAAAAAAACCTCCATGTCGTCCAGGTAATCCTCAAAGCTATCCACCGCCGCTAAAACCCCGTCAGATTTTCCATGGCCGCGTAAATCGAAGGTATAGACGAAAAAACCGCTTTCGACCATGCGCAACGCGGCTTTATGATACCGGCCGCTGTGTTCACCGAGACCGTGAACCAAAATAATACCGGCTTTCCCCCGGCCTTCGGGCTTCCACCACTGCTCATAAAGATCTGATCCGTCAAAGGATTCAAACATGGCACTGCGGCTTTCCGACGGCATGGCTGTTATCGTCTCATCTTTGTTTTTATTCTGACCTATACCTCAGCCAGATCTTTTCATAAAAAAATGAGGATGAGCAGCCCTCCCGGGCTGTTCATCGCCCCGGTCAGATTAGAATATATCAGACCTCATTTTGAAGTCAAGGAGTATGTCACCAGGCAATGCCGTAGTCATCACCATAGTTGCTGGCGCCTCCCCACAAGGTTCCGTGCACCCAGTCGAAAAAAACAGCCGTGATCGGCCCGGATGTCCGTTCCCGGATTTGAATCCGGTAGCCCATGTTTTCCAGAATCCGGCGGATGGATGCCGGAACTTTTTCATTCAAAGTCAACAGGCCCGGCTGGGCGGTGTGATCCCCGAAAGAACTTTTCATCTGATAACTGACAATATTGGGAGCTTCACATGCCTCTTGAACGGTCATATCGAATTCAACCATATTCAGAAAAAACTGAAGCAGGTTTTGGTCCTGAGTGTCCCCCCCCTGCACGGCGAATGACAGATAAGGCTTTCCATCCTTAAGCGCCATTCCGGGGGTTAAAGTCGCCCGCGGCCGTTTTCCCGGCTGAACCACATTGAAGGGATTTTCCGCCGGATCCAAAACGAAACTCTGCATCCTCTGGCTCATTCCGATACCCGTCCGTCCGGCGATACACACGGGAATCCATCCTCCGCTGGGTGTTACGGAAACCACCCATCCCCCGGCATCCGCCGCTTGAATGGAAGTGGTTCCTGAAAAAAATTCCGCTTCCAGCTCCAGGCGGCGGAGAGCGCTGAGTCTGCCGCCTTCTTCATGGTCAACATTGGACCAGTCTTTCAGGTCATGTGAAAAGGGATTCTCTTTCCCTTCAAAGGGATAGGGATCACCCGGTTTGACGTGGGGATCGTTCACATTCCAGTTCAGCTGTTTAAGCCTCTCCCGGGCATATTCTTTGGATAAAAGACCCTTGATCGGTTCCTCCGGAGGAAAATAGGGATCACCGTAATAAAAATCCCGGTCGGCGAAAGCCAGATTCATAACCTGATAAAGAGTATGAATGTAGTTCACGCTGTTGTATCCCCATTTCTGAAGATCAATATTTTCAAGTATATTCAGCATCTGCAGCATCACCGGGCCCTGCACCCAAGTGGTCAATTTATAAACCTCGATCCCCTTATAGGTGGTGGTGACCGGATCTTCGACATGCACCTGCCATTCATCCAGGTCTTTTAAAGTGATCAACCCTCCCTGTTCCCGGGAGCCCCTCACAAATTCCTCTGCAATATCCCCCCGGTAAAAACGGTCATAGGCGGCGTAAATCGCTTCCTTTCGGGATTTCCCGGCTTTCAAAGCTTCAGCTTCCCTCTCCGTTAATTTGCGCAGGGTTTCCAGCAGGTCAGGCTGGGAAAAGATTTCCCCCGTACGAGGGCCTTCATGCTCTTCCCCTAAATGAGGGAGAAGAACCTGCTTGGAATACGGCCACTCCTTGATCCGGTCTTTCTGCCTTTCAATGCTCTCGGAAAGTGCTTTTTCGACGGGAAAACCTTCCGCCATATCCATAGCCGGCTGCAAAACCTCTTTCAAACTCATGGTCCCGAACTCCGCCAGCATGGTCAGCAATCCCCCGGGAGTACCGGGGGTCACCGCCGCCAGCGGGCCATAAGCCGGAGGGTACTCCATGTCTTTTTCCAAAAAAAATTCCGGATCGGCCCCGGACGGAGCCACCCCCAGAGCATTGATGCCGTACACTCTCCCTTTTTCCGGATGATAAATCAAAGCCTGGGTTTCTCCTCCCCAACTGAGAACATCATACATGGTACAGACCGCCGCCAGCATGGCGCAGGCGGAATCAACCGCGTTCCCCCCTTGTTTGAAAATTTCGGCTCCGGCCGCCGCTCCCAGGGGTTTCCCGGTTATGGCCACCCAATGCCTCCCGTGCAAAACCGGTTTATGGGTGTCCGCCTTGACGAGCTGAACCGCCGGAACGATTCCCAAAATGACGGACGCCAGAAACGCAAGACAGATCAGACCCGCAGGCCATCGTTTTTTCATTCTTTTCCTCTCCTCGCCTGAAAGTACTTCAATAACTCCATGGGGCGGCGGATGACTTCGCAGGCTCCGTTTTCCAAAAGTTCTCCACAGGTCCGGAATCCCCATTCCGCCCCCACCGGAACCATTCCGGCGGCGCAGGCGGTCTGCATATCCGTTCCGGAATCTCCTAAAAACAAAAATTTCTCCGGCGGAATGCCGCTTTCAACCGCGATACTCAAGGCTCCCTGCGGGGCCGGCTTTTTGGGAATATCATCACTCACGCCGACCACATGCCGGAACGGCCATGCCGCCAGATACCGGTCCACCACCTTTCCGGTAAAATCCGCTATTTTATTGGACAAGATATTCATGGGGATATTCAGGTCCGCCAGGGCATCCAGCATCCGGGCCACTCCGGGGTAAAGCCGGGTTTTCCGGTCCCACCGCCGGACATATTCCTTTTTCATTTTCTCAACACAAATTTCAACCATCTCTTCTCCCCTGGCTCCAGCCGGAAGGGCTCTCCGGGCCATGGCCGGCACTCCGTCGCCTACAAAATAACGGTACTTGTCAAGGGAGTGCCGGGGAAAACCCATATCTTCCAGAGCCGCATTCATCGAATCGGCCAGGTCTTCCAGGGTGTTCAGCAGGGTCCCGTCCAGATCAAAAATCACCGTGGAACAGAATGTGATCGTCACTTCTCTCTATAAGGCTTCCGGTCGGCAGGCACATAATGTTTTCCCATGGCCGGCCGCCATTTTTCCATCAATTCCTTGTTCAGGTCCAAGGGAGGAAGAGAATCCTCCGGCAAAAAGGGTTCATAGGGGTGTTCTTTTTGAAACGCCTGGAATTCTTCCCGGATCTTTACTAATTCCTCCGGCCGGGTCAATAAATCCACGGCGGTTGCCGCCATGACCTTGGCGCCGGCATTCAAGCCTTTCCAGGCTGTGCTCCCGTAATTCGAAGCGACGGAAGACCAGTGGTGGCTGATGACTCCGGGGACCTGGCCGGGAAAAGCCAGGGTCGCAGTGGGAGCCACCCGGGTAACTTCCCCCACATCGGAGGAGCCGCCTCCCACAAAACGCCGCTCATTGTAATTGCGGATGCCGCCGGATTCCTCCGGCATGCCTTGTTCTTCCTTTCCCAGTTCCTTCTGGAGTTTTTTAGCGAATTCATGCTCTTCTTCCGTCCATTCCGGCATGCCCACCAACTCCATATTCTCGAACAACAGCTCCGCCATTCCTTTATTGGCGTTTCTCTGATGAATGGCGGAAATGACCCGGACCTCCGCCAATTCGGTCCCTGTGGCCAAAGCGGCGGCTTCGGCACAGTCGAGGACTCTTTGGTACATCTCGTTTAATCTCTCATCGCTGTTGCGGACGTAATACCAGACGCTGGCTTTATCCGGCACCACATTGGGGGCTTCTCCCCCCTCCAGCACAACATAATGCATCCGGTAGGTGTAGAAAAGATGCTCCCTGAGGTAATTCGTCGCCACGTTCATGATCTCCACCGCGTCCAAAGCGCTTCGTCCGCTCCATGGAGAGGCGCCGTGAGAGGTTTTGCCTTTAAATGAAAACACGGTGGAATAAAGAGCGTTTCCGCTCTTGCCGTAACCGGTGGCCATGGTGGAACTGCTGTGGTTATCAATGACCGCGTCCACCCCGTCAAATAATCCAGCCCGGACCATGTACGGCCGGGACACCACGGTCTCTTCGGCCGGAGAGCCGAAAACCTTGATGGTGCCTTTGAGTCCGTGCTGGTCCATCATCTTCTTGACGGCTATGGCCGCAGCGGCGGCGGCGGTGGCCATGGTGTTATGTCCGCATCCGTGACCGGGGGCCCCCTCCACCAAGGGATCTTGATGCGGAACCCGCCCCTTCTGGGAGAGCATCGGCAAGGCGTCAAATTCCCCTAAAATGCCGATGACCGGTTTTCCGCTGCCGTAAGAAGCGACAAAACAGGTGGGCATTCCGGCCGCGCCCCGCTCCACTGTGAATCCGGCCTCTTCCAGGGTGTCCGCCAAAAGCCCGGATGAACGGAACTCCTGCATTCCCAGCTCCGCATACGACCAGACCGCATCCGATATGCGTCCGAACTTTTCGACCACTTCCGGCTGAGAAAGCCAGTCCAAAACCAGTTGTTTTTCCCGGCTGACTTCCGCTTCGGTTTCAGCTTGGAGCGGAAATGAAAACCACAAGAAAACAATGACAAACATGCAGACAAATCCACTATTACTGAATTGATTATGATGCATAACTCCTCCTAACCTGACCTATGTTTCAGCATGATTTATGACCTGAAAAACTGTTCTTCCATGACAATGGATAAGATTAAACCACCGTTATTGTGAAGTCAAGGC
>JAWODN010000008.1:0-5978 GCA_046483285.1 Candidatus Aminicenantota bacterium | reverse complement strand
GAGAAATGTCAATTTTTCTGCTGACGCAGCCGAATGATGAAGTGACGGGCCATTTTTTTATGAATTCTTTAGGTGTATAATACATTGTGAGCCATGACAATGATCTTTATTGCGTTTGTTGCGTTTATTGCGTTTGTTGCGTTTATTGCGTTTGTTGCGTTTATTGCGTTTATTGCGTTTGTTGCGTTTGTTGCATTCTTTTAGTCTATCTGGTTCATCTGGGTCTATCTAAGTCTTCTCAGTCTATTCGGTCTTTTTAGCCGGCTCGCTGTGCGAGTGTTGCTAGCCTGAATGATGATCGGGACGGGATCGAAGGCTAAATCTTCAAGGTCGCTTCAGCCACACCTGAATTCCATATGCCGCCAAGAAACGATTTTCCAAGTCATTCATCATGTGTATAATACACTGAGAACGATGAGAATCACTTTTGAACTGTCGCCATGGGGGCGGGATGATGGATCAGTCGGCCCGTATGAAGGCTGAGCGGGCATGGTTCCTCTCCGCAGGAGAGGGGAGCGAAGCCGGAATCGGAGCGGATGTCCTCGCTGGGGACATCCGCGTGGCGGCGATCCATCTCCCGCCCCCATGGCACCCAAGAAGCGATTTTCTAAGGTATAGGTCAAGTTATCAAAATGAGAGGAGAGACCCACTATGAACAAAAAACGAAGGACCATATTCCAGACCGCGGCTGCGATCGTTTCGTGTTTAATTCTGGCGGCGCCTGAGCTTTTGAAGGCATCTTCGGAAGAAGATGCCTTCAACTCCGGCCTGCTTTCCGCGTTTCAGTACCGGGAGCTGGGCCCGGCCCGGCAGGGAGGGCGGATTCTCCGGGTTCTTTCCCATCCGGAAGAGGAGTTTACTTTTTTCGTCGTGACCGCCACCGGGGGATTATGGAAAACCGGCAACAACGGCACCACCTTCGAGTGCCTGTTTGAAAATGAGGGAAGCCCTGCGATCGGGGATGCCGCCGTATCCCTCTCCAACCCGGAGATTCTTTGGGTGGGGACCGGCTCGCCTGCTTCAGGCCGGATCAGTCTTCTCGGCGACGGAGTGTATAAATCAAACGATGGGGGGCAAACCTGGCGGCACATGGGACTGACCGAAACCCGGCACATCGGCCGTATCCAGATCCACCCGGAAAATCCGGATGTGTTGTATGCGGCGGCGGTGGGTTATCATTTTTCTTTCAACCCGGAACGGGGCTTGTATAAAACCATTGACGGAGGTGAATCCTGGGAAAAAGTTCTGTTTATAAGCGAAAAAACCGGGGTGGTGGACGTGGTGCTGGATCCTGAAGATCCGGACACTGTTTATGCCGTCGCCTACGACAAAGAGCGGGTCCCCTGGAATTTTGATGAAACCGGTCCTGAAAGCGGAATTTACAAGTCCAGCGATGCCGGGCAAACCTGGGACCGGCTGACAAACGGCTTGCCCTCAGGTGAAATCGGCCGCATCGGCGTGACGATTTATCCGCAAAACACGGATATTCTGTATGCTTCAGTGGAGAACGGAAACATGCGTCCTCCTACTGAAGAGGAAGCGGAGCGGGACCGGAGGCGTGGCCGGGAACCGGAAGAACGGAAGATCGGGCGTCAGGTGTACCGCTCCAATGACGGGGGGCTCACATGGCAGAGGACCCATCCGGAGGAAGTGAGCTTCTCCGGCGGAAAATGGTACGGCGTTATCTATGTCGACCCCAATGACCCCGATGTGGTGTATCTTCCTTCCGTGCCCCTGCTGCGCTCCACCGATGGAGGAAAAACCTGGGGTGAAAAAGGACCGGAAAATATCGCCCCCGCCATCCATGTGGACCATCACGCCCTGTGGATTGACCCGGATGATTCCAGCCACATCCGGCTGGGCAACGACGGCGGCCTGGCGGTCTCCTATGATTTTGGAGAGACTTGGGATTTTTATGAAAACCTGCCTATCGCCCAGTTCTATGCTGTGGGTGTGGATATGGAGCAGCCCTACAATATATACGGCGGTCTTCAGGACAACGGCTCGGTCAAGTTCCCTTCCAACAGCATTTACGGTGAAATCACCCGGGATGATATGGAATGGGTCGGCGGCGGCGACGGGATGTACAATCTTCCTGATCCGGAAAATTCCCGCTGGCTGTACAACGAATCCCAGTTCGGGTGGGCGGTGCGGACCGACCAGCTCTGCGGCACCCGCACAACCATCCGCCCCTCCCCGGACGAAGAAGGCAAGGAATACCGCTTCCACTGGACCACCCCTATGGCCATTTCTCCGCATAATACCCGGATTCTTTATATAGGCTCCCAGTACCTGATGCGTTCCTTTGATCAGGGAGACACCTGGCAGGAAATAAGCCCCGACTTGTCCGGAAACGATCCGAAAAAACTGGAAGGAAATATTGAATTCTGCCTGCTTTCCTCCATATCGGAGTCACCCCTCCAGGCCGGAGTGATCTGGGCGGGGACCGACGACGGCAAAGTCCATGTCACCCGCAATCACGGCGGCACGTGGACGGATGTGACTTCGAATTTAAGCCGGGCCGGGGCGCCGGAGGCATTCTATGTCAGCCGTGTTTTTGCGTCTCACCATGAAGCCGGCCGGGCCTATGCGGTTAAGACCGGTTTCCAGAGGGATGATTTTCGTCCTTTTGTTTTCCGCACCGATGATTTCGGAAAAACCTGGACGGATATTTCCGGGGACCTTCCCGAGGGAATCATCTATGTCATCGCTGAAGATCATAAAAATCCCGGTTTGCTGTTTGTCGGCCGGGATTTCGATGTGCGCGTGACCATAGACGGAGGAAAAAAATGGGTTCCCATGAAAAACAACATGCCCACCAACTCCGTGCACGACCTGCTGATTCATCCCCGGGAAAACGACTTGGTGGTGGGCACCCACGGAAGGGGTGTCTGGGTCACCGATATCATCCCGCTGCAGGAGATGGACCAAGACCTGCTGAGCAAGGATGTTCATTTGTTTAACGTGGAAGACAAAATCCGGTGGGAATATGTCTACCGCGGCAACATCTACGGCCATCGTCAATTCACCGCTGTAAATGAACCGGTCGGGCTGGTGATCAATTATTATCTCGGAAATGAAGCCGCCGGCGATGTCAAAATCACCATTTCCGGCCCCTACGGGGAAGTTGTCCGGGAACTTGAAGGGCCGGGAGAAAGCGGAATCAACCGGGTGATTTGGGATATGCGAAAGGAGCAGGAAGAAACGGAGGAAGAGGAAACCGCCCGGCGGCCTCGCCGCGGTGAGTGGGCTGAGACCGGAGAATACGTTATCACCCTCGAAACAGGAGGACAAACCCAGACCCGGCGGGCGCATGTTCTGCCCATGCCGGAGCTTCATCTTCTCAATTATTTTCAAAAAAAATGACCTGGAATAAATCAGGATAATCAATCATGGAAAAATATTCAGTTATGCCTGACAAACCGGTCGACGAGGCCGGGCCGGTTTCAAAAAAGTTTTCGGAATTGGGCATCCAAAGCTTTCATGCCGCTTGCCGGTATGTGCATGAGCTTCCTTACGGCTACAATTCCAACCGCGAAGACGTGATGATTCTATTTAAGGAAAACAAAGGAAGCTGCACCGCCAAACATGGGGTGATCGCGGCTCTGGCGGAAGAGCTGGGTCTTCCGGTGGGCAAAACCATCGGAATTTACGCTTTGGAAGAGGACATCGTCACTGGAGCGGACAGCATCCTGAGTAAATATTCTTTGCCCTATCTCCCTATGGTCCATTGTTTTTTGGAATCCGGCGGCCACCGGGTGGACCTGACAGAAGGCAACGCCAACGGCAAGAATAAGCCCATAGACCAGTTTCTCTATACCGAGAAAGTGGACTCCATGATTTCCGGCAAGGATGAATACCTCATTTACCGCAGGTTTTTGCAGGACGATATCCTTCAGCGCGACGAAATGAAGGGCATCGATCTCCGCCGCATTCTCTATGCGCGTGAGGAAGCGTTGAAGCTGCTTAAGTCAAAGGTAGCTTAATCTCTGCAATCCCGGCTCGTTCATCATTCAGGTTAGATAGACCCGGATGGACCAGATAAACGAAAAGAACGCAATAAACGCAACAAACGCGATAAACACAAAGAACGCGACGAACTCAAAAATTTTACTTGACAAATTTGGAATTTTGACTAAATTATCATTAGCACTCTTCAGTTGAGAGTGCTAATCCTATTCTATTTTTCGAGTTAAAAGGAGGCTTTTTATGAAGGTCGATCCAATGCACGACCGGGTGTTAGTCAAGCGGTTGGAAGAACAGGAAGTCAAAAAAGGAGGCATCATTATTCCAGATACGGCGAAAGAAAAACCACAGGAAGCTGAAGTTATCGCTGTCGGCAAGGGCCGGACCACGGATGAAGGCAAAGTGGTCCCGCCGGAAGTGAAAAAAGGCGACCGGATTCTGATCGGCAAGTACAGTGGAACCGATGTCACCATTGATGACGAAGAGTACATCATTCTCCGGGAAGATGATATTCTTGCGATTATCAAATAACCTTATGAAAGGAAAGGAGGAGGAAAATCATGGCAAAAAAAATCACTGTCGGCCCCCAGGCCAGACAGTCTCTGCTTAAAGGTGTCAATATTCTCAGTGATGTGGTTAAGGAAACTCTGGGCCCCCGAGGAAAAAACATTGTGCTTGACAAGAAATTCGGTTCCCCGACCAGCACCAAGGATGGAGTGACCGTCGCAAAGGAAATTGAGCTCAAAGACCCGCTGGAAAACATGGGCGCCCAGTTGGTCAAGGAGGTCGCGTCCAAGACTTCGGATGTCGCCGGCGACGGCACCACCACAGCCACAGTGCTCGCTCAGAAGTTATTCGCGGAAGGCCTGAAATATGTCACAGCGGGCGCCAACCCCACTTTGATCAAAAAGGGTATCGATCACGCTGTGGCCACGGTTGTGGATGAGCTGAAATCACTCAGCAGCGATGTCAGCGGCGAAATGATCGCCCAAGTGGGGTCCATTTCCGCCAATAATGATGAGTCCATCGGAAAAATCATCGCGGAAGCTATGGATAAAGTGGGAAAAGACGGCGTCGTCACCGTCGAAGAGGCCAAAGGTCTGGAGACCACCATGGAAATCGTGGAAGGCATGCAGTTCGACCGCGGCTATCTGTCCCCCTATTTTATCACCGATTCCGACCGGATGGAATGTGTGCTGGAAAACCCGCTGATTCTCCTGCACGAGAAAAAAATCAGCAACCTGCGCGAGCTGCTGCCTTTGCTGGAAAATGTAGCCAAGCGGGGGCAGCCTCTGGTGGTGATTGCTGAAGACGTGGAGGGCGAAGCCCTGGCCACATTGGTGGTCAACAAACTGAAAGGGACTTTCAGCTGTTGTGCGGTCAAAGCCCCCGGTTTCGGTGACCGGCGCAAAGCCATGCTGGAAGACATCGCGGTTTTGACCGGCGGCAAGGTGATCACCGAAGATATCGGGGTCAAGCTGGAAAACGTCACTATGGACTGGCTGGGTCAGGCCAATAAAATGGTGGTCAATAAGGAGGACACCACCATTGTGGAAGGCAAGGGCAAGAGTGAAGAGGTGAAAGCCCGGATTAAACAGATCCGTACCCAGATCGAAGAGACCACCTCTGATTATGACCGGGAAAAACTTCAGGAACGGCTGGCGAAAATGGTGGGCGGGGTCGCCCTGATAAAAGTCGGTGCAGCCACCGAGACCGAACTCAAGGAGAAAAAAGCCCGGGTCGAAGACGCCATGCACGCCACTAAGGCCGCAGTGGAGGAAGGAATTGTTCCCGGCGGAGGCGTGGCTTTGCTGCGCAGCCAGAAAGGATTGGACAAGCTTAAGCTCGAAGGAGACATGAAGATCGGGGTGAACATTGTCCGCCGGGCTGTTGAAGAGCCTTTGCGCCGGATTGCGGACAACGCCGGTTTTGAAGGCTCTATTGTGGTCGAAAAAGTCCGGGAGATGGACGTCGATTTTGGTTTCAACGCCCTGACTGAAAAATATGAGGAT
>JAWODN010000138.1:0-2862 GCA_046483285.1 Candidatus Aminicenantota bacterium | reverse complement strand
TATGGCATCCCTTTTCCGCCCGGGCGGAAACCATCCGGGTTCCTCATGACTACGGTTCCATCCAACTCGCCGTGAATGCCTCCCAGGACGGGGATGTGGTGGAAGTGGCCCCCGGATATTATTTCGAAACCGGCATCATTCTGGATAAAGACATTATGCTGCGTTCCGAGGTGCCTTACGGGGCGGTGATCGACGGCGGGGGAGACCGTACGAAAAACCTCTTGATTGTCCGGGCTTCCGTGGCCATCGAAGGCCTCGTTTTGATGAATGCCGGGTTCGGCATCATTCAGCGGGACAGCCCGGACGTGAGCTGGACAGGCCGGAATCTCGCTGTCTTTAATTGTCATTTTGCCGCCGTTTCCATAAACGACCGGGAACATACGGTGGGCTCCGCTGATTTATCCAACATCATCATCATGGATTGCCAGCAGGGGATCAACACCAATGACGCCGGCCGGGTGACGGTCAGGCGCGGGTTTATCGCAAATTGTCCTGTGGCTTTTGGAGGAACCAATCATATCCGGTTTTCAGCGGATAAAATCATCACCTGGCGGTGCGGAACACTCAAAAAAGAGGGCTTCGTCCCCCATCTTCCGGAGGCCAACAACCGGATAGAGACCGGCGGGGACATCTACGACCTGGACACCCTTGCCGGAAAGTATGTGATAAGCGACCTGCTGTTCCGGCTCTGGAAAGAAAATATCAGCTCGTCACCGGGCGGGAATCATCAAACCAACGGCAAGGGAATGATTTTCAATAGAATCGGCAACATTTTTTCTTCCCTCCATGAACCGGAAAGAGCGGAGTTTTGGTACGGCATGGCCCTGGAGACCGGACAGGAATTGAATATCCCCGGAATTGCCGCCGAGGCCCTCTATCACCTGGCCCGGGCCGCAGAGACAGCCGAACGCCCGCAGGAAGCTCTGCGTTATTACTGCCGCGCGGCCGCGGAGCTGGAAAAGGAAAGAAGCGAGTTCACTCTTCTGGATGAACGCATGTATTACTTGAATAACCACAGGCGGATCTACGAAAACCTGCTCAATCTTCTGCATTCCCTGTACACGTCAACCGGGAAGGAACCCTATAAAAGAGAAGCGTTCCAGATATGCGAGAAAACCAAAGCCCGTTCGTTTTTCGACCTTCTCAACCAGGCCCGGTTATCCTCTCCTCATCCGGTCCCGGAAGGTCTTCTTCACCGGAAGGAACACCTTCTCCAAAAACTGTCGGAAGCCCAGGCCGAACTGAATAAAGCCGGCCGCGGCGGAGCGGAAAAAAGAAGGCTTTATCAGGAACTCAGAAAAATCGAGAAACAATACCGCTTGGTGTTGGTGGAAATGAAAAAAATCCTTTATCCGGAAGGCTTTCTTCTTCCCCAGCCCCATCAGGCGGAATATATTCAGGAAAATCTGCCTCCCGGCACCGCCGTGGTGGAATATTTTCTGGGAGAGGAACATGCTTTTGCTTTCCTGGTCACTTCCAGCCGGATCGAGTTCATTCGCCTGACGGAAGCTTCCCGTATCGACCGGTGGGTTAAAAATTATCATTTGTTCCTCACAATGCCGGATACCGGGGAGTTTAAAGGACGGAATGGAGGCGCCCGGCTTTTCCAGGCCCTTTTCGGACCGTTCGGGGACGAGGTGTTTAAAGATATCCGGAATCTGATCATCGTTCCCTGCGGCCGGCTGACTTCTCTCCCCTTTGAAACCCTGGTCTGCCGCCCGGGTGAGGGCCGGGATTCCGGTTATCTGCTTCAGTATTTCAGGATAAGCTACGCCGGATCCGCGTCAACCTATGTGGACTTGAAAAACGCCCGGCATCCGGAAAAACCCCGGAGGATTTTGGCGGTGTCCGGTGGTTTGTCGCGGGAGATCATGGAAACATATCCTCAAAGCGGACACTTCCGCATGGAAAGGGTTCCGGAACTGAAATACAGCACCCGGGAGATCAACTCCATCCGTTCACTTCTTGGAAAAGAGAACACGCATCTCTTGAGCGGCCCGGCGGCCTTGGAAAGCCGGATCAAATCCATGGCCCTGTCCGATTATAGAATCCTCCATTTCGCCACCCATGGGGTGGTGTATGATGCCCATTGGAACTGGTCCTCGCTGCTTCTTAATCCAAAAGACTCCGGAGAGGATGGGCTGCTGAGGGCGCATGAAGTTTTCGATTTGTCCTTGAATAACGATCTGGTGGTTCTTTCCGCCTGCCGCACCGGGCAGGGGAGATTTATTCATGGAGAGGGGATTCTGGGATTCATCCAGGCTTTTCACTCCGCAGGCGCCAAAGCCGTTATTTCCAGTTTATGGAATATCAATGACTTGAGCACCTCCGAATTTATGCGGTATTTTTATGGTTTTTTATCCGAAGGTTTTTCCATATCCCATGCCCTCACCGCAGCCAAGAAGGAAATGCTCGCTTCCCGATTCAGTCATCCCTATTACTGGGCCGCATTCCTCGCCCATGGGGATTGTCTCAGAGCGGTTTTTTAAACAGGATAACCATTCTTCCATTAACGATGTGCCGGTTTTTATTCCACCGTGAAATGCCCGGCCCGCCGGGCGACTTCCACCATCACCTCATTATATGCGGAAACCGACCACACGTAGACACGCCCGGTTTGAAGCCGGCTTTGGATTTCCTCAGGGATCCGGAGGGAGTTTTCACGGGTGCTGCCCTCAAATACGGTATTCAGCTCATCATCAATAAGCTCGAATTGATAGCCGGCGGCATCTTTGACCGGAGTCCATTCGAAATGATTCGGGGCATTTTTCACAACCACCGGCGGGTGAACAAGTTCCAGTTCTCCTCCTGTTAAGCCGCGCTCCGGAACCGGCGTTTGAAAAAGCAAAAAGTACAGCCCGA
>JAWODN010000107.1:0-28212 GCA_046483285.1 Candidatus Aminicenantota bacterium | reverse complement strand
GTTTTGATCTATTTAAACTGGATGATGAGCGGGTCGGGATGTCGGATAAGCCGACCCGTGTGAAGGCTGAGCGGGCCCGGTTCCCCTCCGCAGAAGAGGGGAGCGAAGCCGGAATCGGAGCGGACGTCCTCGCTGAGGACATCCGCATGGCGGCGATCCATCGCCCGCTCCTATGGCCATGAGGAAACGATTTTCTAAGGCCTAGGTCAGGTTAAGAAGCTTTAGAGCAAACCGAGGGCTCCAAAAAAAAGTAAGCCCCTCCAAAGCCTTGATAATCATAATGAAAAAGGGTGAGGGGTGACAGGCTGCCGTCACCCCTGCCATGGAAACCGCGATGTTTCCCCAAAAAAAGGAATTGATTGACAAAAAATCAATTCTTCTTTATAAATGGTACTCTTAAATCATAAAAAAACAATAATCTTAGTGCTTGATCCGCTCAGAGGAGGAAATTTTGAGGAAAGAACATCATAAAACGATCGCGGCCGTCACGGCATTGGTTCTCCTGCCGGTCATGATGACCGCTCAAACCGAAAGCACCACCGAATTGAATGACATCCGGGTCTCCCCCCTGGAAAACCGCCTCCAGATTAAATTGGAGGTGCCCGCGCCCATAAATTACGAAAGCTTCTCTTTATTCAACCCCAACAGATTGGTCATTGACCTTTTAAACATGGAAAATTTTTTCTGCCCTCCGGAAATCCCAGTCAATGATTTCGGAGTGATGCAAATCCGCACAGGCAAAAACCAGCCGGACGTCATTAGAGTGGTCTTTGACTTGGAAGAAACCGCCCCGGCTTACACCATTGAAGAAAAAGAAGACGGAATCTATGTGTTTTTCGAACCGGCGGCGGCACCGGTCCTTGAAGACATTCCGGCAGAAGAGACGGCAGAAAAAAAATCAGAAGCTGAGCAAGAAGCCGTTCCCCCCCCTGTTAAAAAAGAGGAAAAGCCCGCCGAAGAAAAAAAAGCTCCTGTTGAAATTCAAAAACCGGCTGGAATGGAAAGGGTTTTCAGGCCCAAAACCCTAGCGGTTTCGGCCGCCGGCGGCGCCTATATGGTCCAAGACAGCAATTTTCAGGAGGTATACGGAAAAAGCGCTTTCAGCTTCGGGGGCGATCTCACTTATTATTTCCCTCTCGGCGCCTTCGAGAACATTGGAGCATCCCTGGATATCCGGTACATTTCCTCCGCCGGTCAAACCACCTATACCCAGGAAGATGTGGAATTAACCCTGATTCCTTTTTCTTTATCCCTTGTTTATCAGCGCTTATTCGGCGATATAGGCCCCTACGCCGGGATCGGACTGGATTATATCAACTACAAGGAAACCTATCCCGAAACATTTATCATCTCCGAAACAAGCGGCTCCGCCCTCGGATACCACCTTGTTCTGGGATCCACTTTTCATTTCATCCCATCCATGGGGCTCAAAGCCTTCTTCAAGCTGCATTCAGCCAAAAAAACCATCAATGAGATGGAGGTCAACTTTGGAGGAGCGGAACTCGGGCTGGGCTTGTTTTATAAATTCAATTTTTAGGGAACGTTCCCGGGGATTCGGCACTGATTTCAAAAAGCCGCCGGCAGGCATTGGGACAGCATTTTCTGGTTAACCCCAGAATAAGGGATAAAATCATCCGGTGTATCTCTCCTGAAAGGGAAGATGTTATTCTGGAAATCGGCGCCGGGCGGGGAGAAATGACCTTTCCCCTGGCTGAAAAAGCCGGCCGGGTGGTGGCGGTCGAAGCCGATTCCACTCTGGCCCGAAAATTAAAAGAGAGGTCCCCCGATAACGTCCAAATCATAAACAGGGATATCCTGGAATTGGATTTCGAAAATCTGATTCCGGCGGACAAAACCAAGGCCACCGGGAATCTCCCCTATTCCATATCTTCTCCCATTCTTTTTAAAATTTTGGCGCATTCCCGGTTTTTTACGGAATGCCATCTTCTGCTCCAAAAAGAAGTGGCCGAACGTCTCGTTGCTGTTCCCGGATCTAAAGCCTACGCACCCGTATCCGCTTTTCTTCAAAATATTTATTCCATTCAAATTCAATTTTTTTTGAGTCCGGGAAATTTCTCTCCCCCTCCCAAAGTTTATTCCGCATTTGTTTCTCTGATAAAAAGAAAGTGTCCTCTGTTCCCCGAAGCCGGGTCCCGGAGCTTCCAGAATTTCCTCAACCGGGCTTTTCAACACCGGCGCAAAACCCTGGTGAATAATCTCAAAGCCATGGGGGTTCCTCCTGATAAATCCATATCGGCTCTCCGGGACGCCGGATTGCCGCCGGCCATCCGGCCTGAAAAAGTCAGTTTGGAATGTTTTGTCAAACTGTTTAACCTGATCTATACCTTAGAAAATCGTTGATGCCATGGGAACGGGAGATATATCGCCGCCCCGCGGATGTCCCCAGCGAGGAGATCCGCTCCGATTCCGGCTTCGCTCTCCGGAACAACATGCCCCTTTGTCATGACGAGGCTTGCGCCAGCAAGCCGTGGCAATCCCTTCCTGCCTCGTGAAAGAGGAACCCACCGCCCATACGAGGCAGTCAGGGATCCCTCGGTGCTTCGCACCGCGGGATGACACACTCAAAGGCACGGCGCACCCCGGAATGACAGACTCAAAAGTACCCCCCTCCGGGAATGACATTGGGATCATTTTCATGGTTGGTGGTGTGTTATGCTCATGATGAATTCATGAAAAAATGTTCGGGCGGGGTCCTGAGGAGCGAAGCGACGTGAGGATCTCACCGGATCTGTGAAGAGTGAATGAGGGCACGGATGCAAGAGGCAGAGTAAATATGTTATAATTCCCCCCATGACACGCGGAAAAAAATCCCATCGCAAATCATCACAGAAAAAACCGGAAAAAAGAAACATTCAAAGGGAAATCACCGGGGTTTTTCTGATTTTTCTGGCTTTTTTTCTGCTGATCAGTTTGATCAGTTATAATCCCGAAGATCCCTCCTGGGCGTCTTCTTCCGGGGACAAGATTCACAATTACGCCGGCCGGATAGGCGCATCGTCAGCCGAAGCTATGCTTCAGTTTTTGGGGATAGCCGCGCTGCTTTTTCCCGTTGCGTTTTTTTATTTGGGCATCCGGTCCATCCTTCCCGGACAAAAAGAACCGCTTTGGATCAAAATAACTGAATTTCTTCTTTTCTCTCTGATCCTCGCAGCCGCTTCATCTTTATTCCTGGAAACAATCAAATGGGCCGGTGATCAAATCGCCGCAGGAGGGGTGGCGGGGCAAATGATTTCCGGCTTTATGACCCGTTATTTCAATCACTTGGGTTCATTTTTGATTCTTTTGGTTTTGTTCCTGGTGGTTTTCATTTTTTCCACTCATATTTCCCTGCGGGAAATTTTTGATCTGATCGCCGGATTCTTTAAGTTCTTGTTTAAAAAAGTCAAAATACGCATTGTTCGTTATCAAAAGGAAAAGAAGCGGGAAAAAATGCGGGAACGGGTTATAAAAAAATACACGGCGCCTTCAAAAAGCCGCACCGCGACAGAGAAAAAAACAAAACCGTCTCCGCCCCCCTCTTCCCCGGAAAGCAAAGAGGCCTCGAAGGAAGAATTCCTTTTTCCGGAAATGGCCGAAAAATGTGATTATCAATTCCCTCCCCTGAATCTTCTTGATCCCGGCCGCGAAGTCGAAAAAATCGATAAAAATGAATTATTTCAAAAAAAGCAGATCATCGAAGATAAATTGATGCAGTTCAAAGTGGGGGGAGACGTCCGGGAGTACAATCCCGGTCCCATCGTGACAACTTATGAATTTTATCCCAACCCCGGCATAAAAGTCAGCCAGGTGTCCAGCCGGATTGAGGATCTTTCCCTCGCATTGGGCGCCGAATCTCTCCGCATACAAAGAATTCCCGGAAAATACTCCCTGGGCATTGAAATCCCCAACAACAGAAGAGAAATCATTAAAATCCGCGATGTCATTGAAACCGAAACTTTCATGAGGTCTCCCTCCACATTGACCCTTGCCTTGGGAAAGACCATCCATGGGGAACCCTATGTGACCGACCTCTCCGTAATGCCCCATCTTTTAATCGCCGGAGCCACCGGCACCGGCAAAAGCGTGGCCTTAAATTCGATTATCGCCAGCATTCTTTATAAAGCCACCCCCGAGGACGTCAAGATCATTCTCATAGACCCCAAAAGATTGGAGTTTGCTCAGTATGAAGGCATGCCTCATCTTTTGTGCCCGGTGGTGAAAGACCCAAAAAAAGCGGAGCCGATTCTTGTGGATGCCATCTCAAAGATGGACGACCGTTATCATGCCCTAGGCGCCGCCAAAGTCCGGAATATCGACCAATACAATCAATGGGTCAGAAAGAAACAGCAGGAAAGCCGCGGCCCGGACGAAGATGAAGACATTCCCAAACCTATGCCGCATATCGTCATCGTCATTGATGAATTGGCGGAACTTATGATGGTCGGGGCTCAGGAAATGGAAAGGTGCATCGCACGGTTAGCCCAGCTGGCCCGGGCGGCCGGAATTCACCTGGTTATGGCGACCCAGCGTCCGTCCACCGATGTCATCACCGGGACCATCAAAAACAATTTTTCCTGCCGGATCGCTTTCCGGGTTCCTTCCAAAATCGATTCCCGGATCATTATTGATGCCTCCGGAGCTGAAAAACTCTTGGGGCGGGGAGACATGCTGTTCATGCCGCCTAACTATCCCCGGATCATTCGCCTCCACAGCTGCTTTATCTCGCTTCCTGAGGTGACCCGGCTGATCAAATTTGTCAAGGAGCAGGGAAATCCGGACTATGATGAAAAAATCATCAAAGCCCTGAAAAAACCGGCCGGCCAGGCTGAAGAGGAAATCGAAGAAAAGGATGAGCTTTTCGAAAAAGCGGTGGAACTGGTCCTTTTGACAGGCCAGGCCTCCGCCTCTTACCTTCAAAGAAAGCTGAAAGTGGGATATGCCCGGGCGGCCCGCCTTATCGATCAGATGGAACAGGAGGGTATTTTGGGACCGTCCGAGGGAAGCAAGCCCCGCGAGATTCTCATGGATCCCGACCAATACCGCCGGAAAAAAGAAGAAGCGGACGGCACCTCGTGATGATAAAGCTTGTCATCACTAATATCCGGTTTTATAATTGGACAAAGTGCGCAAAAAAAAAGACCCGGACAATCTACAAAAGGTCATAGAAGAATACCGCCCCATCGTCGGTTTCAGGGTTAAAAAATCCATCGGTTCTTTGACTCCGGATTGGGAAGACGTGGTCAATGAAATCATGGTTAACACCATTGAAAAAGTCAACTCGGGGGATTTCAGGGGAGACTCGTCATTGGGCACCTTTATTTATACCATCACCACTCGGCGCATCGTTGATTTTATCCGGGAAAAAAACAAACAGCTCAAATACGCGCCGGAACCGGCCCAACATCCTTCACCGGAACAATTGATCGAGAACAAAGAAAGAGCCAAGCTGCTGGCTGAAAAACTGGAAAAATTAAAACCCAAATATAAAGAAGTTCTCTATCTTTATTTTTACAAGGACCTGTCCCGGACGGAAGTCGCGAAAAGATTGGGAATCTCTCCCCGCAGAGTGAGTGAACGGGTCAATTATGCCCAGAAGCTTTTGCGGAAATTAATTGAAAAATGATTTCCATAATCTCTTTTTTTGGTCGACTAATATAAGTGAAGATAAGAAATGATTGAGGGACAAAAATCATGAAAGCAAATGAGTTTCGAGAATTAGTGGATGATTATCTGTTCAACCGATTGAGCCCTGAGAAAAAGGAGCAATTCGAGCAGCATTACTTCAACTGCCCCTCCAGCTTCCAATACCTTCAGGAACGCCGGGAACTCATTTTTACGGTTAAAACTTATAAAGAACAGATATTTCAGGATTCACCTGATCACCAACCGGACACATCCTCTTCTCTCCTGGACCGCATATTTGCTTTCTTGACACCCAGACAATGGGCTGCGGCCGCTGCGGCTTCGGCCGTTGTCATATTCTTGGCTCTGGTCTTGATTCCTTCCCTTCAAAGCCCCGGCCCGGAATTTTTCCTCGATCAGGATACAGTCAGGGGAGAATCCATTACTTTAATCACAGATGCCATCCCCACCCAGTTTCGGTGGGAAAAAATCGGAGAGAACATCCAATATCAAATATCCATCTATAACCACACATTGATCTGGCAGGAAACAACCCGTAATAACTTCATCTCTCTTCCCGGCTCAGTTAAAGAAAAATTAACCCCGGGAAAGAATTATTTCTGGCAGATCAAAGCTTTTTCCCCCGAGGGAACCCTGCTTGCCGAATCCAGCAAGATTCAGTTTCCGGTCATTCCCGAAAAATAACGCCTTTCCCGTCTTCCCGAAAAGCCTATCAAGGGGGGAGTCCCCTCCGGACCCGCGGCGGTGCATCCGGCTCATGACCAACGCCCGCAACAAGGTTTCTTAGTTTTGAATTATCCGTTATAATGGGTTGTCGATAGAGAATTCTCCGCAGGAAAAAAAGGAGATCAAGCCGGTGGCTTTTAAGGATATAGTCGGGAATCAACGAGTCAAGAACATTTTGAGGAAAGCTTTGAACAGAGGACGTGTTCCAGGTTCCTTGATGTTCTCAGGGCCAGAAGGCGTCGGCAAAAGAGCCGCCGCCCTGGTGGTGGCCAAAGCGCTCAACTGTCTGAACAAGAAAGACGACTCTTGTGAAAAATGTGTCAACTGCCTGGCCGTCAATGAAAACAGATTTCCGGATGTTCTTGAGATAAAACCGCAAAAGAGCGTTACCAAAATCGAACAGATGCGGGAGATGAAGCAGATCGCCGGCATGAAGCCCATGACGGGAAAGAAAAAAATTTTCATTGTCAACCCAATTGAAAGCCTGAATGTGGAAGCCGCCAATTCCGTATTGAAAGTTTTAGAAGAGCCGCCTGAATTCTCCCATATCATTCTCTTGACGGAAAATCCTTACCAGGTTCTTCCCACTATTAAATCGCGCTGTCAAAAATTGACTTTCATCCCGGTTTCCCGCCTGGACATACAAAGGGCTCTGGCCGAAAAAGGGATCAAAGAAAAACAGGCCCGGATCCTTTCGCTGGCGGCCCGCGGAAATTTAAAACAAGCCATGGACGTGGAATGGGATGAAGCGGAAGAGCAGAGAAAAAAAGCCTGGAAAATTTTTATCTCACTCCGGGAAGGAAATAACGCCGCCGCTTTTTTTAAAAAGTATTCTCAGTACTCCCGGGCAAAGCTGAATGAAGAATTCCCGGGCATCCTGGAAATCCTGGCTTCTTTCATCCGCGATTTGATTTTATTGAAAACCGGAGGAGATAAAGAGCTCATGATGAATCCCGACTTGGAGAAAAAGCTCCAATCCCAGTCGGCTGTACCGGATGCCGGAGTCTTTCTGGAATTGATGAATCAAATCGATGAGTGCCTCTTTTCTCTTCAAAAAAATCTCAACACCAAAGTCGTCATGGAATCCTTGACGGCTCATTTTATGGAAAATCATCATGCCTGAAAACACTGTTTGCGTTTATTCTGAAAGACTGGAGAAGATCATGAGGGCATCTCCGGGAGATATCGAAGTGAAGGCCGGAGATCTTTGCATCCTTGAATCCAATCTGGGAGGCGAACTGGTCCAAGTGAAGAAAACTTCCAATAAGGTCAATCAATGCTCCCACCCGGATAAGACAACAGCCAAGATCATCCGTTTGGCATCACAAGAAGATTTGAAAAAATTCGATTGGATGCGGCGGAAAGAAGAAAAAGCCTTCAATTTTTGTCTGGACCGGATAAATAACAGAAATCTTCCCATGAAATTGGTCCGGGTTCATTATTTTTTCAATGAAAAAAAAGGAATTTTTTATTACACAGCGGACGGACGGGTTGATTTCAGAGTGCTGGTTAAAGATCTGGCTAAAGAATTAAAAATGCGCATCGAGATGCGCCAAATCGGGGTCAGGGATGAAGCGAAAATGATCGGCGGAATCGGTGTCTGCGGACGGGAATTGTGCTGCGGCACTTTTTTAAAGAATTTCGAGCCGGTCACCATCCAGAAAGCCAAAAAACAAAGAATCGCTATAAACCCCACAAAAATTTCCGGTTTGTGCGGCCGCCTGATGTGCTGTCTTGATTTTGAAGCGGAAAGCCGGGGCCGGCTGTACAAAGACAAGGAAGACGACGTCGAAACCGATTGACTTTAACCTTATTTCGGACGCCGTCCCGGATAATAAGCGGACCGAAACAATAAGACCCGGGGCATGAAGCTGCGGTCTTTCACCTGTTCAAAAAAGACCGGAGGTATGCTCCGGTATAAGAATGTTTTATCCCGGCCACGTGTTCCGGCGTCCCCGCAGCAACCACGGTGCCGCCTTTTTCTCCCCCCTCCGGTCCCAAGTCTATCACATGGTCAGCGCATTTAATCACATCCATTTGGTGTTCAATCACAATCACTGCATTTCCCAGCTCCACCAGCTCGAAAAGCACCTGCATCAATTTGGCGACATCATCAAAATGAAGTCCGGTGGTGGGTTCATCCAAGATATACAATGTCCGTCCGGTCACTTTCCGGCTCAATTCCCGGGTCAGTTTAAGACGCTGGGCTTCCCCTCCGGAAAGAGTCGGAGCCGGCTGTCCCAGCCTCAGGTAACCCAGCCCCACTCTCTGCAAAAGATTCAATTTTACCCTGAGGCCGGGATGAGACCGGAGACGGGCCAACGCTTCATCAACAGTCATAGCCAGATAATCGGCGATATTCCGGCCCTTATAGCGGACTTCCAGCGTTTCACGGTTATAACGGCGGCCTCCGCAGCGGCCACAGGTCACAAAAACATCCGGCAAAAAATGCATCTCTATTTTTTTCGACCCGGCCCCGCGGCATTCTCCGCACCGCCCTCCCTCCACATTGAAACTGAACCGGCTGGGGGAATATCCCCGGATCCGGGCTTCCCGGGTGCGGGCGAACATCTGACGCAGCATAGTGAACAATCCAGCGTAAGTGGCCGGATTTGATCTCGGTGTGCGGCCTATCGGTTTTTGGTCCACGGAGACAACTTTGTCGATTTGATGGAGGCCTTTGATATCACCGTGGCGGCCGGGAGTGTAGCCGGCTTTATAAAAAATATTGGACAACTGTTTGTAAAGAATGTCATACATCAATGTGCTTTTTCCTGACCCGGAAACTCCGGTAACCACCGTGAGGGCGGAAAGGGGAATTTTCACATCAATGGATTTTAAATTGTGCTCGGAAGCGCTTTTGATTTCGATCCACCCTGAAGGGGTCCGCCGGCTTTGCGGCACAGGAACAGCCTTTTCACCGCTTAAATACCGGGATGTGAGGGATTCCCGCGAAGACAAGACAGCTCCCAAGTCCCCCTCCGCAACCTTTTCTCCTCCTTTTTCACCCGCCCCCGGGCCGAGATCGAGGATATGATCGGCGGCACGGATGGTCTGCTCATCATGTTCAACCACCACAATGGAGTTCCCGTCATCCCGTAAATTCTTCAGCAGGGTGATCAAGCGGGAATTATCCCGCTGGTGAAGCCCGATGGTCGGTTCGTCCAGCACATACAACACGCCCCGCAGCCGGATTCCGACTTGCGCCGCCAGGCGGATCCGGCGGGCTTCACCCCCGGAAAGCGATGCCGTGGTCCGGGCAAGATGAAGGTAGGACATGCCTAATTGGCTGATCACACGCAAACGCACCAGAATTTCTTTCATGATACGGGCTGCAATCAGGGCCTTTCCTGATTCGAATTGAAAGGAAGACAGTTCCTCCATCAAGCGGTCCACCGGCATAAGGGTCAATTCATAAATATTTCTATTCCCGGTTTTAACCGCCATGCTTTCCGGCCTCAGCCGGCTCCCTCCGCAATCCGGACAAACTTCTTCCGTGACTTCAAGTTTCCCGCGGCGCCCCCGCCGGGTCCTGAACCCCACTCCCGCACATTTCAAGCAGGCGCCGTAGGGGCTGTTAAAAGAAAAAACCCGCGGTTCCAACTCAGGAAGATGTATTCCGCAATAGGAACACTGCCATTTGATGGAAAAAAAAGCACCTTCTCCATCCTCTTCCGCAGCCAGCACATCCCCTTCCCCCAACTCAAGTGCCGTTTCCACCGCTTCTTTCAAGCGGGCGCCGTTTTCGCTCCTGACATCCACCTCATCCACCAGAATCTCAATGGTATGAACCTTGTTTCTTTCCAGGCGGATATCACTTTCCAGCTCCCGCATTTCCCCGTCGATGCGCCCCCGGAGATATCCTTTTCTTATCATGCGCTGAATCAGATGCTGATATTCCCCCTTGCGTCCTTTGACCACCGGTGCCATCAAGGCGATCCGGCGGCCGGCATACCGCGATTGCAAAGCGGAAAAGATTTTATCCGGCGACTGCGATGTCACTTGCCGGCCGCATCCGGGGCAATAGGGTGTCCCCGCCCGGGCATACAGCAGCCGCAAAAAATCATATATTTCCGTTACAGTCCCCACGGTGGAACGGGGATTGGTGGATACGGTTTTCTGATCGATGGAGATGGAAGGAGATATTCCCTCTATGGATTCCACGTCCGGTTTTTCCATCTGTTCCATAAACTGCCGGGCGTACGTGGATAAACATTCAATGTAGCGGCGCTGCCCTTCTGCAAAAAGCGTGTCGAACGCCAAAGAGGATTTTCCCGATCCGCTGGGCCCGGTTACCACAATCAAGCGGTTGCGGGGCAGATCGGCATCGATATGCTTGAGGTTGTGCTGGGCCGCTTTTTTGACCCGGATGTGTTTCAACATGGAAAAACATTTTAATCATTCTTACAGCGGAAAACAAGCTCCTGTCTGAAGAGCGCACGCCGTTCTTCGCCGCTGCGTTCGGGATCCCGCCGTCCGGCCATTGACCCGGCCCCGCTAAACCGGGATAATATATCCGAAACGATGGAGAGGATCCGAAAATCATGCCCCATGAAAAAAACCTGATGGAGGCTCTCAGCCGCTTGAAAGAAGCCGCCGGGAAAACCGATTCCCTCCGCATCATCAAGCATATCCCCGCCCGGGAAGGGCGCTTCCGCGATTATCCGGATGATGTCCACCCCTCGCTGGTGGAATCCCTTCGAAACAAAGGCTTTTCCCGGCTCTATTCCCATCAGTTCACTTGCTGGCGGCACCTCCGGGAGGGAAAAAACGCCGCAGTGGTCACCCCCACGGCATCCGGAAAAACCCTCTGCTACAACCTTCCGGTCCTTGACCGGATCCTCAAAGACCCTTCTTCGCGGGCCTTGTACTTGTTTCCCACCAAAGCCCTTTCCCAGGACCAGCGGGCCGAGCTGGATGAGACCATCGCTTCTCTTCCCGAAGAAATCCGGATTTTCACATATGACGGAGACACCCCCCGTGACGCCCGCAAGGCCATCCGGACACGGGGCCATATCGTCATCACCAACCCCGATATGCTTCACTCCGGAATTCTCCCTCATCATACCAAATGGATTAAACTGTTTGAAAATCTCCGCTATGTTGTGATCGATGAACTGCATAATTACCGGGGAATTTTCGGCAGTCATTTAGCCAACATCCTCCGGAGGGTCAAACGAATCGCTGAGTTTTACGGATCATCCCCCCAATATATCCTATGCACCGCCACCATCGCCAATCCAGGTGAAATGGCGGAAAAAATGATCGAAGCCCCGGTGGAACTGGTGGAGGATAACGGGTCTCCGGCCGGAGAAAAATATTTCATTTTTTATAATCCGCCCGTGGTGAATAAATATTTGGGAATCCGCCGTTCGTACGTGCAGGAATCCCGGCGGGTGGCTTCCATTTTTTTACGCAGCCGGCTGCAAACCATTCTTTTCGCTCAAAGCCGTTTGGTCACGGAAGTGCTCTTGACTTACCTCAAAGGCGACTTCGAAAAAAACGTCAGCCAGAAAGGCCTGATCAGGGGTTACCGGGGGGGTTACCTTCCTTTAACACGGAGGGAGATCGAAAAAAAATTACGGGATGGCAGCATTTTAGGGGTGGTGTCCACCAACGCGCTGGAACTGGGCATAGATATCGGGAGCCTGGACGCGGCGGTGCTCGCCGGTTACCCCGGAACGATTTCCAGCACCTGGCAGCGGGCCGGACGGGCGGGCCGGAAATCCGGTCATTCCGCGGCGGTTCTGGTGGCCTCCAGTTCCCCCCTGGACCAGTTTATTGTCAATTATCCTGATTATTTCTTCTCCAAGAATCCCGAAAAAGCGCTCATCAATCCGGATAATCTGTCTGTTTTGGTCAGCCATATTGAGTGCGCCGCTTTTGAGCTTCCTTTCAGGGACAACGAAAAATTCGGGGGGCAGGCTATCCGCGAAATCCTGGAATTTCTGGAAAGAGAAAACATGGTTCACCGTTCCGGAGATAAATGGCACTGGACCTCCGAAGTCTACCCCGCCGACGAAGTCAGCCTTCGAAGCATCAGCTCGGATAACTTTGTGGTGGTGAACACATCTGAAAAAAATCAAGTCATCGCGGAAGTGGATTATACCGCCGCCCTCACCACTCTGCATCCTAAAGCCATTTATATCTGCGAGGGAGTGCAGTATTTTGTGGAGGAGCTGAATTTTGAACAAAGACGGGCTTATGTCAAAAGGACCGATGTCGATTATTACACCGACGCCATCGATTATACCAAAATTAAAATTCTGGATGAATTCGACAGGAAAACGCTGAAAAATTGTTCCATATATCATGGTGAAGTCCATGTCGCCACCCAGGTGGTGGGGTTCAAGAAAATTAAGTTCCACACCATGGAAAACGTCGGGGCCGGGGACCTCAGCCTGCCTTCCAATGAGATGCATACCACGGCTTACTGGCTGACCATTCCCGCCGCGGTGATGGGGGGATTGGACTATTCATCCGAGCAGAAAATCAACGGCCTGTTCGGCCTGGCTTACTGCCTGCATCATGTCGCTCCGCTTTTCATGATGTGTGATCTTCATGATACCGGAGTGTCCGTAGGAGACAACGCCACCGGGAAATCCGTTCCTCCGCGGGATATCAGAATGAAGATGAATAAAGGTGAAGATGCTTTTTCTTTTCATGAATCCGAATTCGAACCCAATATTTTCATCTACGATAACTTTCCCGGCGGCATCGGCCTCAGCCCGTCTCTCTTCGATTTAGAAACCCGGCTGCTCCGCCACTGCCGGGAAACCATAGCGGCCTGCCCTTGTCAGGAGGGCTGCCCCTCCTGCGTAGGCCCTTCCAAAGAAAGCGGCCGCTTCGCCAAACAGGTCTCTCTCGACATTCTGAAACAACTTACAATTCATTGATTTTCTTCAAGTCTTTGATCCTTCCCATGACCACCAGGATGTCGCTGTCCTTGATCACAAAGTCAGGTCCGGGAATCAAAGTGGTTTTTTCCGGCACCAGTCCTTTGACCGCAATCACATTGATGCCGTATTTATTTCTCAAGTCCAATTCCTTCAAACTTTTGCCGGAAAATTTTTCAGGCGGAGCGATTTCCTGAATCTCAACCCCGGAAATCAGGGGCAGGTATTCCAGGATATGGGGGTTGCTTAACTTCTGGGCCGTACGGATGGCCATATCCTTTTCCGGGTAAATCACTTCCGTGGCACCCACCACTTCCAGGATTTTCTTATGGTCTTCGGTCAACGCCTTGGCGATGATCCGTTTGACTTTCATTTCGTGGAGATAAAAAACTGCAAGAATTGAGGCTTCCATGTCGGGCCCAAGGCTGACTATCACCACATCCATATCTACGATACCTAAAGCTTCCAGATTTTCTTTGTCTGCCGCATCCATATGAACCGCATGGGAAACATTATTTTTCAGCAGCTCGATTCTGCTCCGGTCCTTATCTATAGCCAGCACTTCTTCGCCGATTTTATATAATTTTTTGGCGGCATGCGACCCGAAACTTCCCAGTCCGATAACAGCAACTTTCATGCTTTTTTCTCCTTATCCGATCATGACGGATTCTTCCGCATAGTCATAGCGGCCGACAGGCCGCTCCCGGCTGAACGCATACAAAAACGACAAGGGGCCGATGCGGCCGATATACATGGTCAGGATAATGACGGTTTTTCCCAGCGGATTCAACTCCGGGGTTATCCCCAGGGATAATCCCACGGTGCCGAAGGCGGAAAAAGCTTCGAAAATAATTTCGCGAAACGTCATATCCGGATGACTGATCATCAGAATAAAAACGGCCAGGGATATAACCATAAAACTCAGAGCCAGAAGCGTGAAGGCTTTGGTGATCAATTCAAACGGCAAAGTCCGGCGGTTCAAGTTGACCAGCCGGCGCCCCGCAAGCCGTGACTTGATAAAAGCGAAAAGCACTCCCAGAGTGGTGATTTTGACTCCTCCGCCGGTCGAGCCCGGAGCGGCCCCGACAAACATCAACATTATGAGCATAAAAATGGTCCCCTGTCCCAGCAAATGAAGATCGATGGTGTTAAAACCGGCGGTGCGCGGGGTTACCACTTGAAAAAACGCAGTGGTTATTTTTTCTATGAGAGGAAGATTTTGCAGCGCCCCTGCATATTCCAAAATAAAAAAAAGCGCGGCACTCCCCAACAGCAAAGCCGAGGTGATACACAGCACCATCCGCATATGGAGAGAAAGCCGGTGCCGTTTTTTTCTGAACTTATCCGCAAGGATCTCAAAAGTTTCATTCAGCACTAAAAATCCCAACCCCCCCAGGATAATCAAAACAACCAATACGCCGTTGACGACCAGGTCGCCCCTGAAAGACTCGAAGCTGTCGCTGAACCGGGCGAATCCGGCGTTGCAGAAAGCAGAAACAGAATGAAAAACGGCATGGAACGCCGCCTGAAATCCGGAAAAATCATCTTTCCAGTAAAAATAAAGGCAGCCGGCCCCCGCTATCTCCAATCCGAAAGTGAAAAGAAATATATTACGAATCAAAGATTTTAAATTGGAAGGAGAGGCATGATGAAATCCTTCCTGAACGATGATCCGGTCTTTAAAGGAGATTCTTCTTCCCGTCATCACCATGACCAGAGTGGAAAAAGTCATGATCCCCAACCCACCCAGTTGAAACAGTATGAGAATGACGGCTTGCCCCAGAGGGGTGAAGTAAACGGGGGTATCCTGAACAATCAAGCCGGTGACGCACACAGCGGAGGCGGATGTGAACAGGGCGTCAATCCAGGAAATCCGGCCGCCGACCGTGCAGGCCGGTATCATCAAAAGCCCGGCCCCCACAGCGATAGCTCCTAAAAAACTCACCGCCAGAACTTGCGCGGGATTGAAATGTACTCCCTTATGCCCACGAGTCTGATCTTTGATTATTTTCCGCATCGATTTTATTTTTCAGGCTAAGCTTTCACCCTGATTTTGTCAAATCACTCAACAAACCATCTCCCCGGAGGCAATGGGTGAGGGAGGCGGTTTTTCATTATGATTGTTGCGTTTTCAGAGGTGACGGCCGGGCCGGAGATTTGGTTGACAAGCCGCCGGGCATGTGCTACTTTTTGTCCTCAAATACGAAGTGTCTACCGCTATTTTCCAAGGTAAGGTATAATAACCTGGATTATTCACGGGCCGGGGCTGCTTCGGATGAAAACACGGGGCATGAAGCCGTTTTTTTGTGAATAGGATAGGGAAAAATGAGAGAACGATGAATTTTTTTCAACTGATCCTTCAGGCAAGCATTGTGGTCCAATTAGTGATTCTCCTGCTTATTTTCTTCTCGGTTTTTTCATGGACGGTGATATTGTTCAAGCGCAGCACACTTAAAACCGCCAACCGTCAATCCCGAAAGTTTCTCAGCGTATTCCGCAAAAGCCGCGACCTCATGGAAGTCAATAAAGCCGCGCAACAATTTAAGGAAAGCCCCGTGGCTAATATGTTCCGCTCCGGATTCAGGGAACTGGCCTATTTTAAAAAGGCCCGGCCTCAGGAAAAGCTGACTCCGGAGAGGCTGGAATCCATAAACCGGGCTCTCATCAAAGCATCCAACCAAGAAGTGAGCCGTCTGGAAAAAATGATGAGTTTTCTTGCCACCACCGGAGGGGCCACCCCCTTTATCGGGTTGTTCGGCACGGTGTGGGGAATCATGCACTCTTTCCACGAAATCGGGCTGGCCAAATCCGCCGGGCTGGAAACCGTGGCCCCGGGAATCGCGGAAGCCTTAATCGCCACCGCTCTGGGATTATTCGCCGCCATTCCCGCGGTTATTGCTTACAATCACTTCCTTCACCGGATTAAAGAAATGATATCCGAGATGGAAGATTTTTCCATTGAATTCATAGGAATCACCGAAAGACTTTATGGCCTTTAAATACCGCTCCATAAGCCGCAGAGAGAGGGGAACCTCCTTCTCTCAAATCAACGTCGTTCCTTTTGTGGACGTGATGCTGGTGCTTCTTATCATTTTCATCGTGGCCGCCCCCATGATGCAATCGGGCATTCCCATCGATCTTCCTCAGGCGGAATCTCAATCCGCCCCGGCCGATGAAGGCTTGATCCTTACCATAACCCGGGACAAATACATCCACATCCAGGATGAGGTGGTCAATCAATTTCTTCTTGAACAAAAATTAAAAGAGTATTTTTACGGCGCAGAAAAAAAAGTCGTTTTCATCCGGGCCGATGAGCTTCTTCCCTATGGTTTTGTCATTAATATTCTTGATATAATAAAGAAAGCCGGAGTGGAGGTGGTAGGGTTGGTGGTGGAGCCGGTGGACGAATCAACGGAATTGCCATGACATCCGCTGAGAAAGAATACCGCATTTTTAAGCGGTCAGTCATCATATCCACCACCGCTCATCTGCTTTTGCTGGTCTTTCTGGTGCTTTCCCCCCACCTGCCGGGTCCTTCCAGCTCGGAAATGACTCATTACGTCAATATTATTTCCTTCGGCGGCGGGGGAGGAGGAGGCGGCGGCGGAGGCGGATTGCCCGGGACAGGGGGCGGCGAAAGTGAGGCGGAAGAAATATCTGAAACTCCGGTCGCACCCAGGGAAAGCCTCGGTGAATTGACCACCCCACAGAATCTGCAGCAGGAAAGTCCCGACTCTCTGCGTTACCCGGTTGAAAAACCCCAGCGGGAAAAAAAGTCTCAGCCTGAAAAAAAACAGGCGATCCGGAAACAGGAAAAAACCGCCCCTAAAACCACATCCGACCCCCCAAAAACAGGCAGCAAAAAAGGAACCGGCCAAAGCGGTTCAGGCGGAAGCGGCTCAGGCCTGCATATGGGAGTCGGATCAGGAGAAGGATACGGATTCGGTTCCGAATACGCCTCTGAGATCGGATTGTCTGCTTTTCCATATACTTATTACCTCCAGCAAATCCACTCCCGGATATCCAACAATTGGTTCGCTTCCCGGATCAGCACCAGCGGCGGAGAAAAATACTACACCACTATAAAGTTTAGAATTTTTCGCGGCGGCGGCATTTCCGAGCCTGAAATTTTGGAATCCAGCCAGATCCGCTCACTGGATTTGTCCGCTCTGCGCGCCGTCCGGTCGGCGGCACCGTTTCCTCCACTCCCCCAGGATTATGAGGACGAATATCTCATCATACGTTTAATATTTGAGCATGGACAATGAAAAAAATAATTATTTCCGCCAGCGTGGTGATTTTAACCGCAGTTTTGATTCATCTTCCCTCACCCGTTCCTGTTTCCGCTCAACAGGAAGTGGTGATGACCATTAAGGAAGGCATGCCGGTCATCCCAGTGGCCATTCCCTCTTTTATCGCCCGCGGCGGTTCCGAAGCGGTTCAAAACGCCGCCCGCACCCTTCGCGAAGTGATCTCCGCCGATCTGAAATACAGCCGCGTATTCAATCCCCTCCCCAACAGCTATTACGATTACATTGCGGGTATCGATCCCTCCAGCCCGGATAAAATCAAATTTAAAGACTGGGAATCCATACAGGCCAAGCTGCTGATGGTGGGAGAAGTCTCTCCGGATGAAAACGGCGGAATTTTGTTTGACGCGAAAATCTATGATGTCAAAGCCGGCCGTTTTATCAAAGGCAAGCGCTACCAGACCGGCATGGAACTGCTGCGGCTGGCCGGACATAATGTTTCCAATGAGTTCATGCGGCTTTACGGCGAGGCTCCTATTTTCACCACCAAAATTGTTTTTGTTTCCAACCGGGACGGCAATGACCAGCTGTATATGATGGATTATGACGGCCACAATCAAACCCGATTGACATTCAACCAGGAAAAGGATTACATGCCCGCCTGGTCCGCCGACGGTCAGACCATCGCATACACCCATTACTTAAAACAGCGCGCCGGTCTTTATTTGCTGAATCCGTTTGAAGGGGAACGGAAGCTCGTTTATGACAAAGGAACCAGTTTCGGGGCTGATTTTTCCCGGGATGGTGAAAAGATGGTCTTCAGCTCAACGGAAAATGAATCCAATTCCGAAATATATGTGGCCGATTCTGATGGAAGCAATGTCCGGAGGCTGACATACAACCCCACCATCGATACAGCTCCCTGCTGGTCTCCAACCGGAAGAGAAATCGCTTTCACTTCCGACCGGATGGGGTCCCCTCAAATATACATTATGGACGCTGAAGGAACCAACGTCAGGAGGGTCAGTTTCGGAGGCAATTACCATGACGCCCCGGCATGGTCTCCCACAGGGGATAGAATCGCCTATGTGTCCCGTGTCAGGGCCATATTCGACCTGTACATCCTCAACCTGCGCAGCAATCAAATCAGCAAACTCACCGAAGGATTTTCCCGAAATGAATCCCCTTCCTGGTCACCTGACGGGCGCCATTTGGTTTTTTCTTCCAACCGCAGCGGAACCATCCAGCTTTATTCCATCGATTATGACGGAACCAACCTTAAACGCCTGACCTCCACCGGCCAAAACAAACTTCCTGATTGGTCAAGGAATTAAGAATTATTTTTTGTGACATTCCGGTTGACAACCCTATGGGTTAGGTGTATAAAAAGTGAAGCAGATTGCTGATTCAATGGATGGACATGAACAGCAACAAAATACTTCCGAAGGAGTTCTCATGAAAAAAACACTTGCTCTGTCCCTATCTTGTGTTTTGGTGTTGGCTTTTTTCGGCTCCTGCCGGAAAGAGGTGGAACGAACCCCTCCGCCTCCTCCGCAAGTCGAAGAACAGCCGAAAGTGGAAAAAGTGGAAAAACCTCCGGCTGAAGAACCCGAATTGACTGAAGAAGAAATTTTTGCTCAAAAATCCCTCCAAGAGGTCAATGCCGAAAAACCTCTGGAAAAGGTCCATTTTGATTTCGACAAATTCAACATCCGAAGCGATCAGGAGCCGGTGCTTCGCGACAACGCCCAATGGATGAAAAAATGGGGATCGGTCCGGGTGGTGATTGAAGGTCACTGCGACGAACGCGGAACCGAGGAATACAATCTGGCCTTGGGTGAAAGAAGGGCTAAGGCCGTTCTCGATTACCTGGTATCGCTGGGTATTGATTCCGGCCGGATGGAAACCATTTCTTATGGGAAAAGCCAGCCTCTCGATCCCGCCAGCAGCGAAGAAGCCTGGGCAAAAAACAGGCGCGCAGAATTTGTCATCATCCAAAAATAAATGGCTAAACGGCTGATTTCCGGTTTTTTTCTCATCCTGACCGGATTGAACCTTCTTTTTTCATTCTCCGCCGACGATAAAAAAGAAAAAACCTATGAGCTCATGTACAAGGATATTCAGGTCCTGACAAAAAAGATTTTGGAACTTGAGGAACAAAACCGGAACAATCAAATCAATATCAACACCATCATCACCCGGCTGCAGGAACTGACCCAAATGGTGGAAGCTGTCCGGGCCGAACAAAACCAAATTCGAAATGAACAGGAAAAAATCCCGGCCCAATATCAGATACTCCTGGAAAAATTTGACTCTCTGGCCAGTCAGATCTCCGCCATCGCAGTTGATTTAATTGAAATCAAGCAGGGTGCGCCCGGTGCTGTTTTCCCGGAAGAACAAGCCGAAGAAGCGGCGGGCGACCCTTCTGAAGCTCAAAAAGACCGGTCTGATATGGAGGAATTCGAAAGCCAGACCGAGGCGCCGCCGCTCGATCCCAGCCTGTCTCCACAGGAAGTTTATAATCTGGCACGCTCGGATTATTTGAAAGGCAATTTCCAGATCGCGGTCGAAGGGTTCTCCATATATGTGGAGCATTTTCCGGAGAGCCCTCTGGCGGACAACGCATGGTACTGGATCGGGGAATGCTATTTCAGCCAGAAAGAGTTCGAAAAAGCGATTGAACAATTCAACCAGTTGATTTTGAGATACCCTGAAGGGGACAAAGTCCCGGCCGCCTATTTAAAAAAAGGCATCAGTCTAATGGAAATGGATGAAAAAGAAGAAGCCCTGTCCGTATTTCGTCTTTTGATAACAAAATTCCCATTGGAAGAAGAAACCCGCATCGCCCAACAAAAAATAAAGGAGATTGGGATTTCCAATGAGAGATGTGAATAGTTTAAACAAGGTTATTTTAGTGGGACATTTGGGAAGAGATCCGGAAATCCGGTACATTCCTCAATCAAACCGCGCCGTCGCCAATTTCACTTTGGCGACAAATGAGCGCCTTTTCAATCCGCAGAGCAACGAAAGCAATGACCGCACGGAGTGGCACCGGATTGTTTCATGGGGAAAATTAGCGGAATTCTGTGAAAAATATCTGAGAAAAGGGAAGCAAATCCTGTTGGAAGGACGCCTGCGGACGGATAAATGGCAGGACCGGGACGGCAATCAACGCTTCACCACCAAAATTCACGCTTACAACATCACCTTACTGGGACGGAGAGAAGACTCTGAAGGCACCCGCAGGTTTTCCGGTGACACATCCGCCGCAGACCAATCGGCAGGCGGTGATTTTCCCCAGAATGATGAATCTCAAACTGATTTCAACGACGAAGAAGACGACGACGTTCCTTTCTGATGTCAAAACAAAAGCCGGCGGCGGAGCAAGAGAAATTTAAGGCAGATATCACCCAAGAGGTTCGGCCGTGGGGCAAATTCCGGTGTTTCCCGCATCAAAAAGCCGGCGCTCTGAAAATCATAACGGTCAATCCCGGCGGTGTTTTATCACTTCAATATCATCATCACCGCAGTGAATTCTGGGTGGTTTTGGATGAAGGGCTGGAGATGACTTTAGGTGAGAAAGTCTGGAAGACCAAGCCCAACGAAGAGATATTCATCCCGGCGGAAACCCCCCACCGCATCAGAAACACAGGTTCAAAAACAGCACGGATCATGGAAATATGGATCGGACCCTCCGCTGAAGAAGATATTGTGCGTTTGCAGGATGATTATGGGCGGACCGGGTCCGCTGATATCAAGTGATTTCCTGGGTGAGCAGGGCCCGGGGGTATTTCACCAGAATTTTTTCGATCAATCGCTCTTCAATCTTTTGGGCCGAGCCGAGTTCCATGGCTTCTTCCACTATTTCTTTCGCCGTCTGATAGGTGACGGAGCGAAGCGCTTTTTTGACTTTGGGAATAAAAATCGGATTCATACTGAATTTTTTTAATCCCAGCCCCAAAAGAACAATGGCGGAAAGGGGGTCAGCCGCCATTTCTCCGCATAAAGTCACTTCTTTCCCGGCGGCATCAGCACTGCTGATGATAAACCGCAGCAGCCGGAGAACAGAAGGATGCAGCGGATTAAACATATAGGACACCAGCTCATTGGAGCGGTCAACCGCCAGGTAATATTGAATCAAATCATTGGTCCCCACGCTCAGATAATCCGTTTCTTTCACTAATTTATCCGTAATCGCCGCGGCCGCCGGAACTTCTATCATGATACCGAAAGGGATGCTTTCATCAAACTCCACCTTCTTTTCCCGAAGTTCCTGCTTCACTTCCTCCATTATCAGCTTGACTTCCTCTATTTCCTCAATTCCGGTGATCATGGGAATAAGAATATGAACATTCTTGTGCACACTCGCCCTCAAGATCGCACGGATTTGAGTCCGGAATATTTCTTTTTCTCTTAATGAAAACCGGATCGCCCGCAGCCCCAGAGCCGGATTAGGCTCTTTTTCAATTTTCATCTGGGGAAGATTTTTCTCTCCTCCGACATCCATGGTGCGGATATATACCGGAAAAGGCAAGGCCTTTTCGGCGACTTGGGAATAGGCTTTGAAATGATCCTCTTCCGAGGGTAAATCCGGAGTTTGGAAAAAAACGAACTCGGTGCGGAAAAGCCCGATGCCTTCCGCTCCCAAAGACAAGGCCATTCCCACCTCATCGGGAAGCTCAATATTCGCCATGGGCATAAAATTCACATCATCCAGTGTTTTTGATTCCAGCGACGCTGTTTTCTGCAGTTCCTTGCGGTAATCTTCATATTTTTCCTGTTTGCTGAAAAACTCACGTCGGATAGCGAGGGGAGGATTAATAATGACCTCCCCGTCTGAACCGTCCACAATCAAAAGATCTCCGTTTTTAACTTTTTGGGTGATATGGCTTAGCCCCATGACCGCAGGAATATTCAAGGAGCGGGCCAGAATAGCGGTATGGGAAGTTGACCCGCCCATGTCCAGGGCCACTGCGGTGATATTTCCTTTAGAGAGCCGGTGGGCGGCTTCAGAAGGGAGAAGGTCATTGGCAACCAAAATTTTTTCCCTCTCATCGTCTAGATGCTCTTGCTCTTTATCTTCAAGATTGACATACAGTTTAGATAACACATCAGTCATATCATACTTGCGCTGCCGGAAATATTCATCTGATATGGAGTCGAAAATCCGGGCGTATTCCTTGTTGACTTGAGAGATTGCCCATTCAGAACGGCATTTTTCTTCCCTGATGATTTTTTTGAGTTTCTGCATAAGGGATTTGTCTTTCAATATCAATGAATGCGCTTCAAAAATAAAAGAATGTTCACTCCCTAACTTTTTTTGTATCTGTTCCTTTAATTCTTTGATTTGGCGGCTGGTCCGTTCAACGGCTTGATTTAACCGTTTGATCTCCGAATTCACATTGCCATTGGGAATGACGTCTTTCCGCTGCGTGAACACCACTCCCTCAGAGAGTTTCACCTCTCCCACAGCTATCCCGGGAGACACTCCGGTTCCCCTCAGCCGGAAATAATCCATGCCTTTATTCTTCCTCCTGGAATTTATTTTCAACCAGGCCTGTCAGGTTTTCCATAGCTAATTTTTCATCCCCCCCGGAAACTTTGAGAGTGATCTTCGTCCCTTTAACGGCGGCTAAGGTCAGGATCCCCAATACGCTTTTTCCGTCGATTTCATTTCCGTCTTTAATGACCTTCACCGAAGATGAGAAACGGTTGGCCAAATTGACGAATTTTACAGCGGCGCGGGCATGGAGCCCCAACTTGTTTTTTATGGTCAAAGTTTTTTTTTCCATGGGATAAAGAAACCGGTCAGCTTTTTTTATTCAGAAGTGCCCCGGCAAGATGGATATTTTTCTTGCCTTGCTCCACCACCTTTTTGGCCACTTCTTTTATATTATGGCTTCTCTGGAGAGAAACAAATTTAATAAGCATGGGAAGATTAACGCCTGTGATGATTTCAACCTGCCCGTCCTGCAGGAAACTGAAACTCAGATTCGACGGCGTGCCGCCGAACATATCCGTAAAAATCAAGACTCCGTTCTTTTGATCCACCCGCTTAAGGCTCTTGTTGATTTTTCTTTTTGATTCTTCCACACCATCGTACCACCCGATTGAAATGGCTTCAATGTTGACCGCCTCTCCCAAAATTATTGTCAGCGCGTTTAAAAGCTCTTCAGCCAGCTTGCCGTGGGATACGATTATTCCGCCTATCATTCATAACCTCTTCCTAAAATTAAAACACATCCGCATTTGATTATTTTACCATTAATCCGGCGTCAGCTTAAATGTTTTCCGCACCGGTTATTTAAAGACATCGCGATGGGTGACCCTGGCATTATAATTCCTGGAGAGCAGAAAAATCTTCAATTCTTCAGCAAACGCCACGGACCGGTGCCTTCCTCCTGTGCACCCGATGGAAATGGTCAGATAGCTCTTTCCTTCTTCAATAAAATGAGGAATAAGAAAGTCGACAAAGCGAAGCAGCTTCTCACGATACTTCCGGCTTCGGGTTGATTTAAATATAAACTTTTTCACATCATCATCCCTTCCGTCTTTATCCCGGAGCGTGTCGACATAGAACGGATTAGCCAAAAACCGGGTATCAAAAACCAGGTCTGAGTCCAGAGGAATTCCATATTTATAGCCGAAACTGATGATCATAACCTGCATCTTCCCGGCCCTGTTATCCACAAATTTCTTCGCCAGCAGTTTTTTTAATTCCGGGATGCTGGTTAAAGAGGTATCGATGACTTCGTCCGCCAATTTTTTTATATTTTCCAGGCGATTTCTTTCCAGCCGGATATTGTCAACCACAGACCCTTTCTCCATTAAAGGATGGGGACGGCGGCTCTCACTGAAGCGTTTAACCAACGTCTCATCCGAAGCTTCCAAAAAAATCAACCGGGGCGAAACATCTTTTTGAATGGATTTCAGGACTTCGGGAAATTCCGAGGTGAATCCGGATTCGCGTATATCCACCACGAGGGCGACTTTTTCGATTTCGACTTCCTTTCGTTTCCAGAGGTCGACAAAAGCCGGAATTAATTTTACCGGGAGATTATCCATGCAGTAATATCCGAAATCTTCCAAAAAACGGCTGAAAATCGTTTTTCCGGACCCGGATACTCCGGTTATGATGATGAACCTGTTATCTGCCACCGGCTTATTCCGCTGACCGCCGTCCTATTCTCAATTCCCGGTCAAGACGGCGGGAAATTTCTTCAGGAGCATGATACCCCCTTTTCCGGAGAATATACACCTTGCAGGCCACTTCAATCAAAGTGGCGATATTCCTTCCCGGAGCCACCGGAATAGTAATCTGGGGCCGCCGGATCCCCGCGTACGTGGCTTTTTCCTGGGGTTTCAGCCCCAATCTGTCATATGTCTTTCCGGATTCCCATTTTTTTAAATTGATAACCAAGTGTATTTCCGCTCTCCGGCAAACCGATTCGGGACCGAATATCTGTTTGATGTTGATAACACCCAACCCCCTTATTTCCATAAAATAACGGCTTAACTTGGGGGCTTCGCCCGTCAAGACCCGGCGGCCGGTTTTTTTTATCAGGGTGACGTCATCTGAAATAAATCTCCAGCCCCTTGAAACCAGCTCCAAAGCGCTTTCACTTTTCCCGATACCGCTGTCGCCGACCACCAGCACTCCGAGGTCATGAATTTTGATCAATCCGCCCGAAACGATTTTTTCTTCCGATTGGGGGGGGGAGTTTAATTTATTCATTCAGTTTTTCTTCCTCTTGGGCAATGATATCCATGATTTCAGCGGTGGTTTTCGCCGCCATGGTTTTTGAGATTAAATGATTGCTTTTTCTGACTAAATGAGCGATGGCCGCCAGAATTTGAAGATTCAAACTTGGGTTTTCCGGGGGAGAAACCACCAGAAACAAAAGACGAACCGGTTTTCCGTCCATAGCGTTAAAATCCACCCCTTTTCTGGAAACGGCCAACAGCACCAAAGAATCTTTGACTGATTTGCTCTTGCAGTGAGGAATCGCAACCTCTTTTCCGATAGCGGTGCTTCCCAATTCTTCTCTCTTAATTAATTTCTCATAAATCTCTTTTTCCTTGACTTCCCGGCAGCTTTTTTTTAAAAATCCGGCCATTTCCCTCAAAACAGCGTCCCGGTTCCCACTCTCCAGATCAAATAAAATCATATCCCGCATTAACAAATTGCTTATTTTCACCACATCCTCTCAAATCATTGAAGTTCCATCAATCCAATATTCCCATCTTTCCGCCGGAATAAAACCGCCCATTTTTCAGATCCGAATACCCGGAATCCATAGGCATCATCCCGCATGGATTCAAACATCATTAAAGCTTCTTCTATCGACAGGGGTTTTAAAGAAAAATTCCGGCTGGGTATCACCCTCGGCCGGGGCGCCTCTTCCTCTTCTTCCGGAAGCGGCGGATAGGAGTTCAAAGATTTATTTTTCCGTCTTTTCCTTTGGATTTTATCCTTTTCTTTTTTTGCCTGCCGTTCAATATTATCGAAAGCCAAACCCAATGAAATGTAGATATCCTGGGTTTCTGCCTCCGCATTCAGATTGATCCCTTTGGCCCGGACATTCACTTCCGCGATATGCCGGTATTTTTCCGTGGAAAGAACAACATCCGTTTCCATCGGAGGAGCGAGCAGCTTTTCAATGGATTTTGTTCTTTTCTCGCACAATTTCTTGATCTGGGGAGTTAAATTTGCGTTTCGCGCCGTATAATTTATTTTCATTTTGATTCCTCCATTAAGTACTTTCTTTTTCTTATATGCGATGGCGAAATGCGCAGCTGTTTTCGGTACTTGGCGACGGTCCGGCGGGCGATTTTGAAATTTTCCCTGGCTAAGATATCACCGATTTCAATGTCGCTCAGCGGATTGTCCCGCTCCTCTTTTTCGACAAGTCTTTTGATCCTGTCTTTAATGCGCAGGGTTGAAATCTCCTCGCCGAATTCTCCGGAAACGGATTTGTGGAAAAAGTATTTCAGAGGAAACAAACCCCGCGGCGTCAGAATATACTTATTGGCGACCACGCGTCCCACCGTCGATTCATGCACTCCGATTTCCTGGGCCAGCTCAATCAAAGTCAACGGTTTGATGTGTTCCAGGCCCTCTTCAATGAAATCCTTCTGTTTATCCACGATGTAACGGGAGACTTTATGAATGGTATTGTTACGCTGATCCAGGCTGCGCAAAAACCAGAATGCTTTTTTCATCTTTTCTTTCAAAAATTGATGGGCCTCCGGATTATCATAGGCGGCTTTTGCCAGCATCCGGCGATAAAACCTGTTGATTCTCAACTGAGGGAGCCCTTCATTGTTTAGAGTTATGGCATAACCATCCCCTTCCTTTTTGACAATAATATCAGGAACCACATAAAAGGTTTTTTCCCGGCTGTATTTCTTCCCGGGACTAGGATTCAGTTTTCTTATGAGATCAAGATGGCTTTTGACCTCCCCCAGAGAAATATCAAGACTCTTGGCGATCCGGAGGTAATCGGACTTTTCAAGGAGATGAAAACAGTCCCGGATGATTTTTCTGGTGATGCCGTCCCCTAAATCCAGGTATTCCAATTGAACCAGCAGAGCTTCTTTTAAATCAAGGCTTCCCACACCAACGGGATCGAAGCGCATAATCTCCTGACGGATGCGTTCCACCAGCCCGGACGGAGCATTCATGGTATCCGCTATTTCCTTTACCTGTGACTTTAAATAGCCGTCTTCATTGATATTTCCAATAATATAAAGGGCAATTTCTTTTTCTTTTTTTTCAAAAAAAGTGAGGTTGGCCTGCCAGTCCAAATGGTCCCATAAGGAAATCGAATCGGATACAAAGTTTTCCAGGGACAACGCTTCCTTTTTTTCCCGGCTGTTCCCCGAACTGAAACGGTTGTCAAAATACTCTTCGAAATACGCCTCAAATTCTCGATCCTCTTCTGATTTTTCTTTCTCTCCTTCTTCCTCGGTGGATGCGTCTTCGGATTTTTCTTTTCCTTCATCTTTTTCACGGTCCTCATTGATTTCCAGAACGGGATTTTGTGAGAGCTCGGCATCAATCACTTCGATGAGCTCCAAATTGGTGAGGGGCAAAAGTTTAATAGCCTGCTGCAGAGCAGGAGCCAGAATCAATTTCTGGATTTGTTTTTGATGAAGCTGCTGTTTGAGAGCCATGTTTTTATTCTAACCTGATCTATTCATAAAAAAATTGCGATGTTTTTGCAATCTCTTTCTTATCAGCGATAAGTATGGTTTTTAATGAAAGATCAAATGGAACGTTTTTCATTTTTTTAATTGTTATTTTAATCGCCATTTTTTTACCCTTCGGGCGGGGTCCTGAGGAGCGAAGCGACGTGAGGAACTTAGACAGCTTCGTTCTTTATAATCTATCCGTCTCAGGTTGCCACGGCCTGCTCCGCAGGCCTCGCAATAAAACTTTGTTGCAGGGCATTCGCGGTGAAGGACCACAGCTTCATGCCCTGCGCCTCGCATCTGCGGCAATTTCGGCCCGGTAGAGTCGAGATGTGGCGCGGTGGTTTAGGGAGGACCTAACCGTTGCCACCCCTTTCGTCCGGTGGTGTCTCAATAGTCCTTCCATGCTCCGTCTCCACATCCCGCTCGTCGAACCGGACGTGCGGATTTCCCGCATCCGGCTCTCGGACAAGGTCTCATGCTTTCGCCCACGGAAAGTTGCG
>JAWODN010000106.1:0-5281 GCA_046483285.1 Candidatus Aminicenantota bacterium | reverse complement strand
CGCAACTTTCCGTGGGCGAAAGCATGAGACCTTGTCCGAGAGCCGGATGCGGGAAATCCGCACGTCCGGTTCGACGAGCGGGATGTGGAGACGGAGCATGGAAGGACTATTGAGACACCACCGGACGAAAGGGGTGGCAACGGTTAGGTCCTCCCTAAACCACCGCGCCACATCTCGACTCTACCGGGTCGGGATTGCCGCAAATGTCGGAGTTGCGGCGAGGAAGCCGTGGCACTCCACTGCGACGAGCCGCAACCTGGCAGATGCGGTGAGATCCGGCCTGCCCGTAGGGTAAAAAAATGGCGATTAAATTGAAAATATGGATAATGAAAAACGTTCAAGATTGAATTCTCTAAAAAATCATGCAAATATAAGGAAAAAAAGAAATTATGAAAACATCGCCATTTTTTTATGAATAGGTCAGGCTAAGTAATAGGTCAGGTTAAAAGTAATAATTCAGTGTTTTTCAACTTTTTAAAGGAGGAGAGAACATGAAAGTGACAATTGACAGAGAAGAATGCACCATGTGCGGCGTATGCTATGATGAATGCCCTGAAGTTTTCGAAGCCAACGAAGATGATGATCTGTCTCAGATTACCGAAGAATACAGGGTAAATGATGATCTTTCTACAGGGGAAGTCCCAGAGGATTTGAGAGACTCCGTCACGGAAGCTGCAGAAGGCTGTCCCGTGGAAGTCATTCACATCGAATAGTTTTTTAAAACCGGTTTCAGGGAAAAAAGGGGAATCCGTCCAGGGCGCGGATTCCCTCTTTTTTTAGAAAGGGGAGGAGTCATAATGGCAAAATTCGCTGTTGAATTCGCTCCATTTAAAAAGCGTATGCAAGAAGAAGGAATTCCGGATCTGGTCATCCGGACTTTTGCTTATTATTACCAAAAACTTCTCCAAGGGGAAACCGGGTATTTCACGGAAAATGAGATCAAACCTCTCGAATCCATCCCCGATCTGGAGAGGATTCCGGAAAAATTCCATCAAATCGGGAAAAAATTTCTCCCTCATACTTTAATGATCAAACTGAACGGCGGGCTGGGAACCAGTATGGGTTTAAACCGGGCTAAAAGCCTGTTGGTGGTCAAGGAAGGCCTTTCTTTTTTGGACATCACGGCCCGCCAGGCCATCGTTGACGACATTCCCCTGGTTTTGATGAATAGCTTCAGCACGCGGGATGACTCCCTTTCTCAACTCAAGGAGTACACGGAACTTAAAAAAGACATTCCCCTGGATTTTGTTCAGAATAAGGTCCCGAAAGTCCGGACGGATGATTTTCAACCGGCGGAATGGCCGAAAAATCCTGAAATGGAATGGTGTCCTCCCGGGCACGGAGATATTTACACGGCTTTGATGACCAGCGGAATCCTGGATGTTTTTTTAGCGAATGGATATGAATATGCGTTTATTTCCAATTCGGATAATTTAGGGGCCGTGATGGATATCCAATTATTGGGTTACTTTGTTCATCTCAACAGCCCTTTTTTGATGGAAGCGGCGGACCGGACCGAAGCCGATAAAAAGGGAGGTCATCTTGCCCGGCGTCCCGGCGGTCAATTGATACTGCGGGAGGCGGCACAGTGTCCGGAAGAAGACATAAGTTCATTCCAGGATATTTCAAAACATAAGTATTTTAACACCAACAACTTATGGATACATCTCCCTTCCATCAAGCAAGCAATGGAAAAAAAGGACGGTATTTTGGAACTCCCCATGATCAGAAATAAAAAGACCCTGGATCCCCGGGATAAGGATTCACCTGAAGTTTTTCAATTGGAAACCGCAATGGGGGCGGCGTTAGGGGTTTTTCCGGGTTCCGGTGCTATCCGGGTTCCCAGAAGCCGGTTTGCTCCGGTAAAAACGACCGAGGACCTGCTGGCGGTCCGTTCGGATATCTATGAGCTCACCGATTCCTACCGGATTATCACTTCTCCCAAAAGAACACTTTCCCAAATCGTCATCGATCTTGATGCTGAATACTATAAAATCATTGATGAGATGGAGTCCCGTTTTGTTTATGGGCCTCCTTCTTTGCGTGATTGTCTTCGGTTAAAAGTCAAGGGGGATTTTCGCTTTGGAAAAAACATCTCTTGCCGCGGTTCGGTTTTCTTGAAAAATGAAAATAATCATCAGGCCGAAATCGAAAGCGGGAGAACGCTGGAGGGGAAGTATATTTTTTAGTCTGACCTGTGCCTTAGACCGGTCTGTTCTCAGGGCCAGTGTCATATGAGTGAAAACAGATCCGCTTCGGCCGAAAATCTCCGGGAGGCCGCCCTTCGGCTGAGGAGGGAAACCGGAAATCTCCGTTTTACGAGCCCTGTTCACACTATTTATCACCCCTTGGAATACGCATGGGAAGGCCATGCCCGCTATCTTTCGGCATATGGACCGGGAGAGAAAAAAATTATTTTCCTGGGAATGAATCCCGGTCCCTGGGGCATGGCTCAGACCGGAGTTCCTTTTGGAGAAATTCATGAGGTCCGGGACTGGCTCTGCATTCAGGCTGTAATTAAAAAACCGGCACGGGAGCATTCCGCCAAAAGGGTTGAGGGGTTTTCGTGCCGGCGTTCCGAAATCAGCGGGAAGCGTTTATGGGGGTTTTTCCGGCGCAAGTTTAAAACCCCCGGAGGGTTTTTCGTCCATCATTTTGTGGCCAATTACTGCCCTCTTCTTTTTTTGGAAAAAAGCGGCCGCAACCTGACGCCGGATAAACTCAAGCCGGATGAACGGCGACGGCTCTATTCTCCCTGTGACCGTCATTTATTGACCTTGAAATCCATTTTGAAACCGGAATGGATAATCGGAATCGGCCGGTTTGCTGAGAAGCGGTGCCGCCGGGTTTTTAAAGAAGAAAACATTCAGGTGGGTGGAATCCTCCATCCCAGTCCCGCCAATCCCCGCGCAAATCGCGGATGGGAGCGCATTGTTGAAGTTCAACTCCGGCAGATGGGTGTTTGGGACAAATGACTAAAATCCACACCATTTATCCAGCCAGTCTATAACAGTGTCATGCCAGAGGATGCTGTTGCGGGGCTTGAGAACCCAGTGGTTTTCATCAGGAAAATATAAAAACCGGCTGGGAACACCCCGGCGTTGGAGCGCAGTGAAAGTTGCAATCCCCTGGGTCAGGACCACCCGGTAGTCCTGTGCTCCGTGGATCACAAGCATGGGGGTTTTCCATTTGTCCACGAACCGGACCGGGTTGTGCTTTTCGTATCCTTCAGGATTGGTCCAGGGAGTGCCCCGGTGATCCCATTCCGGGAACCACAGCTCCTCCGTGGCGAAATAGGCAAAGCGCTCATCCAGGTTTCCGTCATGGTTGACCAGGCAGCGGAATCTGTCGGGCCATTGGCCTGCTATCCAGTTGATCATATATCCTCCGAAAGAGGCCCCCAGCGCCGCTGCGCGTTCCCCGTCCATCCAGGGGTATTTTTCCAAAGCGGCGGCCAGGCCTTTTTTCAGATCAGTGAGGGGTTTTCCTCCCCAATCCCCCCGGATGGAATCCGTGAAATCCTGGCCGTACCCCACAGAGCCGTGAAAATCCACCATAACGGCGGCGTAACCGGCACCGGCATAGGCTTGAGGGTTCCAGCGGTAGTGGAAATGATTCCCGAATGATCCTTGCGGTCCTCCGTGGATTAAGAAGGCCACAGGGTAGGATTTGTCCGGGTCAAAATCAACCGGTTTGACCACATACGCGTACACGGTTTCATTTTCCCAGCCGGAAAAGGTGAAATGTTCATATTCACCCATGCGGGCTGCGGCCGCACGGGTGTCATTGACGCGGGTCAGTTTTTGGATATCTCCGCCATCCGGATTTGAGGAAAACAATTCGACAGGGGAATGAAGGGTGTCCCGCCCGAAAATCAAACGTCCGTTTGAAAAAGAAGGAGATTGTATAGTCCCGTCTTTGATAGTGGTTGCGGCTTTCCCGCTCTCTATGTCGACGGCGAACAGGGAGTGTTGTCCAAGGTTGGCGGCTGTCGCATAGAGCCTCCGGCCGTCAGGAGCCCAGCAGAGGGAAGAGGGAGAACGGTCCCAATTTTCGGTCAGGACCCGGGGAGAGCCTTCAGGCCACGGCATGAGGACGATCCGGAACCGGTCGGATTCATACCCGGCACGATCCATGGCCAGATAAGCCAGGGTTCCGCCGTCCGGAGAAAAAACCGGCGTAGTGTCCCAGGCGGGGTTGGCGTCCGTCAAGTTTTCGGGAGGGCGGCCGGCATCTGCGGGAGCAAGATAGAGGTCGAAATTAGTGGACCAAGCTTGTTCGCGGCCGGCGTTTTTGGCGGTGAAGATCAAACTTCGGCTGTCGGGTGTGAAGGTGATTTCTTCCGGTCCTCCAAAGGGCTGGGAAGGCGTATCCGCATCCATTCCGGCCATAACGTCAATCAGATCTTGAGTTTCCGGATTCATCACAAATAAATGCGATCTGCGTCCGTTTTCCCAGGTGTCCCAGTGCCGGATAAACAATTGGTTGTACACCTGTCCGCTGGCTTTCCTGTTTTTGCGCCGGTCCAGTTCTTCCCGGGTTTCTCCGGGGGAAGGATGGCTCAGGAAGATATCCAGAGTGAAAGCGATGGTGCGTCCGTCGGGAGAAACAAGAAGGTTGCCTGCGTCCAGCGGGAGATCGGTCATTTGGCGGGCTTCTCCTCCCTCCGCCCGGATCCGCCACACCTGAGAGGACCCGGAACGAGTGGATAAGAACCAGACATAGCGGCTGTCCGGAGACCAGCGCGGATTGAAATCCGATTCCTGATGGGTGGTTAAAAGCCGGGTTTGGCGGCTGTCCATATCCAGAAGCCAGAGGTTGGTGCGGCCGCGGTTGTTTTCCATGTCGGTGGTCCGCAGTGTGAAAACAACCGATTTTCCATCCGGTGACACCTGGGGATCGGAAATGCGTTCCATGGCCAGCATATCATGAACGGAAAAGGGATGGGTGTCTTCGCCAAGCAAGCCGGATGAGGCAAGCGCAATCAGACATAAAAAAAACAAGGTTTTATGTTTCATGTTGATCTCCTTATGGCAATGGATAAAGGCTGGATCCCGCCGCAACCCGGCAGGTGCGGTGAAGTCTGCCTCGGTAGAGTCGAGATGTGGCGCGGTGGTTTAGGGAGGACCTAACCGTTGCCACCCCTTTCGTCCGGTGGTGTCTCAATAGTCCTTCCATGCTCCGTCTCCACATCCCGCTCGTCGAACCGGACGTGCGGATTTCCCGCATCCGGCTCTCGGACAAGGTCTCATGCTTTCGCCCACGGAAAGTTGCGCGTCCG
>JAWODN010000059.1:0-5542 GCA_046483285.1 Candidatus Aminicenantota bacterium | reverse complement strand
CGTAACGGATACTTTTTTGATGTCTTTGATGCTGAAGGGAAATACACAGCCCAAATATTCCTTCCCGGAAGCCCTCGCGCCTGGAAAGACGGCAAGCTCTACTTAGAGGAATCCGATCAGGATGGCTATTTATATGTGAAGCGGTATGCAGTCACCTGGGATTATTGAGATAAGCATGAAAGAGAAAATTGATGCAGGGGGCTTCCTTAGAAATGACAGCAATGAATTGAGGGAAATAATAGGACTTGACAGCCAAATAATTAGGCGATAAAATCCTAATATGCTTGATAAAAATAATCTGAATGAAATATTACATGCTCTAGACCGTCAGATAGAAGTCCACAGCGGTTCACCGGTCTCTTTAGTAGTTTGTGGAGGTACGGCTCTTTTTGCCTTGGGGCTCATTCTAAGAACTACCAAAGATATTGATGTTCTTGGAACTGTTTCTAAAGAACACGGTCATATTTTGATAAAAAAGATAAATAAATTCCCAAAATATTTTGTTGATGCATCCAAAGAGGTTCAAAAAGATTTCAGGCTTCCTGGAGGGTGGATAAATAAGGGGCCGACTTCACAGGTGGATTCTGGATTGCCGCAAGGATTTGAAAAGAGATTAGTTAAAAAGCAATACGGAAATTATCTTTCCATTTATTACATAAGCCGGCTCGATCAAATACACTTCAAGCTCTACGCATCAGTGGATCGGAATGGTTATCATGTCGATGATCTCTTTAAGCTTAAACCAACGCAGCAAGAAATTGAAGATGCAGCAAAGTGGGTTCTGACTCAAGATGTATCTATAGGATTTAAGACAAATTTGATAGATTTCTTAAGGAAACATGGATATGAAGACATCTCTAAAAGAATTTAAAAAGGAAATTAATAATCAGCTCCTTGATATTCACTGGAAGCAGTGGGGATGTCTGGGGATAGGGTCTCAATTAGAAGAAGAAAAAAGATGGATCATTGATCTTGAAGCCTTATTGGGTTCTACGATTTTTATGGGACAGTTTGATAAAAGACTGTTTTCATCTGCATTGGAATGGATATATGAATATGGCGAATGGATTAATGTCTCCAGGCTAAAGCGAATTGGAGCTTTTTTTCATAAATCCGATGACAAATTGAATGTCCCTCTAGCATCTAAAAGCATCTTCCATGTGGTTGAAAACATCGTTAAAAAGAGTAAGAAAGTTGATGATCCCAAAAAGATACAAGAGCAGGTGGAACCTTACAATTTACCCAGCGACTATCAGCAGGTGTTAGAGAAATTCAAAGTGAGAAGAGTTACTACAGAACCGGTGATTCAAAAACCGCCGCTGCTTCAACTCCTGTTAAGAGGTTTTTTTGGAATCAATGCCAGGGCGGAAGTCTTTCTTTATCTTATGTATTTAAAAGAAGGAAGCTCCAATCAAATCGCAAAAACAATTCAATTTGACCAGAAGATTGTCTATAGAATACTCGAAAAATGGAAAGACACAGGTATTATAGACAAAGAAGCGGGACGGAAATATGTTGTGTCTAATCGGGACTTGTACTCAATTCTATTAAAAAGCACTGATAATTCAGCGAAATATTTAAACTGGATAGATATATTTTATGTTTCATCAAGAGTCCTGAAGGCTTTGAATACCACGCCATGGGAAAATGATGCTTATCTTCTGTCCTCCTTTTTCCGGCACATTTCAAAAGACTTAAAGAGGATTGCCCGTTTTGTCAATGTATCTGCTTCAGACAGCCATTTGTTTAAAGGGGAGGAGTATTTATCTCCGTTCATTAAAGACACTATGGGCATATTGAAGAAACTTTAAGAAGCCAGGAACTTGAGCTTCTATTCCGCTGATTTTCCGATGCTGTCTTTCTCGCGCCGCTTTCCTTTTGACTTATTTATTATTTTATATATATGATGGGCGGTGACACCGCTTGAAGGGCGGGAATTTACCGGTATGGATAAGAATTTCCTGCAGCGAATATCATCAAAAGGAGCCTACCCATGAAAAACAATAAACAACGCATACTTTTATCTTTTTGCCTGTTTTTCGGCATTATCTTCGTGTCGGCTTTTGTGTCTGAGGCGGCATCCACCTTGGGCTATTATCAATATCCGGCACTCCGCGGCGAGACACTGGTCTTCTCAGCAGAGGGAGACATCTGGAGAGTGGATGTTCAAGGCGGTACAGCCCGGAGGCTGACCACTCATCCCGGCGAAGAAACCCATCCGGCTGTTTCTCCTGACGGACAGATCCTGGCATTCTCCGCGACTTATGAAGGCCCGACTGAAGTGTACACCATGCCTATAGCGGGAGGCGTTCCCACCCGCTGGACGTATGAATCCGATTCATCCATTGTGGTGGGATTCACCCCTGACGGCCGGCTCATCTACACCACCCGGGCCTATTCCACTCTGCCCAATCAACAGCTTGTGGCCATTGATCTTAAAACAAACAAGCGGGAGGTGATCCCCCTTCACCAGGCCGGTGACGGGTCTTATGATGACTCAAGCCGGGCCCTCTACTTTGTCAGGCCCGCCTTCCACAACAACAACACCCAAAGATATGAGGGGGGCACCGCTCAAAATATCTGGAAGTTCACGGATGGTCAAACCGAAGCCCGGAATTTAACCGCTGATTTTCCAGGCGAAAACTTTTCTCCCATGTGGTGGAACGGCCGGGTCTACTATGTTTCCGAGCGGGACGGGACATGGAACATCTGGTCCATGGATGAAGAGGGGCGGGATCTCAAGCAGCATACCCGGCATGAGGGATGGAATGTGAAATCCCCGTGCCTGGATAACGGCCGGATCGTTTACCAGTTGGGGGCTGACCTCAGGGCCCTGGATGTGCGAAGCGGTGAGGATCAGCTCATTCCCATTTCTCTGGCGTCGGATTTTGACCAGCTGAGGGAAAAATGGGTGAAAGAGCCCCTGGATTACCTGACATCCGCCCATGTCCATCCCGGCGGTGAGAGTGTGGTTCTGACCTCCCGCGGCCGCGTTTTTGTGGCGCCGGTGGGTGACGGACGCCTGGTGCGGGCGTCTTTTAAAGAAGGTATCCGATACCGGGATGCGGTGTTCATGCCCGGCGGCCAAACCCTGCTGGCACTTTCCGACGAAAGCGGGGAACTGGAATTTGTCACCATGCCCGCCAACGGTGTGGGCGAGGAAAAGCCCCTGACCCATGACGGCGAGATCCTCCGCTTTCAGGGGCACCCCTCCCCGGATGGAAAGTGGGTCGCTTATGATGATAAAAACAACGACCTCTGGCTTTTAAATACAGAAAGCAAAAAGCAGACAAAAATCTCCTTATCGCAGGAAGGAACCGGAGATATATCCTGGTCCCCGGACAGCAAATGGCTGGCTTTCTGCGAAACCGCTTTTAACACCTTTGTCCAAATCCATCTCTACAGCGTTGAAACGGGAGAGCACATTCCCCTGACCACCGACAGGGTCAACAGCATGAGCCCCGCCTGGAGCCCGGACGGACGGTTCATCTACTTTCTATCCGACCGGAATCTCCAGTCTGTCGTGAGCAGCCCGTGGGGAACCAGGCAGCCGGAGCCTTATTTTGACAAGCCGATGAAAATCTACTGCCTCTCCCTCCAGCAGGGAGTCCGGTCTCCGTTTAAACCTGAGGATGAGCTTTATGAACCCCCCGAAACCAGGGACAAACAAGAAGAAAGCGCAGCCAAAGAAGTTTCCATTCAGATTGACCGGGAAAACATTCAGCGGCGCATCCGGGAGGTCCCGGTGGAGCCGGGCAAATTGGCCGGCTTGGAGGTCAATGACCGGGCGCTCTTCTGGATCGAACGGGGTGAAAGCTACCGGGACCCATCCCGCTTAAAGGCCGTGAAGATCGGGAATGAGGACATCAAAGCCGTGACTGTGCTGGAAGGAATCCGAAACTTTGAGATGACGCCCAATGGGGAAAAAATAATGCTCCGCGAGGGAAATTCTTTTTATGTCCTGGATGCTGTTCCCAAAAAAATCCCGGATTTAAAAAAGGGAGAGGTGAACCTGCAAGGCTGGAGTTATCCTATTGATGTGCGTGAAGACTTACGGCAGCTTTATATCGATGCCTGGCGGCTGGAAAGAGACTATTTTTGGGATCCCGGCATGCACGGTGTGGATTGGGAAGCCATGCGGGATAAATATCTTCCTCTGGTCGACAGGATCACTACGCGGCGGGAGCTGAACGACTTGATAGGAGAGCTGGTGGGCGAGCTGTCAGCCCTTCATGTCAGTGTGCGGGGCGGCGATCTCAGGGAAGGTCCTGACCAGATAAGAGTGGCCACGCTGGGAGCCCGGCTGCAGAGGGACGAATCCGCTGGCGGCTACCGGATCAGCTACATCTACAAATCCGATCCGGATTATCCCGGGGAGCTGTCGCCTCTGGCGGATCCGGACCTGAATGTCCGGGCCGGCGATGTCATCACAGGTATCAACGGCCAAAGCACTCTATCCGTCCGGCATCCCCGTGCGCTTCTCAGGAACCAGGCAGGACAGCAGGTCCTTGTCACCGTCAAATCAGGAGAAACCGGTGAGACCCGTCAGCTGATCATCGCCCCCACAGAAAATGAATACAATCTCCGGTACAACGACTGGCAATACACCCGCCGGATGGAAGTGGAAGAAAAAGGAGAAGGGGAAATAGGTTATGTTCATCTCCGTGCCATGGGGGGAGGCAATATCACCGAATGGTACCGGAATTTTTATCCTGTTTTCAAGCGCAAAGGATTGATCATTGATGTCCGTAACAACCGGGGCGGCAACATTGATGCGTTTATTCTGGGAAAGCTGATACGAAAAGCCTGGTTCTACTGGAAGCCGCGGGCCGGGAATCCCTATTGGAACATGCATTACGCGTTCCGCGGACATATGGTGGTGTTGTGCGATGAAAATACGGCATCGGACGGGGAGGCTTTTGCCGAGGGATTCAAGAGATTGGGCCTGGGCAAAGTCATCGGCACCCGGACCTGGGGCGGCGAGATCTGGCTCAGCAGCAACAATCGTTTGACCGACAGGGGTCTGGCGAGAGCGCCTCAAACAGGCGTTTATGGCCCGGAAAGAGAATGGCTGATCGAGGGACACGGTGTGGATCCGGATATCGTGGTCGACAATCTCCCCCATGCCACTTTTAAAGGCAAAGATGCTCAGCTGGAGGCAGCGGTTGATTATCTCCAGGAGCAGATCCGCAAGCATCCGGTGGATATTCCGGAGCCACCGCCCTATCCGGATAAGTCATTCAAAACCAATACCAAGAAATAAACATCACGGGGAAAGGGTATTCCCATATGAATAGTCCAATTTTTCATCGATTTAAACTATTTTTGATCTTTCTAAAGGCGGTCCCCATTTGATGGTTTTTGAAGAAGTTATTGCAGAACGCCTGAACCTCGGACGGGTACAGGTCAGGAATACAATTTCACTGATCGAAGAGGGGGCAACGGTTCCTTTCATCAGCCGCTACCGGAAGGAGCTGACAGGAAGCTTGGATGAGCTGCAGGTGACAGGGATCAGGGATGCATATCAACAGCTGAAAGAGCT
>JAWODN010000041.1:0-14083 GCA_046483285.1 Candidatus Aminicenantota bacterium | reverse complement strand
AAGCCGTATGTGATGAAAAGATAGGCCGTGGTTTGGAAAAAGAAAGAGAGTTCAAAAGAGGTATGAATATTCAGATCCAGGATTAAAAGAGCCAGCAGCAGGGAAAAAAACAATCCGCAGAGCGCGGAATTGAGCAGAACTTTTAAGAATTTCATATTCGGATAACCTGATTATAATATAATGGAACTATGACATTTTTCCCAACCATTTACAAGCCTGACCTATTCATAAAAAAATGGCAATCCCGGCCCGTGAATAGGCCATGCAAGCCTGACCTTGTGGTCATGGGGGCGGGATGATGGATAAGCCGGCCCGTATGAAGGCTGAGCGGGCACGGTTCCTCTCCGCAGGAGAGGAGAGCGAAGCCGGAATCGGAGCGGATGTCCTCGCTGGGGACATCCGCGTGGCGGCGATCCATCTCCCGCTCCCATGACATCAGTTCAAAAGTGATTGTCATGGTTCGCGGTGTGTTATTCTCATGGTGAATTCATAAAAAAAAAGCCATTCCGCCCCGTTCATCGGCCGGGTTTGAAAACCCTCTTGACCCGATTCCGGCAATGGCATAAGATAATTCCTGATGAAACCTCCGGTAATCGCTCTCTTGACGGACTTTGGGGAAGAGGACTTTTTTGTTCCCGCCATGAAAGGCGTCATCGCCGGCATCAACCCTGACGCCCATATTGCTGATATCACCCATCAGGTGCCTTCCCACAATATTCAGGCGGGCGCGTTTATCTTGAATGCGGTTTTCCGGTATTTTCCTGCGGATACGGTCTTTCTGGCCGTGGTGGATCCCGGAGTGGGCACCCGCCGCCGGATCCTTTTGGCCCAGCTGGAAGGCTGTTCTTTTGTGGCGCCTGATAACGGTCTTCTCAGTTATGTTTTGGACGGGGCGGAGCATCCCGAGGTCCGTGCCGTCACGGCCGGCCATTATTTTTTTCCGCAGACCGGCCGGACATTCGAAGGCCGGGATAAAATGGCGCCGGTTGCGGCATGGGTGTCCAAGGATGTGGACGGTGATAAATTCGGCGGAAGGATCGAAGATTTCCATTGCTTTCCGGTCGACCGGCCCCGGATCAACGGGGAATCCGTAACCGGCAAGGTCGTCTATAAGGACAAGTTCGGCAATCTGATCACCAATATACCCGTAAATGCCCTGCAGGCCCTGGCGCCGGGCCCTGAGAGCCTCCGGATCCGCAGCGCCGGACGGGATTTCCCCTTCGTGGAAAGCTATGGTGCGGTGGACAGGGGCTCTCTTTTGGCTCTGACCGGAAGCCTCGGTTCTCTGGAAATCGCCGTCCGTGAAGGTTCGGCGGCTCAGGAGACCGGTCTCAAACCCGGAGATCCGGTCGCGGTCGATAAAAAAATTGATTGATGGCTTCATGACTTTCCCTATGAGTGCGACCCGTCCAATCCGGATGATGAAAGGGCCTGTGTCGCTGCGGATGCGAGGCTCGTGGCGTTTTTTATGAATAATTCAAGCGGGCTGACCGGAACCATCGAATCCATTGTTTTTTACAGCCCGGATTCCGGATACACCGTCTGCCGTTTTTCCCTGGAAGAAGGAAGGAATATCACCATAGTCGGCAATTTCCCTCCCTTGACCCCCGGCGAGGTGCTCAAGGTGGAGGGGAAATGGGAAATAAACCCCCGTTTCGGGCAGCAGCTCCGGGTGCAAAACTACAAGCCGGTCCTTCCCAGCAGCGGGCAGGGAGTGGAAAAGTTTCTTTCCTCCGGCCTGATCAATGGGATCGGCCCGGTTTTGGCAAAACGGATCATCGCGCACTTCAAAGAGGAAACCCTGGTTGTGCTTTCTGAAAACCCGGAACGGCTGCGGCAGGTGGAAGGAGTCGGGAGCAAAAAACTGGATGAGATAAAAAAATCCTGGTCCCGGCATGAGGACATCCGGGAATTGATTATTTTTTTACAGCAGCACGGTGTCTCCACCAACCTGGCCACAAAAATTTACCGGCAATACGGACGCCGGGCTTTTCATATCCTCAAAACCAATCCTTATCAGGCCTGCCATGACATATGGGGGGTCGGATTCAAGACTGCGGACCAGATGGCCCTCAAGCTGGGGATGGAACCGGATTCCCCGGAGAGGGTCAAGGCCTATATCCACTATCTTCTGGAAAAAGACACCGAAGAGGGCCATGTCTTTTCCAGACGGTCCCATTTGGAGGAATCCTGCGGCCGGGACTTGAATTTGAAGAAAAACGCTTTCTCTCAGGCCCTGGATACGCTGGAAAAACAGAAATTTGTGATCATGGAGGACCTGGGGAACGACCAGGCTGTGTATCTGCCTTTTTTTCATCAGGCTGAGCAGGATGTGGTCCGCAATATCTATAATCTGGCCGGGCATCCGCCGCTCAATCCGCCCGAAGATGTGAACGCCGCCGTGAAAAAAACAGAGAGAGCTTCCGGGATTTCCTTCTCAGAAGACCAGCGGCGTGCGGTTAAAGAAAGCATTTTGAGCAAGTTTTTAGTCATAACCGGAGGTCCGGGAACAGGAAAAACCACCATCATCCGGTCGGTGGTTCATTTGTTTTCTCAGTGGGGCCGCACCATCATTCTGGCCGCCCCCACCGGCCGCGCCGCCAAAAGGCTGTCTGAAGCCACGGGCAGGGAAGCCAAGACCCTTCACCGCACCCTGGAATATATGTCCAGAACGGGGAAATTCCGGAGGAATGAAAACCACCCTTTGGAGGGAGACGCTTTGATTGTGGACGAAGTCTCCATGGTCGACCTTCCCTTGATGCACCATCTTTTAAAAGCCGTTCCCCCCTCTATGCGGGTCATCCTGGTGGGAGACAAAGACCAGCTCCCTTCGGTGGGGCCTGGAACCATGCTCCAGGACATCATTCAATCCGGAAGGGTGGAAGTGGTCCGTCTGAGCACCATATTCAGGCAGGAAAAAGGAAGCTTGATTGTTAAAAACGCTCACCGAATCAATCAGGGACAGACCATTATCCAACCGGAGAAAGATGATAAAAATTCCGATTTTTATTTTCTGGCCCTCAATGATGAGCGGAAAGTTTTCGATATGATCATGAAGTTGAGTCAGGAACGGATTCCGAAAAAATTAAGAGTGCCGCCCCTCTCCCCCCAGATTCAAGTGATCAGTCCCATGTACCGCGGGCTGGCCGGAGTGGACAATCTCAATAAAGAACTGCAGAACCGGCTCAATCCCGGACCGGAGGGCCTCATGGCCGGAAGCCGTGAGTTCCGGGAAGGGGATAAGGTGATGCAGGTGCGGAATAATTATGACAAGGATGTGTTTAACGGCGATATCGGAATCATCAAGGAAATCGACCGCCGCATCTACCGGATTGCGGTGGATTTCGACGGTCAGATTCTGTCTTATTCCAGGGAGGAAATGAACGAATTGGTGCTGGCTTATGCCATTTCCGTGCATAAATCCCAGGGAAGCGAATACCAGGCGGTGGTCATGCCGCTGCTGACCCAGCATTACATCATGCTGCAGAGGAACCTTCTCTACACCGCTTTGACCCGGGCCAAAAAATTAAGCTGCATCATCGGCTCCTATAAGGCCCTTCACATTGCCATAAACAATAACAAACCGGTGCTGAGGAACGGCCTGGTCAAGGAAAAACTCAGGCGGCTGCCGCCGTTTCACAGGCGGGAAACTCAAAATCAGATATGAGTCTTTCCTGATTCCCGGGATGACATGCCGCCTTGTCATGGCGAGGCTTGCGCCGGCAAGCCGCGGCAATCCCTTCCCGTTCATCATTCAGGTATTTATCCTGAGGAAGGCTTCGGCGCGGAAATCACCGCCAGCTGCTCATGGGCCAGAAGCAGCAGGCCCTGCGCGGCCACTCCGTACGGACAGGCCCGCTCGCAGTGGCCCGGGCATTCCCGGCAGGCTTCCGCGTTAACCCCGGGAATGGCGGCGTACTTTCGAATGGCGTCTTGTTCCCGGCCCTGGGCCAGGTAGTGGTGATACCGCAGGATGGTGTTGACCGGAACTCCCTGGGGGCATTCCGTTTCGCACTCTCCGCAGGCATGGCGGCAGTATAGTTCGCCGCAGCCTTCGGCATAAGCCGCCAGTTTGGTCTTCTCCCACTCGCTCAGGCGGCTGCCGGAAAGCCTGAGAAATCCATCCAGCTCATCAAAGGTCCGCGCCAGGCAGCTGACGGTGCTGACATCCGGATTATCCAGAACGAAGCGAACGGCCGCCGCCTTGATTTCTTCGGGATTCTGGAGATGGTATTTTTTGATAAACGTCTCGGCCTTATCCAATTTATCCTTGTATCTCTTGATGCCGGACTTATAAAGAGGGTGCACCTCCTGGCCTTTTTCTTCCATCTTTTCGATCCGGCTTTTCAAAGAGTAGTAGATGGCCACCGGGGTGGTTTTCATCAGGACGGTTCCGATATCTTTTTCATTGGCGGCCCTTAACACATGTTCCGACCGGTCCATTTTTAGAAAATTATACGCCATCAGGAAAACATCGAAACGGCCGTCTTCAACGGCAGCGAGCAGGACCGTATCCATGCTTTCTTTGGGTTCTTGATGCCAGAAGGAGCCGTGGTTGGAAACGCCGGTGAACCGCAGCCGGCCTTCGGTTTTCAATTCCTGCATAGCCTGATGGAATCCTTCGGTTTTCAGGGTGCCGGTGGTCTCGGCCATATGCATCATGATGCAGTCGACGTAATCCAGGTCCAATTCCCGCAGGCACATGCGGGCCCGGTCCAGGAATCCCTGCTTGGATTTATCGTCCTTCACTTCCAGCTTGGTGGTGACGAAGACGGATTTGCGGGGACGGTTTTTCATGACTTTAGCCACAACTTTGTGATGGCCGGGATACTCTTCGGCGGTGTCGATATAATTCATTCCGGCGTCCAGCGCGGTTCCCAGGACGCCTTCGTCGGTGATGGACCCGGCGGATAAATCGGAGACTTTGAAACCGGTCCGGCCGAGAGTCCGGTATTCCCGTATTTGGGGAGAAGCGTCCGGCCGGTTTATTTTTTCCCGGTTGGGGGGTTTTGACAGGGGGCGGCTCCAGGTGCTGCCGGCCGCGGCTCCGGCTCCCAGAAATCCCAAAGCGCCTTGCTGCAGAAATTTCCGCCGGGGGCAGGTTGAATTTTTTTTCACGGTTCCTCCAGTGTTTAAAAGTAATACCCCTGGCCGGACTCGAACCGGCGACACATGGATTAGGAATCCATTGCTCTATCCATACTGAGCTACAGGGGTATCGGCATCATTTGTTCCCGGCTATTGTACATGGGGAAAACATCATTGGTCAAGAACAGAAGAAGGCCGCAGGCTGAAGAGAAATAAAATATATTTCATTTTTTTCCCAAGTCACACGACTTAATTATATACAAACCCTGCTTGTCTGACAGGTCCGGTTTCATTAGGGCCCAGTTTGGAAAGGGGGTTTGTTCTTATCTCCGGAAAAACGTGAGGAAAATGGATTCAGACACACAGGAACTGAAGGTGAGTGAAGCCGGCGGCGGAAAACACATGAATAAAACCCGGTCCGAATTAATCAAGGAATTGGAATCACTCCGGAAAAAAGAGGAAAAAAGAAAAAAGCAGGAGAGTGATTTCCGTAAGACCAAAAGCGAGCTCCACCGGGTTAACCGCGCGCTCCACACTTTAAGCGCCTGTCAAAAGGCCCTGGTCAGAACTCTGGACAAAGAAAAGCTTCTGCAGAAGATCTGTGATGTCATTGTGAGCACCGGCGGATACAGTATGGCCTGGGTGGGGGTTCCCCAAAACGACAAAGAAAAGAAAATCAAAAACGTAGCTCAAGCCGGGAGGGGATTGGATTTTCTTGAGGACTGTCATTTTTCTCTGGAGAAAAGCAATGGGGGCTGTCCCGTCCTTAAAGCCATCCAAAGAGGGGAGCCGGGCGTTATCAGGGATATTCTTTCCGCCCCCCAGGTTATCCCTTGGCGGGGAGAGGCCATAAAATACGGGTTTTCTTCCGTGGTCGCCCTTCCGCTTCGAAGCAACGGCAAGCCGTTCGGCGCTTTGACCATTTATGGGGATGAGCCTGATATTTTTGAAGACGATGAGGTCGAGCTGCTGATGAAAATTGCGGAGAGCCTGGTCTATGGTATTGTGGCCCTGCACAGCCATTCCGAGAGGTTCAAAGCGGAAAGCGAAGTCCGGAAAAGTTTGAAAAAAATCCGGCAGGCCTTAGGGGCGACCATTGAAGTGCTGGAAAAAACCGTGGAAACACGGGATCCGTACACAGCCGGACATCAGCGCCGGGTGGCGGATCTCGCCCGCACCATCGCCGGCGAGCTGAACATCACCCAGGACCGAATGGACGCCATTGGCATCGCGGGGAACATTCATGACATCGGCAAGATATACATTCCCGCGGAGATTCTCTCCAAGCCCCGCCGCCTGTCCGATATTGAGTTCAATCTTGTGAAAACCCATCCCCAGGTGGGGCACGATATCATGAAGTCCATCGAATTTCCGTGGCCGGTGGCGGAAATCATTTTTCAGCATCACGAAAGGCTGGACGGCTCCGGCTACCCAAGAAACCTCACCGGAGATGATATTCTTATCGAAGCCCGGATAATCGGTGTGGCGGATGTGGTGGAAGCCATGGCTTCGCACCGCCCCTACCGCCCTGCGCTCGGGATTGATCTGGCCCTTGATGAAATAGAAAAAAACCGGGGTATCCTCTATGATGTAAAAGTTGTGGATGCCTGTTTGAAGATATTCCGGGAAAATAAGTACGAATTTCAATAAAAACCGGGTCCGCCTGTTCAAGACGGCGTATTCAGGACTCCGCCGCTCACTCCTGTCCCCCCATGTCATGGCGAGCGGCCGGAGGCCGTGCGGTTATCCCTTCCTGCCGCTTTGTCATTGCGAGGCTTGCGTCAGCAAGCCGTGGCAATCCCTTTCTGCCGCTTTGTCATTGCGAGCGGCCGGAGGCCGCGTGGCAATCCCTTCCTGCCTCGTGAAAGCGGAACCCACCGCCCAGACGAAGCAGTCAGGGATTCCGAGGCACTGCGTGCCTCGGAATGACACACTCAAAGGCACGGCGCGCCCCGGGATGACACACTCAAAGGCACGGCGTGCCCCGGAATGACATTGCCGACGCGGTTAACGCTATAATTTGCGGTTTTTCTGGAATTTTGTTATAAAATGCTTTCCTGACACTTGCATAAAAGGTAAATCCATGAAGAGAAAAGAACGAAAGCATTTGAAGACAAACGAGTTTGCGGAATTCACCCGGAGGATGATCCGGTTTATGGGTGGCCACAGCCGGGCGATCGCCTTAGGCGCCGCGGTGATCGCTGTGGCCGTTTTGATTGTGCTGGGGCTGCGCTTTATCCAGTCTAAGAATCTGGAAAAGCAGAGCCGTATTTTGGCGCAAATCAATCAGGTGAGCCGGGAACTCAGAGAAGATCCTCAGAAGTTGGAAGAATTGAAAGCCTTGGCCGGCCAAGGAAAATTCGACAGGTCCGGGCATATTCATATCGCAACTTATCAAATTGAAAATGGTGATTATGAAAAAGCCCTGGAAGCCGTTGAAAAAATCCCGCAAAAACCTAAGGATATCATTTATTATCAGTCCCGCGAAATAAAAGCGCGGGCTTTATGGAAACAAAAGAAATATGAGGGCGCCCTGGAGATTTTTGAAGCGATAGAAAAGGAAGATCCCAAAGATTACGCTATGGACGGCATACTGTTTCAGAAAGCGGAGATTCTGAAAGAAATGGGCCGTACGGATGAAGCCGTCGAGGTGTTGCAGAAAATCACCCGGGAATATTCGAGGACGCATTATGCCATGGAAGCCGAGCAGGAGTTGAGCCGGCTTCAATAAATATCAATAACCTGGACAATGGAGGAAATCCCTCCGCCCCTATGGCTGCAAAGAAACGATTTTCTTAGGCATCGGTCAGGCAAGTCCGGCCGATGAGCGGGCCGGGTGAGTCTGTCATTCCGAGGCACGCCGTGCCTTTGAATGTGTCATCCCGCGGTGCGAAGCACCGAGGGATCCCTTGCTGCTTCGTATGGGCGGTGGGTTCCGCCTTCTCGAGGCAGGAAGGGATTGCCACGCGGCCTCCGGCCGCTCGCAATGACAAAGCGGCAGGAAGGGATTGCCACGGCTTGCTGGCGCAAGCCTCGCAATGACAAAGCGGCATGTCGTCCCGGGGAGCGGAGCGACGAGGGATCTGTGAGTGCTTTCGTCAGGCCATATGGATAAAAGGTTGCCAATTAGAAGCAGTCCGGGATCCTTCGCTCCGCTCAGGATGACATTAAATTAATAAAAGGTCGTCACTTCACTGCGAATGCCCTGCAACAAAGCAGATGCGGTGAGAGTCGGCCCGCCCGGAGGGTAAAAAAATTGCGATTAAAATAAATATATGAAAATGAAAAACTTTCTATTTGAACTTTCAATAAAAATCATGTTAATTGCTGATAAAAAAGGGATTGCAAAAACATCGCAATTTTTATATGAATAATTCAGGTTAGGTATAGGTCAGATCGGATGAGAGGGAGGAGCCCATGGCGTATAAAATAACCGCCGAATGCATCAACTGCGGAGCCTGTGAACCGGAATGTCCTAACATGGCCATTGCCGCAGGGGAGGAATTGTTTGAAATCAATCCGGATAAATGCACCGAGTGCATTCCTTATTATGATGAGCCCCAATGCGCGGCGGTTTGTCCGGTTGACTCATGTGTTCCGGATCCGGACCGCAAAGAAAGCCGGGATGAGCTGGAAACCAAAGCAAGGAGCTTGAAATAGACCAAAGCCGCCCGCCCTTAATGGAAAATGACGCCCCCCGTTTCCGTATCCCTGTAAAACGGAAGCCGTCATTTTTCGACAAGGACCGCCCCTGGCTTAATGCGGTTCTTTTCGCTGTGACGTTCGCATCCGCTTTCTTTGTGGGGATCACCTGGAGCCTCAGCTACAAATACACCGGTTCCCTGCACACGCCGGAATTGATCCCCACTGGGCTGGAGCTTATTATGGACCCGGCTGTCCTGTGGCTGAGCTTTCTCTATGCCCTGGTTCTGCTTTTGATCCTGCTTGCCCATGAGATGGGGCATTACTTGACCTGCCGGAAGAACGGAATCGACGCCACCTTGCCTTTTTTTATTCCCGCCCCCACGTTGATCGGGACATTGGGCGCCTTTATAAAAATCCGTTCTCCCATCACCCGGAAACGCCATCTTTTTGATGTGGGGGTCGCCGGGCCCCTGGCCGGATTCATTTTATCGGTTCCCGCTGTTTTTTATGGGCTGGCCCTCTCCAAGCCGGTTCCCCCTTTACCGCAAGCGGAAAGCCTGACATTCGGGGAGCCGTTATTTTTCAAGTTGTTCGGATACTTTCTTTTCCAGGGAATTCCCTCGGGATATGATATCGTGGTTCATCCCGTGGCTTTCGCCGGATGGGTGGGAATGCTTGTGACGGCCTTGAACCTTTGTCCGGTCGGCCAGCTCGACGGAGGGCATGTGATGTATTCCCTGATGGGGAAGAAAGCCAAAAAATTAGGCCGGTTTATTTTGGCTGCATTCATCTTATTGGGAGTGTTTTTTTGGGTGGGGTGGTTCGTTTGGGCGGGCTTGATTTCCTTGATTGGTTTCCGGCATCCTCCGCTTCTTGACCAGGAAGCCCCTTTATCCCCGGGACGAAAAATTTTAAGTGCCGCCATTATGGTCATTTTTATAATTTCTTTTATACCGGCGCCGATTGCGGGATACAGTTTGGTGGATATTCTTCGGACTTTTTAACCTGAGCTGCGCCAAGGAAAACCGTTCTCCCATTGAAGTTCAGAAGCGATGGGCCTCATTCGAAAGCTGGCAAAATCCGGGTTTTATTAACACAAAATCAACATTGGAATGGATGAATATTTGTCATGGCTTCAGAAGGGCTGAAATGAAGGTGTCATAACTCTTTTGTTTTCAATGAAAAAACCACAAGTTGTTTAAAAACAACAGCTTAGAAAGCATGACCGAAAATTGTGCAAATCGTCATATCTTTATTAATTACCAGGAGATAAAACACAGGATTTCTAAATTTTCCACAATTTTTCCACAATTTTTGTGAATAAATAAATGGGGATTTTAGAACGAATCGATCTTGTTGACACGAACCTTCAGTCCGCCGAGAATGGAAAGAATGATATTGATAAAAAGGGCGTAAAGAAGTCCGGCCAAACCTATGACGACAAGTCCGGCCAAACCTCCGGTTAAACCGAATATGATACCTCCGGTGAGTTTCCCGTGCATGGATTGATAAAAAGCGGGGAGATGGTCGAGAAGGCCGGGGATGAGCCGGGTGGTGCCGGAGAAGGCGCCTCCGATTAAGCCGATAAACAACCCGGTTATTCCAAAAAACAGGGCTGTTGACATAGGGCTGAGCGAACGGATGAAAACATTGGGAACAGCCGGATGCTCCAGGGAAGCCTTATTTGAGCTCCGGGGTGAAGGCGGGGCCTCTTCATCATTCCATTCTTTTAAGTGTTCCCATGAGGCCTTCGAGATTTTCGGAAGGGGAGGGGTGTGTTTCTTTTCCGGAGGATCCTGGAGCTCATCCGTGCGGTTGAATTCTTCTCCGTGGTTTCGGTCATGGCAGACAGGACAAACGTTGTGCTGAGATTCCAGAATAAAACCGCATTCAGGGCATTTGGAGGCATTTTCCCCGATTTCGCCGCTGCAGTATTCGCAAACATCCGCTTCGATATTATTTTCATAACCGCAGTATATGCAAATCGCTTTGCCGTCCTGGAGAGTGGGGGGTTGGGCTTCAATCCACTTTTCTCCGTCAAAATAATACCATTTTCCGCTCCGCGCTCCGATGGTCCAGCACCGCCCCTGATCATCGTTGAGGCGGAGTTCTTTCAGCCGGGCCTTGAATTCCTGCTCGGAAATCAATTTCTGACGGAATTGCCGTTTTAGTTCTGAAAATGCGTTTTCAACTTGGTGAAATGTTTTGGTCATGATGTTTTTATTATAACCACGAGACCGCTGCCGTCAATCCCCGGTCATTGATCCTGTTTATCACCCCGGCTGAACAGACAGTTTCACAAGGGCGTGGGCGATTTGACCCAGCGACAAAGACTCATCATTGGGAGAGTAAAGCACAGGGCGGATCACCTGGAATCCGGCTTTTTCAAGCCGCTCCCGGGTTTGGGTGAGAAGAAGCCGGTTCAAAAACACCCCTCCCACCAGGACAGCCATATCAATGCCATGGGATTCGCGAACCGTTTCGGCGGTTTTCAGGATAGCTTCAGCCAGGGTGTGATGGAATTTGGCGGAAATCCGTCCGGCCGGAACGCCTGCCTGAAGGTCATCCACCAGCGCTTTTATCATGGGGGAAAACGAAAGGATTCCTTTTTCATCGATAAAAAAAGGATAGGCCCGGGTTTCATAAGGGTCAGCTGCGGCTTCCAGAAGCATGGGGGCTTCGGCTTCAAATTCCACTTCCCCGGGAGCCAGTCCGGCCAGGAACGACACCGCGTCAAAGAGGCGTCCGACACTGGATGTCAGCGGGGCGCAGAATTGTTTTTGGATCATTTTTGTCACAGAGTGAATTTTGCGGGGGGGTATGGACTCCAGCGGGGACACGGAAGGGATGTTTCTTCCGAAAACGGACACCAGGTAAGACAAAGCCGTGCGCCAGGGTTGTTTGGCTGCGAGATCGCCTCCCGGAAGAGGAACCGGATGCAAACGTCCCGCCCGCTCAAAGCCGTGGAAATCCAGGGTGAGAAATTCTCCCCCCCAGGCGGTGCCGTCGGTTCCGTATCCGAAGCCGTCCCACGCCACGCCCAGGACTTTTTTTTCCGGGTCCACTCCGTGCTCGAGGAGAGCGGCCAGCACATGGGCGAAATGGTGCTGCACCTGGATATGGGGGATGTTCTGTTTTTGGGCATACCGGGTGGTGTGGAAGTCCGGATGGAGATCGGTCATGATGACGTCGGGGGTGAAATCAAAGAGCCGGGAGAGATGCCGCAGGGTTTCCTGGAAATACTGGAAATTCTGATATTCATCCAAATCGCCCAGAAATTGGGAGGTGATGACATATCCGTCCTTGTAAAGCGACAAGGTGTCCTTGAGTTCACCGCCGAGGGCCAATATGTTTTTAGGGGATTTCAATGGGCCGGGCACGGGTTGGGGATAGGGGACGTAACCGCGGGCGCGCCGCAGAAACAGCGGTTCGCCGTGGACCACTTTCATCACGGAGTCATCCGCCCGCATTTGAATGGGGCGGTTATGGGTGAGAAGAAAATCACAGTATTCCTTCACCCCTTCCTTCTCATCGATCATGATGGGCGAATCTTTGGGATTTGAACTGGTTGCCACTACTAAATCCAGTTTTTCCAGCAGCAGGTCATGCAGAGGCGTATAAGGGAGCATGACCCCCATTTCGTCCAAACCGGGTGCGATGCCCGGAATATCCTTTTTTTTGGAAAGAAGCACAATGGGGCGCCGGGGGGAACACAATTGATTTTCCTCGTCTTTATTCATCCGGACGTATAAGGCCGCGGTTTTTTTGTCCGCCGCCATAAGGGCCAGAGGTTTGGTCTTTCGTTTTTTGGAGGCTCTGAGGCGGCTGACAGCCCGGGCGCTGAAGGGGTTACAGACCAGGTGGAATCCTCCCAGCCCTTTCACGGCCAAGATATGTCCTTTTTTGATGAGGGCGGCGGCCTTGTCAATGCCTCCGTCCACAGGGCGCCCCTGGTTGTCCCGGAGGGTCACCAAGGGACCGCAGACCGGGCAGGCGATGGGCTGGGCGTGATAACGCCGGTCCAGCGGGTCGGTGTACTCCCGCCGGCAGTCGGGGCACATATCAAATGATGCCATGGTGGTTTGGGGCCGGTCGTAGGGAAGGTCTTTCACAATGGTGTACCGGGGGCCGCAGTCGGTGCAGTTGATGAAGGGATAGCGGTGGCGGCGGTCCTGCGGGTTGTGAAGCTCCCGGCGGCAGTTGCCGCACATGGCGATATCCGGGGAGATGAAAACAAATCCCCTGTCCCCTTCACTTTTTTGAATGGTGAATTCCGGCACGCCGGTGTATTCCGCCGGCCGGATTTCCAGTTTTTCTATAATGGATAAAGGGGGTTTGCGGGAGCGGAGAGCCTTGAAAAAAGATTCATGGTCTCGGGCTTTTTCAGATTCCAGGTGGATTTCAACGCCGAATCCGATATTTTTAACCCAGCCGCGGTAATGAAATTCATGGGCCAGCCGGTAGACGAAGGGGCGGAACCCCACGCCCTGAACCACCCCGAAGACCACCGCGGTGACAGCCCTGTTCTTGTTCATGACTCGGTATTTTAATGTCTCCCCCTGAAGAAAGCAAGATGGCGCGGCCCCTGCATCAGGGGTATTCCGCCGGCTGTCTTGACAAAAATAAGTAAAAGAGAAAGAATGACGTTTTCCCCAACCTGGATGATAAGCGGGCCGGGATGGCAATTTTTTTATGAATTCATCATGTGCAGAACACACCGCGAACCATGAGTGTCATTTCTGAACTGCGGCCATGGGAGCGGGAGATGGATCGCCGCCACGCGGATGTCCCCAGCGAGGACATCCGCTCCGATTCCGGCTTCGCTCTCCTCTCCTGCGGAGAGGAACCGTGCCCGCTCAGCCTTCATGCGGGCCGGCTGATCCATCATCCCGCCCCCATGGCCGCAGGGAAACGATTTGCCAGACTGGCTTATTCACGGGCCGGGATGACAATTTTTTTATGAATTCATCATGATTATAACACACCGGGAACGATGAAAATCGGAAGAGGGGTCCCGGCACGGTTTCCTCCCCCGTCCTCGCTGCCTGCGGGCGGGGGGCCCTCTCCAGCCGTGCCGCGACTGGGCGAGGATTTTGAATAGGGATTTCACTTGAGGTATGATTTATTAACGGAATGAGGTTGTTACGGCTTTATGGAATTCAGGTGTGGCTGAAGCGACCTTGAAGATTTAGCCTTCTGAGGGCTGTGTTTGAGGGAACCCGGCGAAGCCGGGCTGCGAGCATGTTTGACCCACGGACGGGGGGAGTTGCGCAGCAGCCGAAAACACAGGGCGAAGAATGGCGTTAAAAATCTGAAGGGAGCACAAGCCATACCTGAATTCCATATGCCA
>JAWODN010000060.1:0-11796 GCA_046483285.1 Candidatus Aminicenantota bacterium | reverse complement strand
CCTCGGCCTGCCGTTTATTTCCGGAGTGAAAATTTTGGCTCCGGCGTTTTTTTCATTAAAAGACACCCGCACCCCGGTGATTGTCGCTTCTCTGGTCATGGTTCTTTATGTCTTTCTTTCTTTTCTTTTGATGGGGCCTCTTCAGGTGGGCGGAATCGCCCTGGCCTTGTCCATTTCCTCTGTTTTCAACTTCCTGGCCCTGTATCATCTCCTGGAAAAAAGGATCGGGGCTGTGGATAAAAAGAAGTTTTTGCCTTCGGTTTTGAAGTCGATCGCAGCCGCCGTGGTTATGGGGGCGGGGGTGCTGTGGGGATTCGGTGCCCTGGGCTATCAGGACGCGGATGTTTTGGGGAAAATCATCCGGCTCGCCGCCGGCGTTGGATTGGGGATTGTGATTTACACTGTGGTGAGCCTGGTTATAAACCGGGACGACCTGCGGAGCTTGAAGCTTATTTTTTCCCGGCGTGAGGCGGTGAATCCTGATGAGGATATCAGATGAAAATAGTGATGCAAAAAGTTAAAAGGGCTTCAGTGGAAGTCGAGTCTCAGGAAATCGCTTGCATTCAGTCTGGAATATGCCTGCTGGTGGGAGTGGAAAAGGGGGATACGGATGAGGATGCCCGGTTTCTGTCTGATAAAATCACCGGTCTGAGAATATTCCCCGACAAGGACGGAAAAATGAATCTTTCGCTTCAGGATGTGGGGGGGGAAGTCCTGGCGGTCTCCCAGTTCACTCTGGCCGGGTCTGTGAAAAAAGGCAGGCGGCCGAGTTTTGACAACGCCGAAGAGCCGGAAAAAGCGGATAAATTATTCCAGGCCTTGGTCCGGTATATAAGAGACCGGGGATTTTCTGTTTCCACCGGCCGGTTCAGAGCTGTGATGGAGGTCCATTTAGTCAACGAGGGCCCGGTGACATTTATTTTGTCATCCTGAGCGAAGTGAAATATCCCCTGCTGGGAATCATGGCCGCCCCGGAGCCATGGGGGTTTTTGTCAGGTGAATTTGAGACGGCTGATCTTAGCGATGGATTTTTCCGCTTCCGTTTTGACAAAGAGGCTTTTATCCCGCAGCAGCGGTATCAGCAGTTTTTCGGCATTCCGGCCTCCGATTTCTCCCAATATCCGGGCGGTGGTTTTTCTGACTTCTGCATTGCGGTCCTGGATGAGGGGGGTTAAATTTTCCAGATAATCGGGATCTTTCATCTTCCCGATTATATCCAGGGCCGCGCATTTGATGAACCACTGGGGATGGCTCAGCTTTTTTGTGATTTCGGCGGGGTTCAGCCGTCCGCACCCGGACAATTCTTTAACGGCAAGACTCCGTATTTTATCATCGGGGTCCTCTAATAAGTCCCATAAGAGCGATTGGGTGGAAGCGGAACCCGCTGATTCGCGGATTATGGCGGCCCGGTCCTCCGGAGCCGCGGAGCTGAGCCGTTTTTTAATATGGCGCAGGGACGGCTTTTCAGGGGGAGGGGTTTTTAGCCTGCTCATGATGAATTCATAAAAAATCGTTTTCTTGCGGGCATGGGAGCGGTTCAGACTTGTTCTAAGAGGTGACCCATTTTTTCTTTTTTGCACTTGAGATAGCTGCGGTTGGATTTGTTGGGCTTGATTTCAATGGGTGTCCGTTCGACGATTTCAAGACCATAACCGCTCAGACCGATGAATTTACGCGGATTATTGGTGATGAGACGGATCTTTCTCACACCGAGGGCAACAAGGATCTGTGCTCCTATGCCGTAATCGCGCTGATCGGGCTTGAATCCAAGTTTTCGGTTGGCCTCAACGGTGTCCGCGCCTTTGTCCTGGAAAGCATACGCCTTTATTTTGTTGGTCAAGCCGATGCCCCGGCCCTCTTGGTTGATCATGTAGAGGATCACACCCCGGCCGGCCTTTTCCACCAATTCCATAGAGCTGTGGAGCTGATCCCCGCAGTCGCAGCGGGAAGATCCGAACGTGTCTCCGGTCAAGCATTGGGAGTGGGCCCGAACCAATGTGGGTTGGTCCTTTTCAATGGTGCCTTTAACTAATGCGATGTGATGTTCGTGCTGAATGGCGTCTTCAAAAACCATGATCCGGAAATCACCGAACCGGGTGGGCAGGTCGGCCTCTTCGATTTTTCGGATCAGAATTTCCTTTTGCATGCGGAATTTGATCAAATCGGCCACGGTAAGAATGGGGATGTCATACTTGAGGCTGAATTCCCGCAGCTGGGGCATTCTGGCCATGGTTCCGTCCTCATTCATGATTTCGCAAATAACTCCGGCCGGCATCAATCCCGCCAGGCGGCTGATGTCCACGGAGGCCTCGGTCTGTCCGGCCCGTTTTAAAACGCCGCCTTCCTGGGCCTGCAGGGGAAAGATATGCCCCGGGCGCACCAGGTCGGAGGGTTCGGCCCCGGGATCAATAGCGGTTTTTATGGTTTTGGCCCGGTCGTAAGCGGAAATCCCGGTGGTGATCCCCTTTTTGGCGTCAATGGAAACGGTAAAAGCGGTTTGAAAAAGGGCGGTGTTTTCTTGAACCATAAGCGGGAGGTCAAGCTGCTTAAGCCGCTCTCCGGTCAATGAAAGACAAATCAACCCCCGGGCGTGCTTAGCCATGAAATTAATGATATCGGGAGTGACTTTCTCCGCGGCCGCCATGAGGTCGCCTTCGTTTTCCCGGTCTTCATCATCCACAATGATAATAAGTTTGCCGGCTTTTATGGTTTTGATAGCATTTTCAACGGATTGGAACGCGGGTTGGTTCATTGGATTTCCTCAGGAGGTATTATTTTTTAACCGTCCAATTATACACATATTTCCCGATTATGTCACATTCCAGGTTGACTTCCTCCGCCCGGCGGAGAGAGGACAGGTTGGTGTCTTTCCAAGTCAAGGGGATGATTTCAGTTTCAAACCGCTCCTGATTCAGGGCGGCTATGGTTAAACTCACTCCGTTGACGGCCACCGATCCTTTCAGGATGAAATAGGGCTGCAGCTCCCGGGGAAATGAAACAGAGAGGCGTTTGCCGGCTCCGCGGGCGCGGATGTCCAGGATTTTCCCCGTCCCGTCGATGTGTCCCGTCACCAGGTGTCCGCTCAAAGGCTGAGACAAGGTGAGAGGCGTCTCCAGGTTCAGGGAGGCCCCGTATCGAAGTTTCCCCAGATTGCTTTTATCCAGGGTCTCCCGGCTGAGGTGAAAGTGCAGGTTTTTTCCGCCTTTTTTCTCAACACTCAGACAGACTCCGTTGACAGCCAGGCTTTCTCCCAGGCGGGATCCCCTCAAAGGCTCCGGGACTTCAATGACAGCCTCGCTTTTTCCCGAGCGGTACGACATGAATCTGCCGGTGTGTTTGATGATTCCGGTAAACATTAAAAATATCCTTCCATGATCAAATCTTCCTGCAGTTGAAAAATCCGGGTGTGCTTGAGACGCAGGGCGTTTTTTATCCGGCCGGCGCCTTCCCCCTGATACAGTCCCGGAGACAGGCGCCCCCCGATCAGCATGGGGGATAAAATGAAAAGCGCTTTGTCCGCCAGACGGCGGTCCAGAAAAGAGGTATGAATGCGGCCTCCGCCTTCCACCAGCACACTCGATATCCCTCTCCCCCCGAGGGAGCGCAGGATTTCCTGAAGGTTAAGCGGATGGGACTGATCTTGCAGCGGGATAACCTTCACCCCGTTGTCGCGCAGAATCCGGACTTTCTCAGAATCAGCGCCGGAGAGGGTGTAAACCAGAATATCCCCTTGTTTTTGAGTTTTTAAAACCGGGGCATCCAGAGGAAAACACAAAGCCGAATCCAGGACAACCCGGGTGATGGGCTTGTTCCCCCAACTGGGGTGCCGGACGGTCAGGCGGGGCTTATCGGCTAAAAGGGTTCCCGCTCCCACCAAAACGGCGTCGTGTTCCCCCCGCAAAAGATGGATGTGATTCCGGGCGGCTTTTCCTGAGATCCATTGCGAATCTCCAGTGCGGGCGGCAAGCTTTCCGTCCAGGGACAGAGCGGCCTTCAAAGTGACGAAAGGAATCCGCCGGGTGATGAATTTAAAATACGCCTCATTGAGGCGGCGGTTTCTTTCTTTCATCAGGCCCCATTGGACTTGGATTCCGGCGGCTTTCATTTTTTCCACTCCCCGTGAATGAACCACCGGATTGGGATCCAGGTCGGAGATAACCGCCCTTTTGACCCCGGATTCCAGGATTTTATCCACGCAGGGAGGTGTCCTTCCCCAGTGAGTGCAGGGTTCGAGGGTGAGGTAAAGCGTGCTTCCCCGGGCCTGGGCGCCGGCCATATCCAGGGCCGCGGCTTCAGCGTGGGGCCGGCCCGGCTTTTCGTGATATCCGCACCCCAAAATCCGACGGCCTTTCACCACCACCGCGCCCACATAGGGATTGGGGCTGGTCCATCCCAGGGCTTTTCCCGCCAGGGAATACGCCATGCGCATGTACGCCCGGTCGTGTGAGTTATTCATGACAGAAGAGCCGCCGTGAACTGCTCTGGAGAAAAAGGGAGAATATCGTCTTTTTTTTCACCGGTTCCGATGAATTTGACGGGGAGACTGCATTCATTCACAATGCCCAGAACACTGCCGCCCTTGGCCGTCCCGTCAAGCTTGGAGAGAAATATTCCGGTGAGTCCTGAGAATTTAAGGAATTCCCTGGCCTGGAAAAGAGCGTTCTGCCCGATGCTCGCATCCAGAACCAGCAGGGTTTCATGAGGAGCTCCCTGAATATGACGGGACGCGGCTCTTTTTATTTTTTCCAGTTCATTCATCAGATTGGTATCGGTATGAAGCCGGCCCGCCGTGTCTATCAAAAGCGTATCAAACTGTTTGGCCTTGAAGGACTGAATGGAATCGAAAACCACGGCGGCCGGGTCCGCTTTATATTGACCGGTTATGACCGGAAGGCTGAGGCTTTTCCCCCATTGGGATAATTGCTCCTGCGCGGCGGCTCTGAATGTGTCGGCCGCCACCATCAGAATCGATTGCCCTTCTTCTTTTAATTTATGGGCCAGTTTAGCCAGCGAAGTGGTTTTCCCGCCGCCGTTGACCCCGACGAACATGATAACGGTCCTGCCGGCGGGATTCAGGTTGAGGTCCCTGTTCCCTTTCTTCAGCAGGTCAGTGATTTCATCTTCCAGAGCTTTTTTTACAGCGCTGAAAGTATCGGATTTCCGGGTTTTTTCCCGGACGGCTTGAATGATTTTTTCCGTGGTGGGCACCCCGGCATCCGACAGGAGCAGAATCTCGGTGAAATCATCCAGGATTTTCCCCCTGTCTTGAGGACTTTTGAGCATGTCTTCAATTTTATCCCTGAAGATGTTCCGCGTCCGGCTGAGCTTGGCTTTAAGGTTGACCATGATTGTATTGGAATTATATTTTTCATCCGGTTTAATGTCAACGGAAGCATCATCCGCCCTGTGCCGTGGTGACAGTTATGGTTTTGTCGAAATCCCGCGCAAAAAAAGGCGGCGGCGGGGGAATCCCGCAGGATTTTTTATTGCGGCTGCATGAATGATGTGTTAATGTTTAGGGCTTGGAAAAACGTGTCATTTGTGTCACACACCGGCGAACCATGACACCGGCGCATGAGATTGCGGCCTGGGTGGGGATGATGAGAGAAGGTTGTTTCCATTCAGGTAAAGGAAAGTATATATGCGAGAATCAATTTGGCTTCCTCCCCGTTTAGATGAACCGGCTGAACGGCTTTCCCGTGAATTGGGGATTTCCATTCCGGCCGCCCAGGTTCTGGTTAACCGGGGAGTTACAAGCTGCGAAGACGCACAGCATTTTCTTTTCGGCGGAATGAATGACCTCCATGATCCCTATCTCATGCCGGATATGAAAAAAGCGGTGGATAGGATAGAAAAGGCGTTATCCGCGCAGGAAAACATCCTGATTTTCGGCGATTATGACGTGGACGGCGTTTTGTCCGTGGTGATTTTGATGCGTGCGCTGGAAAAAATGGGCGGAAAGGTGGACTTTCTTGTGCCCAACCGCATTCAGGACGGGTATGGACTGAAACCGCACTTCCTGGAAGTGATTCAGGAGAAAAAGACATCTTTGGTGATCAGCGTGGATTGCGGGATCCGGGCCGTTGATTTTGTCCGGTTAGCCCGTGAAAAGAATATCGATGTCATAATAACCGATCACCATCTTCCCGGCCCTGAAATCCCTTCAGCTGAAGCCGTGGTCGATCCCGCGCTGCCGGATTCCTCATATCCCGACCGGAAACTGGCCGGAGTGGGAGTGGTGTTTAAGCTTGTGCAGGCGCTTCTTCAAAAACGGAACCTGGACCATCAGTTCATTCATTATTTGAAATTGGTATCCATCGGGACCATCGCGGACATCGTCGAGCTCAGAGGCGAGAACCGGCTGTTCGTCAAGTATGGTTTGGATGCGCTGCGGAAGCCGTCCAACCGGGGTTTAATCAGCATCCTGGAGGTGTGCGGACTTCATCAGGGGAAACCCGTCTCTGCAGGGGATGTGGGATTTCGTATAGGACCGAGAATCAATGCCGCCGGCCGGATGGGGGACCCGGCTCTGGCCGTGCGCTTGTTTTCCACACTATCGGCAAACGAAAGTGCAGCCATTGCTCAGCAGCTGGACCGGCTGAACAATCAGAGACAAAAAATAGAACAGCGGAATTATGCGGAATCTCTTGATTTAATTCAAGTCCGCCGCCTGCATGAAAAATACAGGATGATCTTGCTTGGCAGCGAAAAATGGCACCGGGGGACTATCGGGATTGTGGCTTCCAAATTAAAAAAACTTTTTCATCAGCCGGTTATTTTGTTCGCTTACCAGGACGGCCGGGCTTACGGTTCCGGCCGAAGCATTCCGGGATTTCCGCTGATCCAGTGCCTGGAAGACAACCGCAGCCAATTCTTAAGCTACGGCGGCCATACCCACGCCGTGGGGTGTGAATTGGAACAGAAAAGAATGGGTGAGTTGAAGACGGTTTTGAATGATTACACCAAACGCAGACTTTCCAAACAGGATCTCAAAAGAAAAATCCAGATCGACGCCGGAATGGATTTGGATGAGATCAACGGTTCTTTTATGGAAGAAATGCAGCGGCTGGCTCCGCATGGAGCCGGAAATCCCCGCCCCTTATTTCTGTCCGAAAAGGTTAAAGTCATATCTCCGCCGCAGGTTCTAAAAGGAAGACATACCAAATTGCTGGTTCGGAAAGAAAACCGGGTGTACGAAGCGTTGGGATGGGGCCGTGAAGATTGGGGGGAAATTCTGTCCAGCGGCGATGAAATTGATATTGTTTATTCCCTGCAGACTTCGGAATATCTCGGTGAGGAACAGGTCGTTCTTATTCTGGAAGACCTGAAGCCGTCTTCGTGACTTCTTTTTATAGAGAAGTTCACATGCCGTGGGGGGGGAGGGTGAAACGTTTCCTTTAAATCAGGTATAATAATTTCCTATGATGAATTTGTTTTATTCACAGGCGCGGGTGCTGAAGAATGGCGACAAAGAAACGATTTTCTTAGTGATTATTCATGGCGGCTTCGCCACCCGCAAGATATGAAAAAATCAGATGAATAGATTAGACACTCCTTTTATTCGGGCTTTGAAATATTTAACCCTTTTGCTGCTGGCCGCGGTGGTGGTGGCGGTGGGGATCAATTTTTTCTTCCGTGCGCAAAACCGGACTCCTGTGAAGCCGCAGGACCAGGACATCGGACTCAGGCGGATGGAGGAAAAGGAAAAAATACGCCATATGGAAGAGGAAAAGGGGCGTCCGGTTTTGGAGTTCGAAGCGGAACGTCATTACCGGGGTACAGACGGGCTGTATCATTTGGAGGGTTCGGTCTGGGTGGCGTTTCCTCAGCCCGGGCAGAAAGAGAATATTCTGTTCACCGGGGAAGAAATCATACATGATGAGGAAGGAGAATGGTTCCAGGTTAACGGACAGGCCAGGATCGAATTTGAAGACATGACTGTGGATGCCTCTTCCCTGAAGTATGATTCAAAGGAAGGTGTGGTTGGAGGCGATGAAGGGGTTGGGTTTCATTCCTCCCGGCTGACGGGGAAAGCGGAAAAGGTTCTGTGGAATGTCAGAAGAAAAGAATTGTTTCTCCAAAAGAATGTGCGCCTGGAAATGACGCCCGGCGGCGCCTCTGATCCGGTTCTGATCGACTGTGATGAAATCGAATATTTAAGAAAATGGGGGCATGGGTTTTTACGGGGGGATGTGGAAGTGCACATCGGAAATAATCATGCCCGGGCCGATATTGTTGAATTCAGGCTGACCTCAGACCGGGAATACTTGAGATCGGTCAAGATGGAAGGCCGGGCGGAGGTCCGGCTGGGCGGGAATGAGACCGGAGAATCTTCTCCAGCGGAATCCCCTGAAACCTTGGAAGGCCTTCTGGCCGCCGGCGGAAAGAGTTTTATTTCTGAAGAAATGGCTGTCATTTTTTTTCACGATGAGGTGAAGATTCAGGAATTTCGGTCGAACCAAAAATGCGAAGGCGCCGTCGCCAATGATTCCGGAGATTCGATGCGTCTCTCGTCACAGGAGCTGCGATTTCGATTGAATCGCGGAGGGGGGCTGAAGGAATTTTTTGCCCGGGGACTTGTCCGTCTGCATGAAGAAAAGGAAAAGGAAGAAAATTTCCGGATAGAGGCGGGGGTTTTGAGGATCAAGAGCCGGAAAAACGTCTTGGAAATTCTGCGGGGCGAGTCGGGCGCTGCCAAGGTCACGGCGCCCGGTTTTGAAGTTTGGGGCGGGGACATGGAATATTATTTGAGTAACCGCAATCTGGAAGTGAATAACGGGGCGGAAGTTGTTTTGGATCCCTCGGGAAATACGAATCCGGGTTTTTTTTCATCCTCTGAACCGCTGTTCATCAAAAGTGAAGAAATGAGATATGTCACCTCCAGTCAGCGTTTTATCTTTAAAGGAGAAACCAAATTCTGGCAGCAGAAAGAAATGCTGGAATCCGAAAATCTTGTTTTGGATAAAGGGAGCGGAAAAGTATCGGCTGAAGGAGACGTGAGATTTGTTTTCCATTATAAGACGGAAGACGGGGATGAAGAGAGAAGAATTGAGATCACCGCTCAAAAACTGGATTATCAACCCAGCCGGTATAGAATTTTTTTTGAAGAGGATTGCTCTTTCACCGTGGAAGGAGCGGTATTGGAAGCCGGGGAAATCACTTTGGGTTTGGGGGAAGGCGAAGGGAAAATGAGAGGACTCAGCGCCCGGACCCATGTTGTTATCAAACAGGGTTCTTATGAAGCTCAAGGCGGACAAGCCTTTTTTTCGGCCGAACAAAACGAAATCGTATTAACCGGAAAGCCGGTTTTAACAGATAAAGATCAAGGGCGCACGGAGGGTGATAAATTGATTTTCAACCTGTCGGGCGGAAAAATCATCATCGAAAACCAGGGCAGGAAAAGATCCCACACTGTCATAAAAAAGCCGTGAAATATGGAAAAATATTTAGAAGCCGCCGGTCTAAAAAAACAATACGGAAAAAAGCAGGTGGTCCGCAATGTGTCACTGCGGGTTCGAACCGGGGAAATCGTGGGGCTGCTGGGCCCTAACGGGGCCGGGAAGACAACCACCTTTTCTTTGATTCTCGGGCTTATTCCCATGGACGGGGGGACGGTGACATTGGACGGGGAGGACATCACCCGGCTCCCCATGTTTCTTCGCGCCAGGCGGGGGCTGTGTTTGCTTCCGCAGGAACCCTCGGCTTTCCGGAAATTGACGGTTGAAGATAATTTATGGGCGGTGGGGGATTTGACCAAGGAAGGGCCGGAGAACAGAAGCCATGATATCCAGGCGATTCTCAAGGAATTGGGATTGCTCCGCTTGAAAGGCGCCAAGGCGTATACTCTTTCGGGCGGAGAAAGACGCCGTCTGGAGATAGCCCGCGCCTTGGTTGTTGATCCGGAATTCATCCTGCTGGATGAACCTTTTACCGGTATAGATCCTTTGGCCGTGAAGGACCTTCAGGACATTATTTGCGGCTTGAAAGAAAAGGGGCTGGGGCTTCTCATCACCGACCACAGCGTCAGAGAAACATTGAAGATCACGGGCAGAGCGTATATTATAGATAAAGGAGAAGTCCTCATGGAGGGCACCTCCCGGGAGATTGTTGAATCTATGGATGTCAAAAAAAGTTACCTGGGCGAAGAATTTAACTTAGAATGAATTATTCAGGTTAGAATAAAGATATGGCTCTGAAACAGCAGCTTCATCAAAAACAGATCCAGAAATTGATTCTGGCTCCTGCTCTGCAGCAGGCTATTAAACTTTTGCCCCTCACCAATTTGGAACTCATCGAAGTGATTGACGCCGAACTCTCACAAAATCCCGTTCTGGAAATCAATGAGGACCGTTCAAAAGATGAGGGAAAAGAAAAATCCGAAAACGCATCCCCGGAGGAAAGAGGAGAGAAAGAAAAATCAGAAGAGGACCGGGAATTTGAGGCGTATTTCGAAGAATATTTTGACAACCGTTTCAGTGCGGTTAACAGCCGGGAGAAAAAGGAAGCGTTGTCCCTGGAAAACTTTGTATCCGATTCGATTTCCTTATGGGACCATTTGGACTGGCAGGCCAATCTCACTTTTTTTGAAAAAAAAGAAAAAGAAATCGCCCTTTATATTATTGGAAATATCAATGAAGACGGCTATTTAAAGTCGCAGGTAAAGGAAATAGCGGATACCATGAATGCTCCGTCCGGGCTGGTGGAACGCATCCGTCAGGAGATTATGCGCTTCGATCCTGTTGGTGTGGGAAGCCTTGATTTAAAAGAAGCCCTGCTGATTCAATTGGAATACCTGGATTTAGGGGACGGCATCACCAGAAAAATCATCCGGGACTGTTTTCATTTCCTTGAAAAATCCGATTATCTCCGGATCGCCAAGAATCTTGATATTTCTCTGGGGGAGGTCAAAAGCCATATTGATCTCATAAGAAAATTGAATCCCACTCCCGGGAAGAAATACAGCCGGGAAAAAACCTTTTATGTGGTTCCTGATATTATTGTCAAAAAAGAAGGGGACGGTTATGCCATAACTTTAAACAATGAAGGGCTCCCTCAGTTGAGAATCAACAGGTTTTATCGCCGGATGCTGGCAAAAGCCGCCCATGATAATCCGGAAGCTCATCAATTTTTGAAAGAAAAGATGAAAAAAGCATTCTGGTTTTTGCGCAGCCTGGATCAGCGTAACAACACCATTCATAAAGTTTCCCGTTACATCGTGGATAAACAGAAGGATTTCATTGAAGAGGGCCTGGAACATATCAAACCGTTGACTTTGATTGAGCTGGCCCAGGAAATCGGTGTGCATGAATCGACAGTGGGACGTGTGGTCGCCAATAAGTATATTCTGACTCCGCGGGGATTGTTTCCTCTGAAATACTTTTTCCATAAATCGGTTTCCGGAGAATTCGGCGAGGAGATTTCAACCCTGCGCATTAAAGACAGGATCAAAAGACTTATCGAAAAAGAGGAGCGGGACAATCCGCTGAGCGACATTGAAATCGGTGATATCTTAGCCAGGGAAAATTTCAAAATCGCCCGCCGGACCGTCGCCAAGTACCGAAAGCAGCTGCGCATTTCGCCATCGCATATAAGAAAAAGAAAGTACTTAATGGAGGAATCCGAATGAAAATAAATTATACGGCAAGAAACGCAAATTTAACTCCCCAGATCAAGAAATTGTGCGAAAAAAGATCAAAATCCATTGAAAAACTGCTCGCTCCTCCCATGGAAACGGATGTTGTTCTTTCCACGGAAAAATACCGGCATATCGCCGAAGTGAATGTCCGGGCCAAAGGG
>JAWODN010000017.1:0-23997 GCA_046483285.1 Candidatus Aminicenantota bacterium | reverse complement strand
GATTCGAACCCGTGTCGCCGCCTTGAAAGGGCGGTGTCCTAGACCTGGCTAGACGACAGGAGCGCTTGGTGGTGAGCCGTGCTGGATTCGAACCAGCGACACCCGGCTTAAAAGGCCGGTGCTCTGCCGACTGAGCTAACGGCTCATATCAATTTTGATTGATTATGGGTCTATATTTATAAAAGAAATCCCTCTGAGAGTCAATGCCTGCCGAACTTCTCCCGGGAAAAACCGTCTTTAGTTAAGCCTCCGGAACCGGTCGATGATCCATCGTCCGTTGTGAGTGATATTTGTGGTGGGGTCAGTCAACACGTACTTATGCATAAAAACGCGGTACTTTTCTTCCACGCCATCTTCCGTTATGACTTGGATATCCACATTTTTCTTGTGATCATTTCCAGTGAACTGGCGTATAGCTGTGTAATCGCCGCCTAGGGAGAATTTAGCCATTCTTTCTTCATCATCCGCCGCCGCTCTGGCTTCGTTATACTCTTTCTGCAGCTTCTTGGTCTGCTCATAAAGTTCATCATACTCGGCTTGCAGCTGGTCGACTTTTTCCCGGTTGGCGCGGGTCCGGGCTCTCTCAAGATCGTATTTGGCATCATCAAGCTCATCTCTGGTTTCCAAGGTTTTGCTCACCGATTCATCCACTCTTTTCTTCAATTCTTTGATTTTTTGGTCCATTTCAGGCAGCTTGAATTCTTCGGTTACCTCTTCGGTCACTTCGATAATTTCCCAGGAACGAAAATCAATTTCCGCGGGGTTCATCGCCATGGTTGAAAGCGTTTGAAGATCATTGAGGGAAAGAGCGTTGAAATACCGATCCAACAGCCCTTTTTCCGGATGTGACTTGCAACTATGGATCATAAGAAATAAAAAACCAATCCCAATAATAGAAATAACTTTTCTATTCATATTTCCTCCTTCCCATGCTAAGGTTCATGTCATTGTACTCTGTTTTCAAGCCAAAAAGCAAGTTTAAATGAAAATTTTTCCTAGAAAAACTGTCCTGTGACTTGGATTTCAAGCTGCCGTTTCCATTTTCCATCGCCCTGTTTGCTTTTTTTTGGATTTATTGTTGACAAGCGTAATATTCTAAATATAGAATGTGAGCGCAGGAAGAGCAATTGTTAATATTATCAACTTAATCGGCATATTTATCGATTGATGCAGGTTCATTTGTGTGTTGATTAAAACTCCGTAATAGCGGAAAAGCTGTGTCTTTTTATGCGCAGTTTGCGAGGACTATGATGCTTTTATTGTTAGCGGAATCACTTGAAAGAAGGCTTCCCTCCTCCCCCCTTCTCCCGGCGGCTGCTCCCGGATCAGGTCATGACGACGTTTAATTTATAGATCAATCCAAACCTTTATAAAGGAGGTTAAATGGGTATTCAAGAAAAGGTCGTCTTGGAAGAAACATTGGACCATCATTTCCTGGAGGAGATCAAAACCGCCAGTCACAGCGAAGCCCTCGACCGCTGCATCCAATGCGGCACCTGTTCCAGCTCCTGCCCCAGCGCCGAATACATGGATTACTCCCCCAGAAAAATCATCGCCATGGTCAAAAACGGATTCCGGGACGAAGTCATGAAAAGTTTCACTCCCTGGCTTTGTGCTTCCTGTTACACTTGTCAGGTCCGCTGTCCATCCAATATCAAAATCACGGATGTCATGTATGCTGTCAAGCGGAAAGCCATCGCTGAAAATGTTTATCCCTCCCGGTTCTCCATTCCCGTGATGGATAAGGAAATGCACCGCATTCTCACAAAAAACGGCCGCAGCTCTGAATTGTGGCTTATGCTCAACCTCTATTTAAAAACCGCCAAGCCGTTCGGTCTGCTCAAAATGGCTCCTTTGGGGCTCCGGATGTTAAAAACCGGACGCATGGGGTTTAAAAAAGAGTCGATCCAAAACAAAAAGCAGTTGAAAAAACTCCTCAAAGCCGTGAAGGAGGGCAACCATGAATGATTATATTTATTATTCCGGGTGCTCGGTCAAAACCAACGCCCGGCATTATGAAGAATCCATACTTCCGGTTTTCGAAAAATTAGGAGTGCATTTGGAGGAGATGGACGACTGGAACTGCTGCGGAGCCACCGCCACCCCCTCTGTTGATTCCGCTAAGGCCGTCGCTTTAAACGGCCGAAACCTGGCCATCGCGGAAAAGGCGGGAAAAGACATCCTGGCCCCCTGCGCAGCCTGCTACCTGGCGTTGAAAAAAGCCAATGATTTCTTAGCCTCTGCCGAACCCGAAGCCGATCGAATTCTGGCCGAGCTGAAAAAAGTGGACTTGAATTATACGGGATCCATAAAAGTCAAGCATCCCGTCGAAATCCTGAACCGGGAAATCGGACTTGAGCGGATCCGGGAAGAAGTCCGCCGGCCCCTGGGGGGGCTTCGCATCGCCGGCTACTACGGATGTCAGGTGGTCCGCCCTTTTTCTGATTTCGACGACCCCGATTACCCGGAGTCCATGGATGACCTTATGCGGACCATCGGAGCGGAACCTGTGGAATACAACGCCAAGACCCGTTGCTGCGGAGGCGCCCTGACTGCGAATTTGGATGATTTGGGGGCCAATCTCAATCACATTCTGCTTAAGGAAGCCGAAAAGAAAAAGGCTGACGCCATTGTCACTTTATGCCCCCTGTGCCTTTTTAATCTTGAAATCGCGCAAGACCAGGTCAGAAAAAAATACAAAACGGAATATGGCATTCCCATTCTGTTCTTCAGCCAGTTGATGGGCTGGGCTTTCGGCTTCTCCAAAGAAGAAATGGGATTTTCCCGGTCCCTTGTCCCTATCCGCCCGTTCCTGGATAAAATCGAAGAAGGAGGCACCCATGTCGCATAACGGCCATCCGAGAATCGGTGTTTTTATCTGTCACTGCGGGGCCAACATCGCCAATAAAGTCAATGTGTATAAAGTGGCTGAATTCGCGTCCAAACTGGATCATGTGGTGGTGGCTCAAGAATATAAATTCATGTGCTCGGACCCGGGTCAGGAATTGATAAAGGAAAATGTTAAAGCCCACAACCTGGAACGTGTGGTCGTCGCTTCCTGCTCCCCGCTTATGCACGAACCCACATTCAGGGGCGCAACCGGCGAGTCCGGCCTGAATCCTTTTTATTTTCAAATGGCCAATATCCGTGAGCACGTCTCCTGGGTGACCAAAGATCCCGACGCCGCAACTCAAAAAGCCAAAGCCCTGATCTCTGCGGCGGTCCGCCGGGTGGCGCTTCATGACCCTTTAACCAAAAAAGAAGTGCCGGTCCGGCCTGAAATTCTGATCGTGGGAGGCGGAATCGGAGGCATCCACGCCGCTTTGACCTATGCCAATTCCGGTAAAAAAGTTTATCTGGTTGAAAAACAATCTTCCATCGGGGGTCACATGTCCATGCTGGATAAAACCTTTCCGACTCTGGACTGCTCGGCGTGTATCCTCACTCCCAAAATGTCGGAAGTGGGCAAGCACCCCAATATTGAATTGTTGACCTGGAGCGAAGTGGAAGAGATCTCAGGATATGTGGGAAATTTCAAAGCCAGGATCCGTCAAAAAGCCCGTTATGTGGACGTTGAAGCGTGTAACGGCTGCGGCATGTGCTGGGAAAACTGTCCCGCCAGCATCACCCCCTCCGAAAAGATAATCAAGCGAGGTGACACCATCATCAAGACCGTGCGAAAAGAACATTGATAACATGAAGCTGCGCGAGATAAAAGACATTCTCAAGGCTGAACTGATCTGGGGGGAATCCCATTTGGACGATGACATCCAGACCGCCGGCGGATCGGATTTGATGAGCGACGTGCTGGCCATGGGACAGCCCGGGATTCTGCTTCTAACCGGGCTGACCAACTCCCAATCCGTCCGCACCGCTGATATCATCGAGGCCAAAGCGATTGTTTATGTCAGGGGCAAACGTCCGGATGCCGCTGGAATCAAACTGGCCCGTGAAATGGATATTCCCCTGCTCACCACAAAATTTATGATGTTCACCGCCTGCGGCCTGCTGTGGCAGCATCATCTTCCTGCCGTCGATGGGATGTCGTCAAAGAAACAATGAGCGCCCAGGATGTTTTGCTTTCCCGGAAATTTTATATCAAAGGCCATGATTTCAGCCACGCCGGAAATATATCCGGTAAGATCAAAGAACTGCTGCAGGATGTCGGCATCTCCGCCGGCATCATCCGCAAAGTGGCCATCGCTTCTTATGAAGCGGAAATGAACGTTGTTATGTACGCCGATAAAGGAATTTTCAACTTTCACCTGACCCCCTCCTCCATCCGGCTGCGGGTCGAAGATCAGGGGAAAGGAATCTCCGACATCCGGCTGGCCATGAAGGAAGGGTATTCCACAGCCACCGATGAACACCGGGAAATGGGTTTTGGAGCCGGTATGGGGCTGCCCAATATCAAAAAAAATTCAGACCGTTTCAAAATCGCTTCCGAATCCGGAGCCGGCACAACTTTGGACATCACCATTTTTTTAAATACGCATAAAAAAGAATGAATCAATATCTGCACTTCATCCGGATTGAAAAAGACCGCTGCCGGGGGCACATGCGCTGCATGAGGGTTTGTCCAACCGAGGCCATCCGCGTCAGAAACGGCAAAGCGGTGATCAATGAGGAAAAATGCATCGACTGCGGAGAATGCATCACGGCCTGCCCTGAAAACGCCATCATCGCTTTAACCGACCCCTTCGGCGAACTGACTAAATTCCGCCATACCGTGGCCCTTCCTTCTCCTGCTCTTTACGCCCAATTCGGGCATGGAATCATGCCCAAAAAAATCATCACCGGCCTGAGACGGCTGGGTTTCGATGATGCTTTTGACCTGGCGATAAGCTGCGGAGAAGTCAGCCTCGCCCTCAAGGAATATCTCAGAGAAAAAAGGGGACTGCGCCCTCTGATCATCAACACCTGCCCTACGGTGGTTCGATTGATCCAGGTCAAATACCCCTCCTTGATCGAGCATATCACCCCTCTGGACATTCCCCGGGAAATAGCCGGCCGCCAGGTTAAGCAAAACAAGGCCAGACAGTACGGATTGAAAGAAAAGGAAATCGGAGCCTTTTACATCACTCCCTGCCCCGCCAAAATGATATCCATAAAACAGCCGGCAGAAAAAGAAAAATCCCACCTGGACGGAGCCATCTCTATTTCCGACATCTACGGCCCTTTGCTTTCAGCCATGGAAATCGTGGAGGATGACATTTCGCATAATTCCTTCGAGGACATCTGTATTCTGGGCTTAGGATGGGCGATGGCGGGGGGAATCATCCGCACCCTTAGGCTGAAAAACTCATTGACCGTATCCGGCCTGCCGGAAATTTTAAAAGTCTTCGATGACATGGAGCGCGGGAAACTGAGGCATATTGATTTTATCGAAGCCTATTCTTGCCATCAGGGATGCGTGGGAGGATCCCTGACGGTGGAAAACCTTTATATTTCCTACAATAAAATCCTCGGCCTGCTTGATGAGTTGGAAGTGAAAAAAATCAAAGCTTGCGCCGACGCCCATAAAGTCAGAAAAAAATACCAGGCCGGATTCTATTATAAAAAAGACAAACTGCAGCCCCGCCCCCTCCGGCCCTTGAACCATGATCTCTCCGCCGCCATCCAGAAAAGCAAAGAAAAGGAAGAGCTGCTGGAAAGGCTTCCCAAAATTGACTGCGGGGCCTGCGGTTCGCCAACCTGCTCCGCCTTTGCTGAAGACGTGGTCAGAGGAGAAGTCCCGCTGCACAATTGTGTTTTCACCCTTCCCGAAAAATACAAAAATTTATCCAAGGAACTGGCTTCCATTTTGAATAAATCATTATCCCCCTCCGCCTCCAACCGGAGAAGCCGCCCCAAAAAAAGAAAGGATGAAAAATGAATCTGGCCGACATTATTAAAAAACTGAATCTCACCGTCTTCTCTGGAATTGATTTGGACAAAATCCAGGTGAACGGCGCTTATACCAGCGATCTTCTTTCCGATGTTATGGCGCGCAGCCGGGAAAACGACATCTGGATCACGCTGCAGATACATCCCAATATTATCGCAGTGGCCGGGCTGAAAAATCATGCCGCCATTCTTCTGGTCAACGGGCGCCGGCCGGAGAAAGAGACCTTGTCCAAAGCCGAACAGGAAAACCGTCCGGTCCTGGGAACGGAAGACAGCGCTTTCACTGTCTCCGGTAAAATTTATACTCTGTTTCAGCAGGAGGATTTATGCTGAGGGAATTCCGGGCCGACCTCCATATCCACACCTCCCTTTCTCCGTGCGCCTCTCTTAAAATGTCCCCGGCCACTATCGTCCAGGAAGCCCGCAGGCAAAACCTCGATATCATCGGAATCTGCGATCATAACACCGCGGAAAACGTACCGGCTTTGGCGGAAGCCGCCCGTGAATCTGAGGTCGCGGTTCTTCCCGGAATGGAAGTGACCAGCCGGGAGGAAGTCCATCTTCTGGCTTTATTCGACCGGATTTCCCCGGTTCTCTGCATGCAGGAAATCATATTTGACCACCTGGAGGGAGAAAACGATCCGGACACCTTCGGAATGCAGGTGGTGGTCAATGCGGAAGGAGAGGTGCTGGAATTCAATCCCAGGCTGCTTATCGGGGCCACATCCCTGGCGATTGAGACCTTGATTTCCCATGTCCATAAGCTGAAAGGATTAGTCATCGCCGCCCATATCGACCGTGAATCCTTCAGCCTTCCCGGACAATTGGGATTCATCCCCCCGGACATGAAACTGGACGCCTTGGAAATATCTCCGGAAATTTCCATCGAATCCGTCAGGGGGAAATTTCCTCCGCAATTTCCACTTGTTTGTTTCAGCGACGCCCACTTCCCGGAAGATATCGGCAAATCCAGCACCATTTTCCGCCTCGAGACCGGCAGTCTTCAGGAAGTCGCCATGGCTCTGCGCCGGCAAAAAGGAAGGGATGTGGTGCATTGAGGGAAACCATGGAAGATTTATCTCTGCATATTCTTGATATCGCTCAGAATTCCATAAAAGCGGAGGCCGGGGAGCTGAAAATCATCATAGATGAAAAGCCGAGCCGGGACACCATAGTTCTGGAAATTATCGACAATGGCAAAGGAATGGACCCGCAAACCTTGCGCCGGGCCGGTGATCCCTTCTTCACCACCAAAAGAAGAAAGCGCTACGGATTGGGAATCCCTCTTCTCGCCCAGGCCGCTGAAACCGCGGGCGGGCGCTTTTCCATTGATTCCAAGCCGGGAAACGGCACTCACCTGAAAGCCGTTTTGCAGGCCGGCCACATTGACCGCCAGCCGCTGGGGGATATGTCCGCCACGATCACAACCCTCCTCGCCTCCCACCCGGAAATCGACTTAACCTACACCCATCAATACGAGAATGAACGGTTTGATTTTCAAACCGATGATATAAAATCCAGAATCGGCAAGACACCTGTCGATTCAACGGAAGTTTTAAAATTCATTCAATCATATATCCAACAAGGTTTGGCCGAAATAAGGAGGAAAAAATGAGCCAGGATATCGTTTCGGAAATTATCGGCAAATATGAACCTGCGCCTACGTCTCTGATTGCCGTTCTGCAGGACACGCAGGAGCAGTTCGGCTATCTGCCCAAAGACGTTTTAATCCAAATCTCCAAAGAACTTCAGGTTCCCTTAAGCCGGGTTCTCAGCCTGGCGACTTTTTACAGCGCATTCAGCCTCAAACCCAAAGGCAAGCATCCGATCCATATCTGCATGGGGACCGCCTGCCATGTCCGCGGAGCCCAGCCCATGCTGGAAGCCTTTGAACGGGAGCTGAATATCAAAAACGAAGATACCACCGAGGATGGGAACTTCAGTTTGGACACGGTACGCTGTGTGGGATGCTGCGGCCTGGCGCCTGTTGTGATGGTGGGCGAAGAAGTCCATGGGAAAATCACGGCGTCCAAGGTATCCCGCGTATTGAAAAAATACCGGTGAAAAGGAGGGCATCATGCCTAAGCTGACACTTGACGACCTGGAAAAAATCAGGGAAAGAACCAAAAGAAGCACAGATCTCCGGGAAGACGGCGAATACCGGGCAAAAGTCACCGTTCACATGGGAACCTGCGGAATCGCAGCCGGAGCCCGGAAGATCATGTCCGCTTTTTTAAAAGAAAAAGAAGAAAAGGGGGCGGACGACGTTCTGCTCACCAATTCCGGCTGCGCCGGACTATGCAGCCGTGAACCCATGGCCACCGTGGAAATTCAAGGCCAGGCTCCGGTCAAATACGTTGATCTGACCGAAGCCAAAGTCACGGAAATCTTCGATAAACACGTTCTGCATGGAAAGATCGCTGAAACCTATGCCCTGGGGATAGGAAGCGAATCCACCGATCATTGAAAGGAGTCCGCCAATGAAGGACAAAACTCCGGATACCCCGTACCGCCTCCATCTTATGGTGTGTGCGGGAACCGCATGCGTGTCCAACCGCTCTTTTGAAATCAAAAAGGCTCTGGATGAAGAAATTAAAAAGCAGGGTCTGGAAAAGGAAGTTTTGGCGGTTGCTACCGGCTGCAACGGCTTTTGTGAAAGGGGGCCGCTGCTGGTGGTTCAGCCGGGAAACATTTTTTATCAAAGTCTGACTTTAAAAGACATTCCCCACTTGGTGGAGGAGCATTTTCTGAAAGGCCGTCCGGTCCAAAAGCTTATGTACACTCCACCCAAAGAAAAGGCCCCTGTCCCGAAATTAAATGATATCAATTTCTTTAAAAAGCAGCTTTTAATCGCTCTCCGCAACCGGGGCTTGATCGATCCTGAAAAAATCGACGAGTATATCGCCCGGGACGGGTATAAAGCCATGGCCCGTGCTTTGACTGAAATGTCCCCTGAAGGTATCATCAAGGAAATCAAAATATCCGGACTCCGGGGAAGGGGCGGAGGCGGTTTTCCCGCCGGTTTGAAATGGGAAGTCGTCAGCAATGCCAACGGTGACGGCGGCTCCGAAAAATACATTGTCTGCAACGGGGATGAAGGCGATCCGGGTGCTTTTATGGACCGGAGTATATTGGAAGCCGATCCTCATGCCGTGATCGAAGGCATGGTCATCGGCGGAAAAGCCATCGGCTCCAGCACTGGGTTTGTCTATGTCCGCAACGAATATCCTCTGGCCGTCTCCCGGTTGGGATCCGCTTTAGAGCAAGCCCGGGAATACGGCCTGCTGGGGGAGGATATCCTCGGGACCGGGTTCAATTTCGACATCAAGGTTTCCCGGGGAGCCGGGGCTTTTGTATGCGGTGAGGAAACCGCCTTAATGGCATCCATCGAAGGCCGCCTGGGTGAGCCGCGGCCGCGCCCTCCTTATCCGGCGGAAAAAGGGCTGTGGGGCCGGCCCACCTGCATCAACAATGTGGAAACCTGGGCCAATATCCCGGTCATCATCAACCGCGGAGCGGATTGGTACAGCTCCATCGGAACCGACACCAGCAAAGGAACCAAGGTCTTTTCCCTGGTCGGAAAAATCAATAACACCGGCCTGGTCGAAGTCCCCATGGGGATCACCCTGAGGGAAATCATTGAAGATATCGGCGGCGGAATTCCGGAAGGGAAAAAATTCAAAGCCGTCCAAACCGGAGGCCCTTCAGGCGGATGCATCCCCAATGAAAAGATCGACTTGCCCATTGATTTTGAAAGCCTGACCGAAGCCGGTTCCATGATGGGTTCCGGCGGAATGGTGGTTATGGACGAAGACACCTGCATGGTGGACTTGGCCAAATATTTTCTTTCTTTCACCCAGGATGAATCCTGCGGCAAATGCACACCCTGCCGGGAAGGCACCAAAGCCATGTATGAGACACTGATCCGGATAACGGAAGGGAACGGGACCGAAGAAGACCTGGATCTTTTGGAAGATCTGGCGGCTTCCATTAAGGATTCCGCCCTGTGCGGACTGGGAAAAACAGCTCCCAATCCGGTCCTCACCACTCTCCGTTATTTCCGGGATGAATACGAGGCTCACATCAAAGATAAAAAATGCCCCGCCCATGTCTGCCGGCAGCTGAACACATATTTCATTGACGCCCGTATCTGCGAGGAGGTGGGGCATGGATGTGATCTGTGCCGGAAGAACTGCACGGTGGAAGCCGTCCTGGGAGAACCTAAATCACCCCATAAAATCATTCAGGATAAATGCATAAAGTGCGGCGTCTGTTACGATGTGTGCCGCTTCGGCGCCGTCAAGGTGGAATAAGGAGGAAAATAAGATATGGTCAACTTAACTATAGACGGAAAAAAAGTTCAGGTCGAAAAGGGAACCACGATTTTGGAAGCGGCCGGACAACTGGAAATCCGCATCCCTTCCCTTTGCTATCACCCTTTGCTGGAACCCTATGCGGCCTGCCGGGTGTGCGTAGTGGAAATCATTCAAGGGAAAGAATCCAGAATCGTCACCTCCTGCAACACTCCGGCGCAGGAAGGCATGGAAGTCCGAACAGATTCCGAGAGAGCCCTGAGGGCCAGAAAATTGAATGTGGAAATGCTGATGGCTCAAGCCCCGGCTGCGGAAGCGGTTACGGAGATCGCACAGGATCTGGGAATAGAAAAAACCCGGTTTCCCGTTACGGATCCTGAGGAAAAGTGCATTCTCTGCGGCCTGTGCGTCCGTTCCTGTGAGGATGTGGTGGGCGCGAACGCCATCAGCTTCGTCGAAAGAGGATCGGACCGCCGGGTGGCCCCTCCTTTCGGAGAAGAATCCGAGGCGTGTATCGGCTGCGGAGCCTGCGCTTATTTTTGCCCGACGCAGGCTATCACGGTCGAGGATCTGCACGGCCGGAAAATCATTCACAGCGAACTGGAACTGGGGCCTTCCACAGCGGTGAGAATTCCCATCCGTCAGGCGGTTCCCATGGTCCCTTTTATAGATGAAGATGCGTGTATCCATTTTAAGACCGGAAACTGTCAGCTGTGTGAAAAGATCTGCGAAAAAGACGCCATCAATCATGAAGAAGAAGACCGGGAAATCGAATTGGAAGTGGGATCCATAATCCTCGCTTCGGGCTTTAAATCATTTGATGCCAAGAAAATCCCCGCATACGGGTACGGCCGTTACCCCAATATCCTCACATCTTTGGAATTTGAAAAACTGGTCAACGCCTCCAGCGACACCGGAGGAAAAATCCTTCTTGCCAACGGGGAAGAGCCCGAATCGGTAGGAATTATCCACTGCGTCGGCTCCCGCGATGAAAATTATAACGAATACTGCTCCCGGGTCTGCTGCATGTACTCACTCAAATTCGCCCACCTCCTTAAAGAAAAAACCAACGCCAGGATATATGATTTCTATATTGACATGCGGTGCTTCGGCAAAGGCTATGAAGAATTTTATCACCGGCTTTTGGAAGAAGGCACTCAATTCATCCGGGGAAAAGTATCGGAAATCACTGACCTCGCTATGAGCGAAAAAGAAAAAGGCAAACTGATCCTGCGGGTTGAAGACACCCTGGTGGGGGCAATGCGCCGCATTCCGGTGGATATGGTGATTCTTGCAACCGGCTTGGAACCCGGCTTGGATCAAAACCAAATAGCCAACATATTCAACATTTCATGCAGCCAGGACACCTTTTTCCTGGAACGCCATCCTAAGTTAGCGCCCTCTTCCACTTTTTCCGATGGGATTTTTCTGGCCGGGGCCTGTCAATCTCCCAAAGACATCCCTGACACCGTCGCCCAGGCCGGAGCCGCGGCGGCTGAAGCCCTGGCCCTGGCGGACATGGGGAAATTCGAACTGGAACCGGTCACCGCCGTGATAGACGAAGAGCTGTGTTCCGGATGCCGCCTGTGCGTGAGTCTCTGCCCTTTTACAGCCATCGAGTTTAATGGAGAAAAAGAGATATCCGAAATCAATGAGGCTCTTTGCAAAGGCTGCGGCACCTGCGTGTCCGCCTGCCCCTCCGGAGCTTCTCAGCAGCTGCATTTCAGAGACAACCAGATCTTCGCTGAAATTGAAGGCATGTTTATTGAATAAAGGATTTCATCCAACTTGTCCTTTTAAATTAATTAAGTTTCCACTATAATGTTAGGTTTTTCTTCCCCTTTGTGAAGAAAACCCCTATAATAGGAGGCCGGTTATGAGTAATGAATCATTCGAACCCAGGTTAATTGGATTTTTATGCAATTGGTGTTCTTATACCGGTGCCGACCTGGCCGGCACCGCCCGCATGAATTACGCTCCCAATCTGCGAGTCATCCGTGTGATGTGCAGCGGCCGGGTTGATCCGCAGTTTGTTCTTAAGGCTTTTAAGGAAGGAGCGGACGGAGTTCTTATTTCCGGATGCCACCCCGGAGACTGTCATTATCAGGAAGGAAATTATAAAGCCCTCCGGCGGCACCGTCTTCTCTCCCGGATGCTCGAACAGTTAGGGATTGAGGAGGAAAGATTCCGGCTGGAATGGGTTTCTGCGGCTGAGGGAAAAAAATTTCAAACTGTTTGTAATGATTTCACCGAAAAAATCAAAAAACTGGGTCCACTAAGTTTTAATGGAGGCAAAAAATGAGCAATGATAAGCCCAAGGTTGCGTTCTATTGGTGCGCGTCCTGCGGAGGATGCGAGGAAGCCGTTGTCGACCTCGCTGAAGATATTTTGAAAGTCACGGCAGCCGTTGATATCGTGTTCTGGCCGGTCGCCCTGGACTTTAAACGCAAAGACGTGGAGGCTATGGAAGACGGATCCATTGCCGTCAGTTTCATCAACGGAGCGGTCAGATTATCGGAACAGGAAGAGATGGTCAAGCTTCTCAGACAAAAATCAGGCCTGGTGGTGGCTTTCGGAAGCTGTTCTCATCTGGGAGGGATTCCGGGGTTGGGGAATTTCTGGAATAAAAAAACCATATTCGAATACGCCTATCTTAAATCTCCATCCACCGACAACCCGGAAAAAATCGTCCCTCTGGAAAAATACGACCTGGACGGCAAAGAACTGGAACTTCCCCGTTTCTATGATACGGTTTACGCACTGGACCAGGTCATTGATGTGGATTATTATCTTCCCGGCTGTGCTCCGCCCAAAGATCTTATTCTCAATGCGGTCAATGCCATACTGGAAGGAAAACTCCCCCCGAAAGGCTCGGTTCTTTCCCCGAATAAATCTCTCTGTGAAGACTGTGAACGGAATGATTCCAAACCCGAAAACCTGACTATCAAAGAAATAAAACGGCCGTCCGGAGTTGAAATGGATCCGGAGGAATGCTTTTTGGCGCAAGGCATTATCTGCATGGGACCGGCGACACGGACCGGCTGCGGTGAAAGATGCATCATCGGAAACATGCCGTGCCGGGGCTGTTTCGGACCTACGGATCAGGTTCATGACCAGGGCGCTAAATTTTTATCCGCTTTGGCTTCAATCCTTGAAACCGATGATGAAAAAGAAATCGAAAAACTGGTGGAAACCATTGTGGATCCGGCCGGAACTTTTTACCGGTTCAGCTTGCCCACATCAATTTTGCGAAGAAAAAAAATGGAGGCCATAAAATGAGCGAAAGAATAACCATAGATCCAATCACCCGCCTGGAAGGGCACGGTAAGATTGAGATCTTTCTGGATGACAGCGGGAACGTCGACCGGGCCATTCTGCAGATCCCCGAGCTGCGCGGATTCGAACAGTTCGCGGTCGGCCGCCCTGTGGAAGAAATGCCGCGGATCACACCCCGCATCTGCGGAGTCTGTCCCACGGCCCACCACATGGCGTCGACTAAAGCCGCGGATGCCGTTTATCATGTCGAACCCCCCCCGGCCGGAAAGATGATCAGAGAATTGATCTATAACACTTTTCAATTCGAAGATCATACCCTGCATTTCTTTTTCCTGGGCGGACCGGACTTTGTGGTCGGTCCGCAGGCCCCCGCGGCGCAGAGAAACATCCTGGGGGTCATCGGGGCGGTGGGGGAAGAAGCCGGCCTGAAAGTGATTAAAGCCCGCCGTCAGGCCAGGGATATCATCAATTACCTCGGAGGTAAGATCATCCACCCCGTCTGCGGTTTACCTGGCGGCGTATCCAAGGGACTGGATGAAGAACACCGCAAGGAGTTCCTGGAACAGGCCAAAGAGATCGTGGAGTTTGCCAAGTTTTCCCTCCAGGTCTTCGACGATATCGTATTGAAAAACAAGGAATACGTGGATATCGTCACCGGAGACGCCTACCAGCTGGAAACCTATTATATGGGTTTAGTGGATAAAGACAACAAAGTGGACTTCTATGACGGCGATATCCGGGTGGTGGATCCCCAGGGCAATGAATTCTCAAAATTCAAATCCGCAGAGTATTTGGACCACATTTCCGAACACGTGGAACCCTGGACCTATATCAAGTTCCCTTTCCTGAAAAAAGTGGGATGGAACGGATTCAGCGAGGGCAAGGACAGCGGCGTGTTCCGCGTGGCCCCGCTGGCCCGGCTCAACGTCTCCGACGGAATGGCGACACCCCAAGCCCAGGAAGCTTATGAAAAAATGTATGAAATCCTGGGAGGAAAGCCCTCCCATCACACTCTCGCTTTTCACTGGGCCCGGTTGATCGAGGCGCTGCAGGGCGCGGAAAAGATGGTCGAACTCCTGGAAAACAAGGACATCACCGATCCCAAAATCAGAAACATCCCCACGGAAACCCCGGACGAAGGGGTGGGTGTGGTGGAAGCGCCCCGCGGGACCTTAATCCATCATTACAAAACCGATGACAAGGGGATCATCGAAGAAGCCAATTTGATCGTCGCCACCGTGAATAATGCCGCCGCCATCAATATGTCCATCGAAAAAGCCGCTAAAACTTTTATCAAGAACGGCAAAGTGGAAGAAGGATTGCTGAACATGGCGGAAATGGGATTCCGCCCCTACGATCCCTGCCACGCCTGCGGAACTCATTGTCTCCCCGGAGATATGCCTCTGATCGTCAACATTTACGATCGCACCGGAAAACTGGTGGACCAGCTGAAAAGAAACAGCCGTTAGTGAATCGATTTCTCCAGTTGACCGGCATAGTTTATGCAAAAAGGGCCCGCTGAAGCTCAGCGGGCCCTTTTTTTTACTACGGAATAGAGCTGACACATTATGGAAACGCCGCGCTTTTCACTGCGAAAAAAAATCATTCTCAGTTTTCTTCTGGTTATTTTATTCGGCGGCGTCATCTCCCTGTTTCTTGGATACAGGCTGGTCAAGAATACTCTCATTTCCCAGGCGCAAACCAAAGTCAAACATGACCTGTCCGCCGCATGGATGGTGTTCAACGAAAAATTAAACAGCATCAAGGAGATCGTGTCCTTAACCGCTGTCCGGGAAGAAATTCAGCACAGCCTGGAGAGCGGCAATCCCCAAGAAGCCCTGAAATACCTTAGCAAAGTGCGCCAGGAATATGGATTGGATATACTTAATCTGACTGATTCCCGGGGGATTGTGATGATTCGAACCCGGAATCCCGAAGTCAGGGGAGACGATCGATCCGCAGACCCTCTCATTCAATCGGCCTTGCAGGGAGAAATCGTTTCCCGCCCTCAAATCGTTCCGGAAAGCGAGTTGGAAAAAGAGGGCGGGGATCTCGCGGCTCAAGCCGCCATAAACATCATTTCAACTCCAAATACTTCGGAGCCTTCTCAAAGCCGGCTGGTCAACGGGATGATGCTCAAAACCGCTGCTCCCGTCCGGGGAAACGACGGCCGTGTTCTGGGAACTCTATGCGGAGGGGTCCTGCTGAACCGCAATTATGAAATCGTTGACCGGATTAAGGAAACCGTTTACAAAGAAGAAAAATACGAAGGCCGCGAAATCGGAACCGCCACTATTTTCCAGAACGATTTGAGGATCTCCACCAATGTCAAAAACAAAAACGGAACCAGGGCCGTTGGAACCCGCGTATCCGATAAAGTCCGGCAGGCGGTTCTGCAGGAAGGAAAGCCATGGGTTGACCGGGCTTTCGTGGTCAACGACTGGTACATCACGGCTTATGACCCTATAAAAAATATTCAGAACCAGATCATAGGGATTCTTTATGTGGGGATCCTGGAAAAACCATATATCGACACCACCAACCGCGTCATGCTCACTTTCACCCTTCTGGCTGCAGCCTGCGTCATCGTTTTGCTGGTTCTTCTGGATTTTTCGACCAAAAAAATTATTCATCCTTTATTAAATATGGTGAAGGCCACGGAAAAAATTTCCCAGGGGAATCTTTCCCATAAAGTCAAAGTGGATTCCAATGATGAAATCGGCTACCTGGCCGATTCCTTCAATAAAATGACAGAAGATTTGAAAGCGGCCAATCACAAACTTTTGGAATGGGGAAAAACCCTGGAGAAAAAAGTGGAGGAAAGAACCAAAGAATTGACGGAAATGCATGCCCATCTCATTCAATCCGAAAAACTGGCCTCTTTAGGGAAACTGGCAGCCGGAGTCGCGCATGAAATCAACAACCCTCTTGGAGGAATTCTCATTTACAGCCATCTTCTTCTGGAAGATATGGATAAAGACGATATTCACTATGAAAATTTGAAAAAAATCGTCAAAGAAACCACCCGGTGCAAGGATATCGTCAAAGGACTGCTGGACTTCGCACGCCCCAAAGAACCGGAAGCCACTATGGTCAATGTCAATAATGTGGTGGAAAAAGCCATGTCGATTGTGGAAAGCCAAGCGCTTTTCCAGAATATCAACATCAAAAAAGACTACATGAACAATCCGCCTCAAATCATAGCCGACGCCTCCCAGCTTCACCAGGTCTTCATCAACATTATTCTGAACGCAGCCGAAGCCATGCAGGGAAACGGCACCTTAACCATCAGCACTTTTACCGATAAAAACAAAAAGAGCATCCATGTCCGGTTTTCCGATACCGGCCCCGGAATCGAGGACAAGACAAAAGCCAGGCTGTTTGAACCGTTTTTCACAACAAAAGAAGTGGGTAAGGGAACCGGACTCGGATTAGCCATCAGCTACAGCCTCATCCGAAAACACAAAGGCACCATTGAAGTGGAAACCCAGGTCGGAAGAGGATCCACTTTCACCGTCAAGCTCCCCATCCCGGAACAGTCATCCGGTGCGAACCATGAATAAAACAGCCCGTATTCTCATCATCGATGACGAAGACGCGATCCGGGATTCCTGTACCCAGGTATTGACCCGGGAAGGGTATCAGGTGGACACGGCGGCCGACGGAAGGGAAGGCCTGAAAAAATTCAGACAACACCGCGCGGATGCGGTGCTGCTGGATCTTAAACTGCCCGGCTGGCACGGGATGAAAGTCCTGCAGAAAATAAACCAGGCCGCCCCTGAAACTCCGGTCATCATTATCACCGGATTCGCCTCCATAGAATCGGCGGTGGACACCATCAAGCAAGGGGCATTCGATTATCTGGCCAAGCCGTTCAGCCCGGAAGAACTCAGAGTGATGTTAGAGAAAGCTCTGGCAGGGAGAAAACCGGAGACAAGACCCCAAACGGGGGCGGGAGAAGAATTCGAAGAATTTGATATGGTGGTGGGCCGAAGCCGGGAAATGGCCAAAGTGATGGATATCGTTAAGCGTGTCAGCGCCACCGAAAGCACAGTGCTGATCACCGGCGAAAGCGGAACCGGAAAAGAACTCCTGGCCCGTGAAATCCACAAGCACAGCTTGAGGCGAAACGCGCCGTTTGTGGTGGTTGATTGCGGAGCTTTGGTGGAGACTCTGTTTGAGAGCGAACTGTTCGGGCATGTCAAAGGCTCCTTCACAGGAGCCCATGAGACTAAACACGGCCGGTTTGAAGTGGCCAACGGCGGCACCATCTTTTTAGATGAAATCAGTAATATCGGCATGAATATTCAGGCCAAGCTTCTCCGTGTTATCCAGGAACGTGAAGTGACGCGCATCGGCAGCAACCAGCCCATTAAAGTGGATGTCCGAATTCTGGCGGCCACCAATGTCAGCCTGACTGAATGTGTCCGCAAAGGAGAATTCCGGGAAGATTTATTCTACCGCTTGAGTGTGGTTCCTCTTCACATCCCTCCTCTCCGGGACCGCAAACAGGATATTCCTCCGCTGGTTGAGCATTTTTTAGAAAAATACAACCGGAAAGCCATAAAGCGGATTCACAGCCTTTCCTCCGATGCCATGAACGCCCTGATGGAATATGACTGGCCGGGTAATATCCGCGAACTGGAAAACACCACCGAACGCGCCGTGGTTTTATCCACCAGCGATGAAATCAAATTGAAGGACTTGATTTATCACGGCATCGGATCCGATCAATCCTTTCTCCCCCCCGCCGATGGTCAGTTTAAATCTTTAAAAAAAGTGGAAAAAGATTATATCCAGTCCGCTCTGCGCGCTCAGAACTTCAATAAAAGCAAAACCGCCCGCATCTTAAAAATAGACAGAAAAACCCTCCACTCCAAAATCAAAAAATATAAAATTAAATCCAAGTAGGTCAAAAATAACCACCTGCTGGGGTAATTATCCCCACTTTTAGGCGTCGTGTTTTTGTATCAAAAATCAGTTTTCATGTATTTCTTTTCTTTTCAGAAGGATAAAATAAACAAAAAACCGGCTGGTTTTGAAGATAAAAGGCATAGAATTTGCATAACATGAAGAAGTCGTGTTGTGCCAATGTATGGCAGAGTCATGTGTTTATTTTCTTCAATTAAGAAATCATATGATCAAAGGATGTGTTAAATGAAGATCGTCAAACTTAAAAAGGAAAACCTGTTTCCCTTTTTGGACGCGATTTCCAAAGAGGCCGATCTTTGGGCGCCTGTAAAAAAGAAGTCTGATACATTCGCCTTTGAGATCATCAAAAATTATCAAGACATTGACCTGGACTACACCCGCACCATTGTCCCCCCCCGAAAAATCATTCTCCCTCCCAAATTACAAATGTTCGAGGCCACTGAAAGGGAGTATAAACCCGACTTTTCCCATGTCTCCAAGAAAATCATCTTCGGAATTCATACTTGTGACATCCACGGCCTGAATATCATGGACGAATTCTATAAGCATACCTATTACGACCCTTATTACATGGATGCGAGAAAGAACACACTGATTTTGGGGCACTCCTGCTGGCCGGATGACAAATGCCTTTGTAAATCCACCCACACCCATATTGTCAAAGACGGCTATGACTTGTTTTTCACCACCCTGGAAAAAGACTATATGGTCTGGATCGGTTCCAGCCGGGGTGATGATCTCATCCGGATCGCACCTGAGTTGTTTGAAGAAGAAATCCAGCCGGAAGACATCCAGGAATACCAGCAATGGAACCAAAACAGAGAAAACGCTTTTCAGGCGGAAATCAATTTTGACGCCATGCCGGACCTGATGGAACTCAAATACAATGACCCGGTATGGGAAGAAATCGGCGGGGCCTGTTTGGCCTGCGGTTCCTGCACCAATGTCTGCCCCACCTGCAACTGCTACAACGTGATTGACCGGCCTGATTTATCTGCGGAAAAATCTTCCATTCTCCGCTGCTGGGATGCCTGCACTCTGGAAAATTATTCTGAAGTGGCGGGCGGGGAAAATTTCCGGGAAGCCAGTTCAAACCGTTTGAAGCTCTGGTACACCCATAAACTGCAGTCTTATATATCCAAATACGGAAATCCGGCATGTGTCGGGTGCGGCCGCTGTGTTGCGACCTGCCCGGTGGATATCAATGTTCTGACAGTGGGGAAAGCCCTGGGAGGAGACCCGGTTGACTGTTTCTGGAAGCGTCTCCATGATAAAACGACTCAAGAGGTGACCAAATGAATATTGAAAATAAATGTTTCCAAGAATCCAATCCTTTTATTCCGGTGCCGGCTCGAATCGTTCGGACATACCCCCTGACAGAAGACGTTAATTTTTTTCAGGTCCGCATCGCTGATATGGAAAGAGCCCTGGCGTTTCGGTACAAGACCGGACAGTTCACCATGATCTCCGTCCTGGGCGCGGGCGAAGCGCCTTTCTCCATTTCATCAACCCCCTCCCGTCCCGGACTGCTGGAATTCTGCATCCGGAAAGCCGGTACGGTGACGGATGCTCTCTTCCGGATGAAGGAAAATGATCTCATCGGCTTGAGAGGTCCCTGCGGCAACGGTTTTCCGGTGGAACAGATGAAAGGCAAGGATATCCTGATCGTCATGGGGGGCCTGGGCGCAGCTCCTTTGCGCTCGGTTCTTCTGTACTGCCTGGACAACCGGGATCAATTCGGACGGGTCATTCTCCTCCACGGAGCCAAGTGCCCTGCTGAAATGCTGCTTAAGGATGAATTTCTTTCTTTGAAAAAAAGGGAAGACCTGGAATGCGAATTAACGGTTGACCAGGATGACACTGGAGAATGGACGGAGAACACCGGGGTTGTGACCACTTTGTTTCCCAAAATAAAAGACCTGGATCCCCAAAAGACCTTCGGCCTGGTTTGCGGCCCGCCGGTCATGTACAAATTCGTGCTGCAGGAAATGCTGAAACTTCAGATTCCCAAAGATCAAATTCTGATGACCCTGGAGAGACGGATGAAATGCGGAGTGGGAAAATGCGGTCACTGCGCCATCGATTACATTTACACCTGCCTGGAAGGACCCGTGTTTACATACTGGGATGTTACTCATATGCGGGAGCTCATTTAAGGGGGATGACATGAGTGAAAAAAAATTAAAAATCGGAATTTATGAACTTACAGGCTGCGCAGGAGATGCCCTGCTGATTCTGGATTGCGAAAAAGAACTGGTCGATATTTTCAATGCGGTTGATATTCAGTCTTTTGCTATGGCGTCCTCGGAGAATATTGACGGCGAACTGGATATCGCCCTGGTGGAAGGTTCCGTCACCACAGAAAAAGAAATCGAAGAGCTCAAAGACATCAGAGAAAGAGCAAAAATCGTGGTGGCCATCGGAATCTGCGCAACGGCGGGCGGAATCCAGGCCCGCTTTCTGGAACCGGAAGAATGGGAAAAGAACTTCAAGAGCGTCTACGGAGACGTCGACTTCGAATTCAAAGCGGTGCAGTCCAAACCCATTGATGCTTATGTCAAAGTGGATGCCTATCTGCCCGGATGTCCTATCAGCAAAGAACAATTCCTGGAATTGTTCACCCGGGCTCTTAAAGGCAACCCGCCGGAACACTGGCCGCGGCCGGTATGCGTGACCTGCAAATACCACGAAAACGACTGCCTGCTGAACCGCGGCATCCCTTGTCTGGGGCCTTTGACTGAAGACGGCTGCGGAGCCGTTTGCCCCAGCCACAACGTGCCGTGTTTCGGATGCTGGGGGCTGGTGAAAGGCGCCAACCTCACTGCTGAATACCACCTGCTTCAGGAAAAAGGATTCGACATCGACGCTATCAAAAAACGGATGGCCAATTATTCCGGGACCAAGCTGGCCGATTTTTTTGAGCAATTACAAAAGGAGTCAAAATGAAAAAGATCAACATAGACCACCTTTGCCGAGTGGAAGGTAACGGCGGCATCACCGCCACCATTGACGGAAATGTTGTATCTGAAGTTAAATTCAATGTTTATGAAGGACCCCGCCTGATAGAAAAGTTGACCCTGGGTCTTACTCCGGAAGAAGATGTCAGCATGTCCCCCCGCATCTGCGCTATCTGCACCCTGTCCCATAAAAACGCGATCCTGCGCGCCTTTGAAAACGCCCTGGATATCACTCTCCCCCCCAAAACCCAGCTGCTGCGGGAATTGATGCACATGGGAGAAATGATTGAAAGCCATTCCCTGCACACTTTCTATCTGGCACTTCCCGATTATCTTGGGTTCCCCAACGCCATCGCTATGGCCTCCAAGTACGGTTTCGAGGTGAAAATCGCGCTGGAAATGAAGCACTTCGGAAATCATATTATGAAGGTCATCAGCGGACGGTATATCCACGGGGAAAATCCGGTGATCGGGGGTTTCGGGAAATTTCCCACCCGGGACGAACTGCTGTTTTTAAAAGAACGCGCCATACAGTTCATGCCGTTTGTGCTGAAAACAGTTGACCTTTTCTGCACTTTAGGGTACCCCGATATTCCGGAAGACGATACCGTATACGCCTGCTGTGAACCTGGAAACGGCCGGTTCGGTTTTTGGGGTGATGAGATACTTCTCTCCAATGGAGATAAATTCTTCCGGGATGATTACAAAGAATTGACCAATGAGTTCGTGGTTCCCCATTCCTACTGCAAACGCAGCCGCTATCAAGGCAAGCCTTATTCCGTCGGTGCCCTGGCCCGGATAAATGTCCTGGGTGAAAGACTTCAGGGAGAAGCCGGCAAAGCCTTCGGCAAATATTTCAATAAAAGGTGGACCCGCAATCCTTTATTTCACAATGCGGCTCAAGCCTTGGAAATTCTTTACTCTTTCGAACGAATTCCCGAAATTATAGATGAGATGCTGAAATACGAAGATGATCCCGAACCGGTGGCCTACACCGCTAAAGACGGAAAAGGAACCGGTTTGGCGGAAGCGCCCCGGGGCCTGCTGATCCACCACCATGAAGTGACGGACGGTAAAGTTTCCCATGTCGATATTATTACTCCCACCGCTCAAAATGCCGAAGACATCGAGCACTACTGCCATCTGGCCGCTCAAAAACTTCTTGATCAAGGTTTGGAAGATCAAATCCGTGACCGGATGGACATCGTGGTTCGGGCTTTCGACCCCTGCATCAGCTGCTCGGCTCATATGGCCCGGGTCGAGAAAGCTGGCGAGGAAAACTGGACCCGCCTGTGGGATGATATCCATAAACAGGGGAATCCGGTTTTTGTGGGAGTGGGAAGCTCTGACCATTCCGATGACAGAATCGGTTTGGAACTGGCCCGCCGGTTTCGCGAAACGGGCATAACGAATGTCTGGGAAGAAGATGAAATCCAAGGAAATCATGATTTCCTGGCTTCATCCCAGGGAAACCCTCTTGTTTTCATGGACGCGCTGGAATTTTCCGAATCCCCGGGGAAGATCACTTTGATCCCCTTGGAATATGTGCTCAACCACGCCGGTTTGAGCCATAAGTTCATTCCTTTTCTGACCCATCTCGCCGACCCAAATCAGCTCAAAAACGCTTACGTTCTGGGAATTCAGCCTCAATCCATTGAAAAGGGGACCAAAATCAGCCCCCAAGTCCTTTCGGCCGTGGAGAAAATCCTGGAGCGGACGGCAAACTAACCTCATGAGCCAAAAAATCGTACCGCAGAGCGTTCATAAAGCGGCCTTTTCGGAGGCCGCTTTCCCGCCTTTTTCTTCCTGCATCAATCAACTGCGCCTGTGGACGATTTTTTCTTCTTTATACATTTTATAAAGGGTCCGCCTCCGGGCGGGCCCTTCCCTCCCTTTTTCAGGGACGTCACCCCCAGCGATGACAATCCCTTCTGAACGGCTGCCATGGATGAAAGCCGGGGCTGCCCAGATGCATGGAGCTGAGCATGATGCTGCGGTTTTTCAACGGAAGCGCCCCGCCGTTAAGCAGATGCCGAGAAACCGTCCCGCAGCCCGGGCGCACTCCGAAGAACCGGCCTCATATGAACCAGGGGGTGGGGAATATTACCCCTATGCTGTTTTTGCGGATCGGCGGTTTCACCCCCCCTCTTATGCCCGGAGTGTTGATATTTTATTTGTTAACTATAACTTAAACACTGTATTTTATTTGAAAAAACACTAATTATATTGGCACATTAATTGCATTTATTTTTGTCATGAGGTATGATGATATGAATAAGATTGTTCTCCCGGATCGGGCCCAGCAGTCCTGTCTCATGCAGGTATACGTTCAGCAGCGCGTCTACCGCTTTCCGTCGGGCCTGCAGGTCGCCTGCGTAGACCGCCTGTTCCTCTAGGGGCAAGTGTCGTAGTGCTGTGCCCATAAGCTGGCCTACCTCGCTGTCAACTATGCTTGCCACTTCTGCGATGGCCTCTAGGTATAGCGGGTGGGCTACCTCCTCAAGCCCTCCCTCGAGGATGATCTGCTCCCAGAGGTTCTTGATTCGCCTGTCGTCCACCAAGTCGATCTGCCACAACTCTCTTAGCTCATTCTCTTTCTGCCTGAGCTCCTTTTCCTCCAGCGCATCCCAATC